>NZ_CP019724.1:7110000-7470198 GCF_002005225.1 Streptomyces pactum
GAGATTTTCTCTCTGAGCTGGGGGTGGCCGCAGAGACCAGCGAGAAGCGACTGTTTACTAAAAACACAGGTCCGTGCGAAGCCGTAAGGCGATGTATACGGACTGACGCCTGCCCGGTGCTGGAACGTTAAGGGGACCGGTTAGCTCCATTTCGGTGGGGCGAAGCTGAGAACTTAAGCGCCAGTAAACGGCGGTGGTAACTATAACCATCCTAAGGTAGCGAAATTCCTTGTCGGGTAAGTTCCGACCTGCACGAATGGCGTAACGACTTCTCGACTGTCTCAACCATAGGCCCGGTGAAATTGCACTACGAGTAAAGATGCTCGTTTCGCGCAGCAGGACGGAAAGACCCCGGGACCTTTACTACAGTTTGATATTGGTGTTCGGTTCGGCTTGTGTAGGATAGCTGGGAGACTGTGAACTCTGGACGCCAGTTCAGGGGGAGTCGTCGTTGAAATACCAGTCTGGTCGTGCTGGATGTCTAACCTGGGTCCGTGATCCGGATCAGGGACAGTGTCTGATGGGTAGTTTAACTGGGGCGGTTGCCTCCTAAAGAGTAACGGAGGCGCCCAAAGGTTCCCTCAGCCTGGTTGGCAATCAGGTGTTGAGTGTAAGTGCACAAGGGAGCTTGACTGTGAGACCGACGGGTCGAGCAGGGACGAAAGTCGGGACTAGTGATCCGGCGGTGGCTTGTGGAAGCGCCGTCGCTCAACGGATAAAAGGTACCCCGGGGATAACAGGCTGATCTTCCCCAAGAGTCCATATCGACGGGATGGTTTGGCACCTCGATGTCGGCTCGTCGCATCCTGGGGCTGGAGTCGGTCCCAAGGGTTGGGCTGTTCGCCCATTAAAGCGGTACGCGAGCTGGGTTTAGAACGTCGTGAGACAGTTCGGTCCCTATCCGCTGTGCGCGTAGGAGTCTTGAGAAGGGCTGTCCCTAGTACGAGAGGACCGGGACGGACGAACCTCTGGTGTGCCAGTTGTCCTGCCAAGGGCATGGCTGGTTGGCTACGTTCGGGAGGGATAACCGCTGAAAGCATCTAAGCGGGAAGCCTGCTTCGAGATGAGGACTCCCACCCCCTTGAGGGGTTAAGGCTCCCAGTAGACGACTGGGTTGATAGGCCGGATCTGGAAGCACCGCAAGGTGTGGAGGTGACCGGTACTAATAGGCCGAGGGCTTGTCCTCAGTTGCTCGCGTCCACTGTGTTGGTTCTGAAACCACGAACAATCAGACCTGTGTTGGTCACCGGGTTGGTTGTCTGTTTCATAGTGTTTCGGTGGTCATAGCGTAGGGGAAACGCCCGGTTACATTTCGAACCCGGAAGCTAAGCCTTACAGCGCCGATGGTACTGCAGGGGGGACCCTGTGGGAGAGTAGGACGCCGCCGAACTCCTTTTAGAGCTCTGGCTCTTGGGCATGCAGCCCAGGAGCCAGAGCTTTTTTGCGTTGAGGTAGGGTCAGTGAGCATCATTGACTCGTCCCCCAGGAGGCCCCCGCGTGGAGGTCCAGGAGACCCGCGTGCAGACCGACCGGGTCCTCACCATCCCGAACATCCTCAGCATGGCGCGCCTCGCCGGCGTGCCGCTCTTCCTCTGGCTGATCCTCCGCCCCGAGTTCGGTGGCTCGCAGAGTGACGGCTGGGCGCTGTTGGTGCTGGCCCTGAGCGGAGTCAGTGACTACCTGGACGGGAAGCTCGCGCGACGCTGGAACCAGATCAGCAGCCTCGGCCGGCTCCTGGACCCGGCGGCCGACCGGCTCTACATTCTGTCGACTCTGGTGGGCCTTACCTGGCGCGAGATTCTTCCGCTCTGGTTGACCCTTGTACTGCTTGCCCGGGAAGCCGTCCTGCTCGTGATGGTGGGTGTCCTGCGACGCCACGGCTATCCGCCGCCGCAGGTGAACTTCCTCGGGAAGGCGGCCACGTTCAACCTCATGTACGCCTTCCCGCTGCTTCTACTCAGTGACGGGAGCGGATGGATCGCGTCACTGGCCGCTGTTTTCGGATGGGCGTTCGCCGGATGGGGTACAACCCTGTATTGGTGGGCAGGTGTTCTCTACGTGGTACAGGTCCGCCGCTTGGTCCGTGCGGACACCATGACCGATTGAACTCGCCGATTGTGCCGCCCACCGGTGGCCAGATGGCCCCCGCTGCAAAAGTGAGGGACTCTGGACGGGTGAAGTCGGTCAATCCGTCGTCTCTTACAGGAGGACGCTTCCGACATGAAGGCCGTCGTGATGGCTGGAGGCGAAGGCACACGCCTTCGTCCCATGACCTCGAGCATGCCCAAGCCGCTCCTGCCGGTGGCCAACCGGCCGATCATGGAGCACGTTCTGCGGCTGCTTAAAAGGCATGGGCTCAACGAGACCGTCGTCACCGTCCAGTTCCTGGCCTCGCTGGTCAAGAACTACTTCGGTGACGGCGAGGAGCTCGGAATGGAGCTCACCTATGCTAACGAGGAGAAGCCACTCGGTACCGCCGGAAGCGTCAAGAACGCGGAGGAGGCATTGAAGGACGATGCCTTCCTCGTCATTTCCGGCGATGCCCTGACCGACTTCGACCTCACCGACCTGATCAATTTCCACAAGGAAAAGGGCGCGCTCGTCACCGTGTGTCTGACACGCGTGCCCAACCCGCTGGAATTCGGCATCACCATTGTCGACGAGGAGGGCAAGGTCGAGCGCTTCCTGGAGAAGCCGACCTGGGGCCAGGTCTTCTCGGACACCGTGAACACCGGCATCTACGTCATGGAACCCGAGGTATTCGACTACGTAGATCCCGACGTGCCGGTGGACTGGTCCGGTGACGTCTTCCCACAGCTCATGAAGGAAGGCAAGCCCGTCTACGGCTACATCGCCGAGGGCTACTGGGAGGACGTCGGTACCCACGAAAGCTATGTGAAGGCCCAGGCGGACGTACTGGAGCGCAAGGTCGACGTCGACATCGACGGCTTCGAGATCTCGCCCGGCGTCTGGGTGGCCGAGGGCGCCGAGGTGCATCCCGATGCCGTGCTCCGCGGGCCCCTCTACATCGGCGACTACGCCAAGATCGAGGCCGGCGCCGAGATCCGGGAACACACGGTCGTCGGCTCCAACGTCGTCGTCAAGAGCGGCGCGTTCCTGCACAAGGCCGTCGTGGCGGACAACGTGTACGTCGGGCCGCACAGCAATCTGCGGGGCTGCGTCGTCGGCAAGAACACCGACATCATGCGTGCCGCGCGGATCGAGGACGGCGCGGTCATCGGTGACGAGTGCCTGGTCGGTGAAGAATCGATCATCCAGGGCAACGTCCGGGTCTACCCGTTCAAGACCATCGAGGCCGGTGCCTTCGTCAACACCTCGGTCATCTGGGAGTCCCGGGGCCAGGCGCATCTCTTCGGCGCCCGCGGGGTGTCCGGCATCCTGAACGTGGAGATCACGCCGGAGCTGGCCGTGCGGCTGGCAGGCGCCTACGCGACCACGCTGAAGAAGGGCTCCACCGTCACCACGGCCCGCGACCACTCCCGCGGTGCACGCGCGCTGAAGCGGGCGGTGATCTCCGCCCTGCAGGCCAGCGCCATCGACGTACGGGACCTGGAGAACGTGCCGCTGCCCGTGGCGCGGCAGCAGACCGCGCGGGGCAGCGCCGGCGGGATCATGATCCGGACCACACCCGGTGTGCCGGACTCCGTGGACATCATGTTCTTCGACGGACAGGGCGCCGACCTGTCGCAGGGCAGCCAGCGCAAGCTGGACCGGGTGTTCGCGCGGCAGGAGTACCGGAGGGCGTTCCCCGGAGAGATCGGAGACCTGCACTTCCCGTCCAGCGTCTTCGACTCGTACACCGGGTCGCTGCTGCGGAACATCGACATCACGGGGATCGCCGAATCCGGTCTCAAGGTGGTCGTCGACGCCTCAAACGGCAGCTCGGGGCTGGTCCTGCCCAGTCTGCTCGGGAAGCTGGGCGTCGACTCGCTGACCATCAACCCCGGTCTCGACGAATCCAGGCCGACCGAGTCGGCCGACATGCGGCGGTCGGGACTGGTGCGGCTCGGGGAGATCGTGGCGTCCTCGCGGGCTGCGTTCGGTGTGCGGTTCGACCCGGTCGGTGAGCGGTTGTCGCTCGTCGACGAGAAGGGCCGCATCATCGAGGACGACCGGGCGCTGCTGGTGATGCTGGATCTGATCGCCGCCGAGCGGCGCAGTGGCCGGGTCGCGCTGCCGGTGACGACCACCCGGATCGCCGAGCAGGTGGCGGCGTACCACGGAACCCAGGTCGAATGGACGACCACGTCTCCCGATGACCTGACGCGTGTCGGCGGTGAGGAAGGCGCGATCTTCGGCGGCGACGGCAAGGGCGGCTTCATCGTCCCCGAGTTCAGCAGCGTCTACGACGGAACGGCGGCCTTCGTACGGCTGATCGGGCTGGTGGCGCGGACACAGCTCACGCTGAGCCAGATCGACGCGCGGATCCCGCGGGCGCACGTCCTGAAGCGTGATCTGGCCACTCCCTGGGCGGTCAAGGGCCTGGTGATGCGGCGGGTCGTCGAGGCGGCCGGAGACCGCTTCGTGGACACCACGGACGGGGTGCGGGTGGTGGAGACCGACGGACGCTGGGTGATGGTGCTGCCCGACCCGGCCGAGGCGGTCACCCATCTGTGGGCCGAGGGCCCCGACGATGCCTCCGCGCAGGCGCTGCTCGACGAGTGGTCCGCTGTGGTGGACAGCGCGGGCCGGTAAGAACATCCCGCACGCGCGCGTGCCGGACAAGTGTCCCCAAGGGGGCCTGTCCGGCACGCCGGTGGGGCCGTTCGGAGGTAGTGGCCGTGGCGTGCGACGATGTGCGGCATGCCGCAGCAACCCCCCGTTCGGAGCACATTCACGCGGCCCGCGCGCCCGGACGCGTCCATGTCTTTGCTCACCAACGTCATGGACCACAGCCTCGACGACGGATACGCCGAGGCCGCCGCGCGGAAGAAGGCCGACGGCACCGGCGGGCTGCCCAAGACCCTCCGCGCCAAGCTGGGACTGGCCGCCGGCCTGGTGCTGGCCGCCCTGGTCGTGACGGTCGGTGCGGCCCAGGCGCGGGTCGCGGCTCCCGCCGTGGCCAAGGAACGCGAAGAGCTCATCGACCGCATCGAGGGGGAGACCTCAGCGGCCGACCGGCTCGAGGAGAGCGTCGACCAACTGCGCGAGGACGTGAGCGCGCGGCAACGCGAGGCCCTCGAGAAGAACGGCGACGGTGGCCGCTCCGACCTGATGGGGATCCTGTCGGGCGCGGTCGAGGTGCACGGCCCGGGTGTGAAGCTCGTGGTGAACGACGCCAAGGACACGGGCACGGGCGGTGACGGGCAGCCGCGTGGTACCTCCGGGTTCGCCGACACGGGCCGGGTGCGGGACCGGGACATGCAGCGCGTGGTCAACGGGCTGTGGGAGTCGGGGGCCGAGGCGGTCTCCATCAACGGACAGCGGCTGACGGCGCTGTCCGCGATCAGGGCCGCCGGTGACGCGATACTGGTCGACAACAGGCCGCTGGTGCCGCCGTACACGGTGCTCGCGGTGGGGGACGGGGAGCGGCTCAGCACCAGGTTCCAGGACAGTGCCGACGGGCTCTACCTGCACGCCCTGCAGGAGAACTACGGCATTCGGACCGCCATCTCCGTCGCGGACGACCTCGAGCTGCCGGCCGCGACGAGTGTGATCGTACGTACAGCACAGCCGATAACCGAGAAGGGCACATCGTGATCGCCGTACTGGGCCTCGTCGTGGGAGTCGTGGCCGGCCTCTTGGTCCGGCCCGAGGTGCCGGCGGCCGTCGAGCCTTATCTGCCGATCGCCGTCGTCGCGGCGCTCGACGCCGTATTCGGCGGTCTGCGGGCCATGCTCGACGGCATCTTCGACGACAAGGTCTTCGTGGTGTCGTTCCTGTCGAACGTGGTCGTGGCCGCACTGATCGTGTTCCTGGGCGACAAGTTGGGCGTCGGAGCCCAGTTGTCCACCGGTGTGGTGGTTGTCCTCGGGATCCGCATCTTCTCCAACGCCGCGGCGATCCGACGCCACGTCTTCCGGGCGTGAGGCCGATGAGCGACCACGACGAGCAGGGCGCGAACAGCCTGCGCAAGGAACTGCCCGACGAGGTGCCGCCGACCCCTTTGGCGGTGTCCCCGGCGGCGGACGCACCGGCCGGTGAAGGACCGAACGAGGAGCAGGCGGAGCGGCGGCCCGAGCCGGAGCCCGGACTGACCGGTAGGCAGCGGCTGTTCAAGGGGCTGTGGCCGCCGCGCCTGACCCGGGCCCAACTCATCGTCGCCCTTCTCCTCTTCGGCCTCGGGTTCGGCCTTGCCGTCCAGGTGGCGTCGAACAGCGACGGCGACAGCGCGCTGCGCGGCGCCCGGCAGGAGGATCTGGTCCGCATCCTCGATGAACTGGACGACCGTACTCAGCGTCTTGAAGACGAGAAGCAGGGCCTCGAGAAGCAGCGCGACGAGCTGGAGAACAGCTCCGACCAGGCCGAAGAGGCACGCAGGCAGACGCTCGAGAAGGAGCGGCAACTCGGCATCCTCGCGGGCACCGTGGCCGCGCAGGGGCCCGGCATCACGGTGACGATCGAGGACACGAAGGGGGCGGTTCAGGCGGACATGCTGCTCGACGCGATACAGGAGCTGCGCGCGGCGGGTGCCGAGGCGATCCAGGTGAACGACGTACGGGTGGTCGCCGGTACGTACCTCACGGACTCCGACAAGACCGTGAGCGTCGACGGGAACAAGATCAACGCGCCCTATCGTTTCCAGGTCATCGGCAAGCCGCAGGACCTCGAACCGGCTCTCAACATTCCTGGAGGCGTGGTGCAGACTCTGGAAAAGGAACAGGCCACCGTTACTGTTGAGCGGTCGAGCAAGATCGTCGTGGACGCCTTGCGAGCGGCGGAGCGGCCTGACTACGCTCGGTCGTCCTCCCAGTGAACCGGCGGTGCATGGGGGGCGACAGGCGAGGGCATGAGGTTGCGGGGGGTCGGCGCACCGATTGGGTGGTGCGTGGTGGAAACTGTCTGGTGGAGACGGACGTTGTGAAGGTGTCCGGGTCGGTCAGTACGGTCAGTCAGGGTTCGTCCTGCCCCACGGGCGGGTCTGTTTCGGTCAAGGGGAAGCGCCCGTGAAGTTGTTTGCGAAGTTGTTCGGCAAGAGTGCGCGAGAGGGGCGCGAGAACGCGACCGCTCGCCATCGGGCACAGCCTGACGCGGAGGGCGGGCGCCCGATGTTCCGGGACCAGGTGGCTGGTCCGGGCGGTGACATTTCCGGTGGTCAGGGCGCGGCGTCTGTTGACCCTGCGCAGTCCGGCGACATAGGTTTCGGGCAACCGTCGACCTCAGGTGCGGGTGGAGGTTTTGCCCCCGGTCCGTACGCGTCGAACGCCCCGTCGGGGCAGCCGCGGCAGGAGGATCCGTCCATGTCGGCCCTGGTGTGTACGAGGTGCGGTAACCGCAACGCGGAGAACAGCCGCTTCTGCTCCAACTGCGGCGCGCCGCTGCGTGCCGGGGCGGTTCCGGAGCGTGCGTCCGAGACGACCTCCACGATCTCCATCTCCGGCCTGGAGGCGTACGACGCCGAGGTCACCGGCCAGACGGCGATGCCGGCACTCTCTCCCGAGGCGCAGGCGGCCGTCGACGCGCTGCCGCTCGGCTCCGCGCTCCTGGTCGTGCGCCGCGGTCCCAACTCCGGCAGCCGCTTCCTGCTGGACGGCGAGCTGACCACCGCCGGGCGTCATCCGCAGAGCGACATCTTCCTGGACGACGTGACGGTCTCGCGCCGGCACGTGGAGTTCCGCCGCAGTCCGGACGGCTCGTTCACGGTGGCCGATGTCGGCAGCCTGAACGGCACGTACGTCAACCGCGAGCGCATCGACCAGGTCGCCCTGTCCAACGGTGACGAGGTACAGATCGGCAAGTACCGGCTGGTCTTCTACGCGAGCCAGCGGGGTTACTGACCCGCCCCCGGGCTCCGCCCGGGGAACCTCCAGGGAAGGTCCATGCTTCGAACACCGAGCGGCGGTGCCGGACACGGCGCCGTCGCCACGGACAGTGGGCTGATGAGCATCGGCGCCGTGCTGAACGCGCTGCGTGACGAGTTCCCCGACGTCACCATCTCCAAAATCCGCTTTCTGGAGTCGGAGGGCCTCGTCGAGCCGCGGCGGACCCCGGCCGGGTACCGCAAGTTCAGCGCGCGCGACGTCGAGCGCCTCGGCCAGGTGCTGCGCATGCAGCGGGACCACTATCTGCCGCTGAAGGTGATCCGCGAGCACCTGGACGCGATGGAACGGGGCGAGGCAGTGCCGTTGCCGACGCTGGGCAGGCAGCGGGACGGGGAGGCCGTCCCGGAGCCCGCCGAGGGGACCGCAGCGGCCCGGATCGGGCGGGACGAGCTGCTCGCCGCGGCCGGAGTCGGCGACCAGGAGCTGAAGGAGTGGGAGTCCTACGGGCTCCTGGCTCCGCTGCCCGACGGAACGTACGACGCCGAGGCGGTCACCGTGGCGTCACTGGTGGTGGAGCTGGGGCGATTCGGTATCGAACCGCGGCACCTGCGGGTGATGAAGGCCGCAGCCGACCGGGAGGCCGGGCTCGTGGACCAGGTGGTGGCCCCGCTGAAGCGTCACCGCAACCCGCAGACCAGGGCACACGCCGAAGCCCGTACCAAGGAGCTGGCGGGGCTGGCGGTGAAGCTGCACGCGGCGCTGGTGCAGGCCGCCCTCGGCGTGCGGCTGCCCTGAAACGAGCGGCCGGAAGACCCGGAACGCCCACCTGATCCCGGCCCGACTACCCAAATGTCCCGGGCACGGCCTAGGGTTGCTGTGTGAACGAGCTCGATGTCGTAGGTGTCCGGGTCGAGATGCCCTCCAACCAACCGATCGTGCTGCTGCGCGAGGTCGGAGGCGACCGTTACCTCCCCATCTGGATCGGGCCGGGGGAGGCGACGGCGATCGCCTTCGCCCAGCAGGGCATGGCGCCCGCGCGGCCGCTGACCCACGACCTGTTCAAGGACGTGCTGGAAGCCGTCGGCCAGGAGCTCACGGAAGTACGCATCACGGACCTGCGCGACGGGGTCTTCTACGCCGAGCTGGTCTTCGCCAGCGGCGTCGAGGTGAGTGCCAGGCCGTCCGACGCCATAGCGCTGGCCCTGCGCACCGGAACGCCGATCTACGGCAGTGACACGGTGCTCGACGACGCCGGCATCGCCATCCCGGACGAGCAGGAGGACGAGGTGGAGAAGTTCCGCGAGTTCCTCGACCAGATCTCGCCGGAGGACTTCGGGACCAGTAACCAGTGAGGCACGGGAGCCGAGGCGTTCGCGGACGTCGCGCGGCCCTCCTCCGGGCACATTCGGCTAGCCTTTCCCCGCGGTTGGGCACGCGAAACCACTCGTAGGGTGATTATCACCCGGCGTGCCGAGTGTGGCGATCGTTGACGCACCCTTGGTGACTGCCTACCGTCGAGGAGGCAGGTCAAGGACGGAGGTCGGCGTGAGAATCAGCGGCGACGGTACGACTGGGGGTGGCCCCGGGCAGAGCCTCGGGGCAAACGGTCCGTACCCTCCCACGAGCTCTCGGCTCCGCGCCGGCGGGGGGCATCCCCAGCACGGTGGGGCGGCCGACCCTGCTCCGCAGCGAGCGGCTGCCGTGCCGAGCAGCGGAGGGGCGACGTCCATGGCGTCCGAGCAGATCGGCTACCGCGGGCCGACGGCCTGCGCCGCCGCCGGTATCACCTACCGGCAACTCGACTACTGGGCCCGCACGGCTCTGGTCGAGCCCAGCGTGAGGCCCGCGCACGGATCCGGCACGCAGCGTCTGTACGGCTTCCGCGACGTGGTCGTGTTGAAAATCGTCAAGCGCTTCCTGGACACCGGGGTGTCGCTGCAGAACATCCGCACCGCGGTCCAGCACCTCCGGGAGCGCGACTTCCGTGACCTGGAGCGCGTGACGCTGATGAGCGACGGCGCCACGGTCTACGAGTGCACCTCGCCCGACGAGGTGCACGCCCTGCTCCAGGGCGGCCAGGGCATCTTCGGGATCGCCGTCGGCGTGGTCTGGCGCGACGTGGAGAGCGCGCTCTCACAACTGCACGGGGAGCGGATCGACACCGGGGAGACCCTCGTGGGGCACAATCCGGCGGACGAGCTGGCGCGGCGGCGCAACCGGGCGGTCTGAAACACCGCCGCACGCGGGCGGGGCATTGTCAGTGGCGTAGGGCAGCATCGGAGATGTGAGAACCGCGCCCACGATCCTGCATCTCGACATGGATGCCTTCTTCGCCTCGGTGGAGCAGGCGTCCAAGCCGAGTCTGCGCGGGAAGGCCGTCGTCGTAGGCGGCCTCGGACCCCGCGGTGTGGTCGCCACCTGCTCGTACGAGGCGCGGGTCTTCGGCGTCCACTCGGCGATGCCCATGGGCCAGGCCCGGCGGCTCGCACCCAACGCCGCGTACCTCGTCCCGCGCTTCGAGTTCTACCGGTCGATCAGCGAGCAGGTGATGCGGCTGCTGCGTGAACTGTCACCGCTGGTGGAGCCGCTGAGCCTGGACGAGGCCTTCGTGGACCTGGAGGCCGGCGGGACGGCCCGGGACGCGGGATCGGCGCGGCTGGCCGGGGCGAAGCTCCGCGCGGACATCCGCACCGTCACCGGCCTCACCGGGTCCGTGGGGCTGGCCGCTTCCAAGATGCTTGCCAAGATCGCCTCGGAGCAGGCCAAACCCGACGGGCTGGTCCTCATCCCGCCGGGGACGGAGCGGGCCATGCTCGAGCCGATGACCGTGCGGACGCTGCCCGGGGTGGGGCCGGCCACGGGCGACCATCTGCGGCGGGCCGGGATCACCACGGTCGGAGAAATCGCCGAGGCGGGCGAGGACGAGCTCGTACGGCTGCTGGGCAAGGCGCACGGGCACGCCCTGTACGCCATGGCGCTGGCCCGCGACGAACGGCCCGTGGTGGCCGAGCGGGAGACCAAGTCGGTGTCCGTCGAAGACACCTACGACGTGGACATCCACGACCGGGTGCGGGTCGGCGTGGAAGTCGGGCGGCTGGCCGACCGGTGTGTGCGGCGGCTGCGCGGTTCCGGGCTGTCCGGGCGGACCATCGTGCTCAAGGTGCGCAGGTACGACTTCTCCACGCTGACGCGCTCCGAGACGCTGCGGGGGCCCACGGACGACCCGGCGGTGGTGCGGGAGGCCGCTGCCCGGCTGCTGGACTCCGTGGACACCACCGGTGGCGTGCGGCTGCTCGGGGTCGGCGTCAGCGGGCTCGCCGACTACACGCAGGAGGACCTGTTCGCCCAGGCGGCGGGGGGCCGGGGCGACGACCTCGTCGAGGAACCCGACGTCGAGCCCGTCCAGGAGGACCGGCCGGCCCCCGCCGAGCGCGGGTGGCCGTCGGGGCACGACGTGCGGCACGCGCAGTACGGACACGGGTGGGTGCAGGGCAGCGGGCTGGGCCGGGTCACCGTGCGGTTCGAGACGCCGTACTCGGAGACCGGCCGGGTGCGGACCTTTCCGGTGGACGACCCGGATCTGACACCGGCGGATCCGCTGCCGCTGGTCCCGCCCGTACCGCGAAGACCCGGAGCCACCGGTCCCGCGACCGCCGAGGCCGACCGGGGTCTTGGCGCGGGGTCCGACGTGGGGATCGGCCGGGGGCTCGGTGCGGAGACCGGCGGCGTCGAGACCGGTGCCGAGGCCGGCGGGGGTCTCGATGCCGAGACCGGCCTGGAGACCGGCCTGGAGACCGGCCTGGAGACCGGCCTGGAGACCGGCCTGGAGACCGGCCTGGAGACCGGCCTGGAGACCGGCCCCAGGACCGGCCCGGTGCCCGACGCGGGGGCCGGCCGGGCGGGGGCGGCGGGTCCTGCGTCCGGCCAGGAAGTTGGCCGGCGGATCGGGTCGCCGGAGATCAGTGGCACCTGACCGGTGCGGCGAGCGGGGCCCAGTGGGTCCGGATGTGAGGCGGGGACGAGGCGGAGAAGGGACGACGGGCGACAGCGCCGCGCGCAGGGGACCGCTCTGCCCTTCAGGAAGGGTCGGAGCGGCAGGGGCCCGCGTCCGCGGCGTCGTCCGCCGCACCGGCCCGGCGGCCGGTGCCGGGGGCCGGTGCAGCGGGCTGGGCCGTCAGCTCTCCTCCTTGCCCTGGCCCGCCAGCTTGCCGAAGTCGCGGTCGGGGGCCGGGGGAGGAGCGGCCACGTCGAGACCGTAGTGGTGGTAGAGCTGGAGTTCCTGCTCCGGCGAGAGGTGGCGGCCGACGCCGAAGTCGGGAGCCTCCTTGATCAGGGCCCGCTCGAAGGGCACGCGCAGGGCGCCGTCGACCAGCTCGCTGGGCTCCAGGGGAACGAAGGCGTCCCGGCTGAACAGGCCGGTGCGTATGGCCGCCCACTCGGGGACGCCGGTGGCGTCGTCGAGATAGACCTCGTCGACGGTGCCGATCCGGGTGCCGTCGAGGTCGAACGCCTTGCGGCCGATCAGATTGCGCGGGTCGATGTCGGTACGCACGAGGCCCTCCACTTGGTCGCACTGGGGTCGCGCACCAGCCGACCCACCAGCCGCCGGAATCATCCGTAGTACTACAAAAGAGCACTTAGGGTCGGTCGGCCACTCGAAGTCCGTGCGGTGACCTCGCTGGTAGGCTGGCAAACGGCTGCTGACCCCGCGCGGGAGAGTCCTCCGGACACCACCGGAGGCGCCGAAGGAGCAAATCCTCCCCGGAATCTCTCAGGCTCACGTACCGCACGGACGAGGTCACTCTGGAAAGCAGGGCGGGTGTCGACGGCTTCCGCTCTCACCGACGGTGAAAGCCGGGAGTGCCTTCGGGCCCGACCGGTGAAGCTCTCAGGTTGAGATGACAGAGGGGGAGGCCGTACGGGTACCCGCGCCGTGGTGCCCCTCGAAGGTCGTCAGACCAGGAGGCCTCCGCAATGACCGCCCATCGCACCCCGCTCTCCGAACTCGAACAGGCAATGCCTTTCGAGCAGCGCCATATCGGCCCCGACCCTGAGGCACGGGCCAAGATGCTCGCGCAGGTCGGTTACGGTTCGCTCGACGAACTGACGGCCGCCGCGGTGCCGGATGTGATCAAGAACGCCGACGCGCTGGACCTGCCGGGCGCGCGCTCCGAGGCCGAGGTGCTGGCCGAGCTGCGCTCCCTGGCCGACCGCAACCAGGTTCTCGACTCCATGATCGGCCTCGGCTACTACGGCACCTTCACGCCGCCGGTCATCCTGCGCAACGTCATGGAGAACCCGGCCTGGTACACCGCCTACACGCCGTACCAGCCGGAGATCTCCCAGGGCCGCCTCGAGGCCCTGCTGAACTTCCAGACGATGGTCGCCGAGCTCACCGGCCTGCCGACCTCCGGCGCCTCGCTGCTCGACGAGGGCACCGCGGCCGCCGAGGCCATGGCGCTCTCCCGGCGCATGGGCAAGAACAAGAAGGGCCTCTTCCTGGTCGACGCGGACGCCCTGCCGCAGACCATCGCCGTGATACAGACCCGCGCGGAGCCGACCGGCGTCGAGGTCGTCGTCGCCGACCTCAGCGAGGGCATCCCGGCCGAGGTGGCCGAGCGGGAGATCAACGGCGTCCTGATCCAGTACCCGGGCGCCTCCGGTGCCGTACGCGACATCAAGCCGGTCGTCGACCGGGCGCACGAGCTCGGCGCCCTCGTCACCGTCGCCGCCGACCTGCTCGCGCTCACCCTGCTCACCTCGCCCGGCGAGCTGGGCGCCGACATCGCCATCGGCACGACGCAGCGCTTCGGCGTACCGATGGGCTTCGGCGGGCCGCACGCCGGCTACATGGCGGTGCACGAGAAGTTCGCGCGCAGCCTGCCCGGCCGCCTGGTCGGCGTCTCCGTGGACGCCGACGGCAACAAGGCCTACCGCCTCGCGCTGCAGACCCGCGAGCAGCACATCCGCCGCGAGAAGGCCACCAGCAACATCTGCACCGCGCAGGTGCTCCTCGCCGTCATGGCCGGCATGTACGCCGTGTACCACGGTCCCGAGGGGCTGCGGGCCATCGCGCGGCGCACCCACCGGTACGCCACGGTCACCGCGGCGGGTCTGGCGGCCGGCGGCGTCGAGATCGTCCACGGCGCCTACTTCGACACGGTCACCGCCCGCGTGCCCGGCCGGGCCGCCGACGTCGTCCACGCCGCCCGAGTAAACGGCGTCAACCTGCGGCTCGTCGACGCCGACCACCTGTCGTTCGCCTGCGACGAGACCACCACGCGCGCCCAGGTCGGCGGCGTGTGGAACGCCTTCGGCGTCGAGGGTGACATCGAGGCGCTGGACGCGGCGACCGGGGAGACGCTGCCCGAGGCGCTGCTGCGCACGGACGACTTCCTGACGCACCCCGTCTTCCACCAGCACCGCTCGGAGACGGCGATGCTGCGCTACCTGCGCCGTCTCGCCGACCGCGACTACGCGCTGGACCGCGGCATGATCCCGCTGGGCTCCTGCACCATGAAGCTCAACGCGACCACCGAGATGGAGCCGGTCACCTGGTCCGAGTTCGGCGGGCTGCACCCCTTCGCGCCCGCCGAGCAGGCGCAGGGCTACCTCACCCTCATCCGCGAGCTGGAGGAGCGGCTCGCCGAGGTCACCGGGTACGACAAGGTCTCGCTCCAGCCCAACGCCGGGTCGCAGGGCGAGTTCGCCGGCCTGCTCGCCGTGCGCGCCTACCACCGCGCCAACGGCGACGATCAGCGCACCGTCTGCCTCATCCCGTCCTCGGCGCACGGCACCAACGCCGCGAGTGCCGTCATGGCGGGCATGAAGGTGGTCGTCGTCAAGACCGCCGAGGACGGCGAGATCGACGTCGAGGACCTGCGCGCCAAGATCGAGAAGCACCGCGACGAACTGTCCGTGCTGATGATCACCTACCCCTCCACGCACGGCGTCTTCGAGGAGCACGTCGCCGACATCTGCGCACAGGTGCACGACGCCGGCGGCCAGGTCTACGTGGACGGCGCCAACCTCAACGCCCTGGTCGGCCTCGCCAAGCCGGGTCACTTCGGCGGCGACGTCTCCCACCTGAACCTGCACAAGACCTTCTGCATCCCGCACGGCGGCGGCGGTCCCGGCGTCGGCCCCGTGGCCGTACGATCGCACCTGGCGCCGTACCTGCCCAACCACCCGCTGCAGCCCGCGGCCGGTCCGCAGACGGGCGTCGGACCGATCTCGGCGGCGCCGTGGGGCTCGGCCGGCATCCTGCCGATCTCGTGGTCGTACGTGCGGCTGATGGGCGGCGAGGGGCTCAAGCGCGCCACCCAGGTGGCCGTGCTGTCCGCCAACTACATCGCCAAGCGCCTGGAGGCGCACTTCCCGGTGCTGTACAACGGCCCGGGCGGGCTGATCGCGCACGAGTGCATCATCGACCTGCGCCCGCTGACCAAGGCGACCGGCGTGAGCGTCGACGACGTCGCCAAGCGGCTGATCGACTACGGCTTCCACGCGCCGACGATGTCGTTCCCGGTGGCCGGCACGCTGATGATCGAGCCGACCGAGTCCGAGGACCTGGCCGAGCTGGACCGGTTCTGCGAGGCGATGATCGCCATCCGCGCGGAGATCGAGAAGGTCGGCTCCGGCGCCTGGCCCGCCGACGACAACCCGCTGCGCGGCGCGCCGCACACCGCCGGTGCGCTGGGCGGTGACTGGGACCACGCGTACACGCGTGAGGAGGCCGTCTTCCCGGCAGGGGTGTCCGCCGCCGACAAGTACTGGCCGCCGGTGCGCCGCGTCGACCAGGCCTTCGGCGACCGGAACCTGGTCTGCTCCTGCCCGCCGCTGGACGCGTACGAGGACTGAGCCCCGTATACGGACAAGAGGCTCCGTGCGCGCCCCCAGGGCCCGTACGGAGCCTCTTGTCGTGCCGTCGTGCCGGGTCGTGTCGGGTCGTGTCGGGCGCCCTCCCCGGCGTCGGGGTCAGGCGGTCCCGAGCGACACCTCGGTCGACTTGACGAGCGCGACCACGGGGACGCCGACGGCCAGCCCGAGATCGTCGGCGGCCTCCCTGGTGATCGCGGCGGTCAGTTCGGCGCCCTCGACGGCGATCCTGACGGAGGCCATGGCGTCGCCGGGGGTGAGGGCGGTGACCGTACCCGGCAACTGGTTGCGGATGGACAGGCCCTGGACGCGCGCGGTCGCCAGGGAGACCTCCGTCGACTTCACCAGGGCGCGGACGGCGCTACCGGCGGTGAGGGACAGGTCCTCGGCCGCGTCCCGGGTGATGGCCGCGGTGAGGTCCTGGCCGCCGGCGAGGCGGACCCTGACCGTCGCCATGGCCTCGCCCGGGGTGACGGCGGTGACGGTGCCGGGGAGCTGGTTGCGGATGCTCAGGCTCATGGGGGCACCGTAGCCCGCGTGCGGTGTCATGCCGGGTATGCGTGGGTCTGCGTCGCCTTGACCGTCGCCCACACCGGTGCGCCCGGGTGCAGGCCCAGCTCGGCCGCCGCGACCGTGGTGAGGTCGGCGGCGAGCGGGAGTTCGCCGGTGAGGTCGACGCGGATCTGGTCGCCGTGGGTCTCCAGGCCCGCGACCTCGCAATGCCACAGGTTGCGGGCGCTGGAGCCGGTGGGGCGTTCCCCGTACAGGGTCACGGCGCCCGGCGGGAAGGCCACGAAGACCGGGCCGGACAGGTCCTCGGTGGTGGTGACGGGGGGACCGGCGTCGAGCCGCACGGTGTGGCCGTCGGCCCGGCCGCGGTAGAGGTTCAGGCCGACCAACCGCGCGATGTAGTCCGTACGCGGCCGGCGGGCGATGTCGGCTGGGCCGCCCTCCTGGACGACCCTGCCGTCCTCGACCACCACCAGCCGGTCGGCCAGCACCATGGCGTCGAGTGGGTCGTGCGTGACCAGTACGGCCACGGCCTCGAACTCGGCCAGGTGGCGACGGAGCTGCGCCCGCACCTCCAGCCGCGTCCGCGCGTCCAGCGCGGCGAGGGGCTCGTCCAGCAGGAGCAGCCGGGGGTTGGTGGCCAGGGCGCGGGCGAGGGCGACACGCTGGGCCTGGCCGCCGGAGAGGCGGCGCGGCTTGGCGCCCGCGTGGGCGGCGAGACCCATGCGGTCCAGCCACGCGGTCGCTCGCGCCCGGGCCTCCGCCTTGCCCGCACCCCGGCAGCGCGGGCCGAAGGCCACGTTGTCGAGCGCGGTCAGGTGCGGGAAGAGCAGGTAGTCCTGGAAGACGACGCCGACCGGGCGGGACTCGGGCGGCGTACGGTCCAGCGCGGTGCCGTCGAGGCGCAGACGGCCGTCCGCCAGCGGTTCCAGGCCGGCGAGCGCGCGCAGGGCGGTCGTCTTGCCGGCGCCGTTGGGGCCGAGGAGGGCGACGACGTCGCCGGGAGCGGCGGTCAGCGCGACGTCCAGCCGGAAGGTGCCGCGGTCCACGACGAGCCGCGCGTCGAGGCCGCCGTCGGGCGCGTGGCCGTCCGTGGTGTCCATGGCCGAGGCCGGTTCGTCGGTGCCGGTCATGCCGTCCTCGTCCGGCGGGCCGGGTGCCTGGTCCGGCGGTCCGGACGCCCCGTCGGGTCCGTCGTGAGGCGCCCTGGTCCCCCTGGTCGTGGTGTCCTTGTCCGGTCCGTCATGGAGCGCCCTCGTCCGCCTGGTCGCGTTGCCCTCGCCCGGTCCGGCACGAAGACTCCGTCCCAGTGGTCGCCATGCCCTCGTCCAGCCGGTCACGATGCCCTCACCCAGCGGTCCCGGAGACCGGCCAGTACGGCGATGGAGACGGCCAGCAGCACCAGGCTGAGGGCGATCGCCGCCGCCGGGTCGTTCTGCAGGGCGAGGTAGACCGCCAAGGGCATGGTCTGGGTCCGCCCCGGGAAGTTGCCCGCGAACGTGATCGTCGCGCCGAACTCGCCCAGCGCCCGTGCCCACGCCAGGACGGCACCCGCCGCGATGCCGGGCGCGATCAGCGGCAGGGTGACCCGGCGGAACGCGGTGAAGCGGGAGGCGCCCAGCGTCGTGGCGGCCTCCTCGAAGCGCGGGTCGGCCGCACGCAGGGTGCCCTCCACGCTGATGACCAGGAAGGGCATGGCCACGAACGTCTCCGCGAGGATGACGCCCGTCGTCGTGAACGGCAGTGTGATCCCGAACCACGCGTCCAGCCACTGCCCGATGACGCCGTTGCGCCCGAAGGCCAGCAGGAGTGCCACGCCGCCCACCACCGGGGGGAGCACGAGCGGCAGTGTCACCAGCGCGCGGACGACGCCGCGGCCGGGGAACTCCGTGCGGGCCAGCAGCCAGGCCAGCGGCACGCCGACGACGAGGCTGAGCGCGGTCGCCGACGTGGCGCACACCAGCGACAGCCGCAGGGCCTCCCACACCTCGGGGCTGGTCAGTTGGTCCGGGAGGCTGCGCCAGGGGGCCCGCACCAGCAGGGCGATCAGGGGCAGCAGCAGGAACGCCAGACCGACGAGGGCGGGGACCAGCAGGGGGACCGGAACCATGCGGGCGCCGGTCCTCGCGGCGTGCGGCCTCCTCATGACGTCGGGCTTCCTCATGGCGTCGGGCTTCCTCATGGCGTGCGGAACCCGTCGTCAGTCAGCACGCGCTGCCCCTCGGCCGATTTCACCAGCGCGACGAAGGCCTTCGCCGCGCTGGCGTTGGGCGCGTCCTTGAGGACGGCGATCGGGTAGTCGTTGACGGCCTCGGCGGCCTCGGGGAAGTCCACGCCCGTCACCTTGTCACCGGCCGCCTTCACGTCGGTCCGGTAGACGACGGCGGCGTCGGCCTCGTTCAGCTCCACCTTCGTCAGGGCGGCCTTGACGTCCTGCTCGTAGGAGACCGGGGTGAGTTCGAGGCCGCCGGCCTTCAGAGCCCTCTGCGCCGCGGTGCCGCACGGCACGGTCTTGTCGCACAGCACGACCTTGAGGCTGGATGAGGTGAGGTCCTCCAGGGAGGAGATCCCCTCGGGATTGCCCGGCAGGGTGGCGATCTCCAGTTGGTTGCGGACGAAGGTGGACGGTTCGCCGGCCGTCGCCCCGGCGTCGGTGACCGTGGCCATCGTCTTGGGGCTGGCGGAGGCGAAGACGTCCGCCGGGGCGCCGCTGGTGATGCCCGCGGCCAGGGCGTCGCTGCCGCCGAAGCTGAAGGTGACCCCGGTGCCCGGGTGCCGCTTCTCGAACTCCTCGCCGAGCGCTGTGAAACTCTCCTCGAGCGAGGCGGCGGCGAAGACGGTGACCTGGCCGGAGACCTCCGAGGAGGAACCGGCGGAGCCCGATTCCTCTTGCGAGCCGGTGGACGACGAGCAGGCGCTCAGGGCCAGCAGCGTGGCGGCCCCCGCGCCGCTCACCCGCAGACTCCGGCGGATGCGGCGGGTCCTGCACACGGAACGGGTCATCACGGGCCACTCCCTCGGCGTCCTGCTGGCAGGAGTCCGACGGGCCCGGTGACCGGGCGCACGGCGGGCTCTCCGTTCGCCGATGATACTTCCGCATCTGCCAGGAGTAAGTCTCCTGTCTCATCGCATGAGCGAGCTTGACTGGTTCAGTGGCTTGCATGTGCGTCCGCACGGACGCGGTGCGGCGGTCACGCCGTGTCGATATGCACGTTCGTCGACTTCACGCGGGCGGTGGCCTCCATGCCGACCTCCAGGCCGAGCTCCTCAACCGCCTCACGGGTCAGCAGGGAGACGAGCCGGTGCGGGCCGGCCTGGATCTCGACCTGGGCGGCGACGTCGCCGAGTTTGATCGCGGTGACGATGCCGGGGAACGCGTTGCGGGCCGAGGTGTACGGCGTCTCCTCGTCGGCGCCGCCGGAGCGGGCGAGTTCGACCGAGAACGCGGCCAGGCCCCGTCCGTCGACGAGCCGCCGTCCGCCCTCGTCGCGGTGGGTGGTGAGCCGGCCCGCGTCGGCCCAGCGGCGGGCGGTGTCCGGGCTGACGCCGAGCAGCCGCGCCGCTTGGCCGATGGTGTAGGACTGCATGCCGGTCACGATAGGGCGCGGCCGGTGAACGGTGGACGCGGGGTTGGCCGTTGGGTATAACGCGATATAGCGTCAGGCGACCTGGTGGTCTGCGGGGTCGGGGACGTCATCCCCGGCGACGGCGACGTGGCCGAGGGTGTCGCGTCGGTCGACGAGTCGGCCATCACCGGCGAGTCGGCGCCCGTCATCCGAGAGTCGGGCGGTGACCGCAGCGCCGTCACCGGCGGGACGAGAGTGCTCTCCGACCGCATCGTCGTCCGGATCACCACCGAGCCGGGCGAGACCTTCATCGACCGGATGATCAACCTGGTCGAGGGCGTCGAGGGCGTCGAGGGCGTCGAGGGCGTCGAGGGCGTCGAGGGCGCGGCACGGCAGAAAACGCCGAACGAGATCGCGCTGAACGTCCTGCTGGCCTCGCTGACCATCGTCCTCGCTGCCGGCCTGCGCCAGGCTGCCGCCGTTCGCCGACTACGTGGGCACCGAACTGACGATGGTCGTCCTGGTGGCGCTGCTGGTCTGCCTGATCCCGACCACGATCGGCGCCCTGCTCTCCGCGATCGGCATCGCGGGCATGGACCGTCTGGTCCGGCGCAACGTGCTCGCCATGTCGGGCCGTGCCGTCGAGGCCGCCGGTGACGTCTCCACGCTGCTGCTGGACAAGACCGGCACCATCACGCTCGGCAACCGGCAGGCGGCCGAGTTCGTGCCGGTGCGCGGTAGGACGGAGGACCAGGTGGCGGACGCGGCCCAGCTCTCCTCACTGGTCGACGAGACGCCCGAGGGCCGCTCGGCAGCCCCGAGCCGGAGGAGGTCACCGCGTCGGCGGGGATGCCGGACCGCTCGACCGGGTGGCCCGTGACCGTGACTCTGCTCCGGCTGCCGGGAGCCGCCCGGGCACCGGCCTCGTCTGCTGCCACTTCCCCCGCCTCCGTCCACCACACCGTGAGACTTCCAGGAGTCTTCCGGAAAGCGGGCCTTCGGGTGAAGGCGTTCCGGGCCGGGAAGGGGGGGGGCCACCGTGACCGCGAAGGCACGGAGGACCACGTGGGGTGACCGGCCCCGGACACGCGTCGGGGCCGGTTCGCAGACGTCGCCTGCGGGCCGGCCCCGTGGATCACCGGGCGGACTGGGGTCGCACCGCCCGGCCTGTGCTCAGGCGGCGGTCATCAGGCCCGCACCGACAGGACGGTGCGGGGCGATGATCTGGCCGTCCGGCAGGAGCTCACCGGTGTCCTCGAAGAGGACGACGCCGTTGCACAGCAGGCTCCAACCCTGCTCCGGGTGGTGCGCCACGAGGCGGGCGGATTCCCGGTCGGCGGAGTCGGCTGAAGGGCACGGTGGCTGGTGCTGGCACATGAGTGGGGTCTCTCGGTCTGTCGATTCGGGTGAGGTCGCTGTCTTGTCTGTCCCGCGGCGTGAAGCGTCGTTCATGGCCGCCCCCCGTTGTGTAAGTCGGTCCGAACCCAGTGTTGCCCCACGGGCCTCGATCCGCAGGTATTTCGCAGCACCGCTTCTCACAGGTTGTGACGCATCACCCGCCCGGACGGTTCAGCTCAACTGCACTGTCACTTCGGGTGGTTCGACATGGCCCTATGGGGCTAGTCCGCCAGGGTCGGGGGGCGGCCGGCGGGAGGGGCGGTCAGGCCGGGGAGCGCAGCAGTCGTGTCGGAGTCACCCGGAGGGTGAGGACCGGCAGCAGATCGGCGACCCGGTGCGGCCGGTGGGCCGCGATGCCGGGAGGGGCCGGCGCCAGCGGCACCAGCAGGTCGGTGGCCGCGGGGTGTCCGGCGGCGGCGTCCGCGGTGCCGTCGCCGTGCAGCCACAGCGTGAGCATGTAGAGCCCGGGAACCGACAGCAGACGCGGCTGGTAGGCCTGCGGCATCGACTCGGCCTGGCGCAGGGCGCGCTCGGTCGAGGCGACGTAAGGGCCCTCGAAGAAGTGCGAGAACGCCCATCCGTCGGGGGTCAGCCGGGTCTCCGCCGCCGCCACCGCGCGGTCGCCGCAGCGGATGAGGAAGCGCCACCCGGTCAGCCGCGTCACCGCCACTCCCTCCGCCGTGATCCGGTCCAGGACGTGCACGGGAAGCGGCAGTTCGGGCGTGCCGGGCCCCTGGGCGCCGAGCAGGGCGGGGGTCCGGGCCTCACGGACCGCGGTGGGAGACGAGAGTGCGGTGAGAACGGAGCGCAGGGCGGGCGCGGGAGCCGGGGGGACATGCAGGGGCATGATGGGTCGCCTCTCATTCGAAGGCACGGTGGCGCGAGGGCGGAGCGGGGCGGACGACGCTGTCAGCTCGCGGGGCTGGAGAGGCAGCGGCCGGGGTCCGGAACCGGGAAGGCGGTGAGGCCTGCCGCGCGTCAGCTCGACGGCACGATCCATCGACCGTGGGCGCCGGTCAGCTACCTTGTCTGCGGAGTTTATACGACATGTGTTCAGACTGTGTTTCAACTAGCGGATTCCGGCAACCAGTACAAGGTTGCATTCGGCCGTCGATATGCGGGAATCCTCCGGATTTCTCGCCGTGTGGGCGACGGTGACCTCGGGGAATGCGCACCGAGCGGTCGGCCAATTGGCGTCGGCGTTTTTCACGACTTCCCGGCCGGGAAACTGCTCGACGTGTCATGCCCAGTGAATGTGCCGCCGGTCACATCGGCACAGCGTAGCGGCTGCCGGGCCGGTGCGGGGACGTTATCGATCGCTTCGGCTGGGCATCATCCCACCTGACCGGCCCCCGGCGGCCGGATCTCCGACTCACCGCTCCGAGAAGGGACTCTTCCATGGGGGAGAAGGTCGTGGCAGGTCAGTTCGACCTGTCCGATCGCCAGCGCTACCGCGAGAAGCTCCAGCGGTGCCTGACGGGGCTGGAGCGACTTCTGGCGGAGAAGCGGTTCGACCGTCCGAAGAACCTGATGGGGCTGGAGATCGAATTGAATCTCGTCGGTGCCGACGGGATGCCGAAAATGTTGAATGCGCAAGTCCTGGAGCGCATCGCGAGCCGCGACTTCCAAACAGAACTCGCCATGTTCAACCTGGAGGTCAACATCGCTCCACATCGGCTGGGCGGCCGGGTTTTCGACCGTCTCGCCGAGGAGATCCGTACGTCCCTGGCATATGCGGACCGCAAGGCGGGCGAGGTCGACGCCGGAATCGCGATGATCGGTATTCTGCCGACGCTGGACCGGGACGACCTGGTCTCCTCGAATCTCTCCGCCGTCGACCGCTACGCACTCCTCAACGAGCAGATCGTGGCCGCCCGCGGTGAGGACTTCACCCTGGACATCGAGGGCGTCGAGCGTTTGACCTGCACCTCGAAGTCCATCGCCCCGGAGGCCGCCTGCACCTCGGTGCAGTTGCACCTCCAGGTCACTCCGGACCGCTTCGCGGCCGTGTGGAACGCGGCCCAGGCGGTGACCGCCGCGCAGATCGCCGTAGGCGCCAACGCGCCCTTCCTCTTCGGCCGGGAGCTGTGGCGCGAGTCGCGGCCCCCGCTGTTCCAGCAGTCCACCGACACCCGCCCGCCCGAGCTCCAGGCCCAGGGCGTGCGGCCGCGCACCTGGTTCGGTGAGCGGTGGGTGACCTCGGCCTACGACCTGTTCGAGGAGAACCGGCGCTATTTCCCGGCGCTGCTGCCGATCTGCGACGCGGAGGACCCGCTGGACGTGCTGGACGCGGGCGGCGTGCCCTCGCTCTCCGAACTCGTCCTGCACAACGGCACCGTCTATCGCTGGAACCGCCCGGTGTACGACATCGCCGACGGCGTCCCGCACCTGCGCGTGGAGAACCGCGTCCTGCCGGCCGGCCCCACCGTCACCGACGTCATCGCCAACGCGGCCTTCTACTACGGCGTCGTCCGCGCGCTTGCCGAGGAGCCGAGGCCGCTGTGGACCCGGCTGCCGTTCGCCGCCGCCGCCGCCAACTTCGAGGCGGCGTGCCGCCACGGCATCGATGCCCGCTTCGAGTGGCCCCGGCGCGGCCGGCTGGGCGGCACCACCGAGGTCGACGCCGCCGTCCTCGTACGCGACGAACTGCTGCCGCTCGCCGAGGCCGGGCTGGACGCGTGGGGCGTGGAGCCCGCCGACCGGGACCTGTACCTCGGCGTGATCGACGAGCGGTGCCGGCGCCGGGTGAACGGTGCCTCCTGGCAGGCGGCCACGTTCCACCGGGCGCTGGAGGCCGGCCTGTCCCGGGAGGCCGCGCTGGCCGCCACGACCCGCCGCTACGTCGAGCTCATGCGCGAGGGCGACCCCGTGCACCGGTGGCCGGTGGGCCTGCCGGAGCCGGCGCCGCTGGGCTGAGACGCCCGGAGCACGCGGGGCCGGGGAGGGCCGGGTGCGCCCGGAGGGCCCCAAGGCCCGCAGGGCACCGGGGCCGCCGGAGGCCACCGGTGCCACCGAGGCCGCCCCCGCCGTGCGTCGCCCCATACTGATCGGGCAAGCTGTGACGTCCCAGGTGGAGGCAGGCGTGCATGGCGGAGGCGGGCCCGGTGGACGATTCGTTCCCTCAGAAGCCGGTTGACGGGGGGCCGGCTCCCCATGAGCGGCTCTCGCGACGGGTCCTGCGTGACGAGACGCTGCTCGTCCTCGCACTGTCGCTCGGTGCCAGCGGCGTGTCCGCCCTCATCAGCTTCATCGGCTCGGTCACCCGGCCCGGCGGGCTCAAGGACCAGGCGGCCACCCTCAACGCCTCCGCCGCGCCCGGCCGCCCCTGGCTGGACCTGGCCTGGCAGCTCTTCGGGATCACCACGGCGCTCGTTCCCGTCGCCCTCGTCGCGCACTTCCTGCTGCGGGAGGGGCGCGGCCTGCGCACCCTCGGCTTCGACCGCACCCGTCCGTGGCCGGACCTCGGCCGCGGGGCCGTCGTCGCCGCCGTCATCGGCAGCACCGGCATCGCCTTCTACCTGGCCGCCCGGGGCCTCGGCTTCAACCTCACCGTGGTGCCCGAGGCGCTGCCCGAGGTGTGGTGGAAGTACCCCGTGCTGATCCTCTCGGCGGTGCAGAACTCCGTCCTGGAGGAGGTCATCGTCGTCGGCTACCTGCTGCGCCGGCTCGACCAGCTCGGCTGGAGCCCCCGGGCGTCCCTGGCGGCCAGTTCGGTACTGCGCGGGTCCTACCACCTCTACCAGGGCATCGGCGGCTTCATCGGCAACATGGTGATGGGCGTCGTGTTCGTGTACCTGTACCGCCGCTGGGGGCGGGTGGGCCCGCTGGTGGTGGCGCACTCGCTGCTCGACATCGGGGCCTTCGTGGGCTACGCGCTGCTGGCCGGGAAGGTGGACTGGCTGCCGACGGCGTGACGGGGGAGCGGACGGCGCGGCAGCCTCTCGTCACGTCCCCGCCAGCCTGCCTGGGCAGTACAGCTAGGCCAGCAGCTCGCCCTCGATCACCGTCACCGCGTGTCCGCTCAGCAGCGTGCGCTCGCCGCGCAGCTCCGTGCGGACTCGGCCGGAGCGGGGCGAGGCCTGCAGCCCGGTGAGGCCGGGGCGGCCGAGGCGCTCGGACCAGAACGGCGCGAGGGCCGTGTGCGCGCTTCCGGTGACCGGGTCCTCGTCGATGCCGACGTTCGGGAAGAAGCACCGGGAGACGTAGTCGTAGCCACGGGCGGGGTCCTCCGCGCGTGCGGTGGCGATGATGCCGCGTCGGGAGTGCGCGGCGAGCGCCTTGTGGTCCGGGGCGAGGCCGCGGACCGTCTTCTCGTCGGCGACCTCGACGAGCAGGTCCCCGATGTCCGGCCCCGTGTCGAGGACCGTGAGGGGCTCCGCCCCCAGTGACTCGGCGACGCCCTTCGGGGCCTCGACGGGGGTGAGTGGCGCAGTCGGGAAGTCCAGGGTGATCGAGCCGTCCTCGCGGGGCGTCGCGACGAGGACGCCACTGCGGGTGGCGAACCGCACCGCGCCCTCGTGGCTGCCGGTGGTGTGCAGGACGTGGGCCGTGGCGAGTGTCGCGTGGCCGCACATCGCGACCTCGGTGGCCGGTGTGAACCAGCGCAGCGCCCAGTCGGCCTCGCCGCCCTCGGGCAGGCGGTGGGCGAACGCGGTCTCCGCGTGGTTGACCTCCAGGGCGACCCGCTGGAGCCGGTCGTCGTCCGGGAAGGCGTCGAGGAGCAGCACCCCGGCGGGGTTGCCGGCGAAGGGCCGGTCGGTGAAGGCGTCGACGATTCGGATGCGCATGTCCCGACGCTAGACGCCGCGCGAAGCCGCGGACCAAGGCCAATCGGTGAGTACTGGACCGCTTTCCGGGCGGGCGGAGTGGGCGGTCCCTCGGGCCTGTCGGAGGAGGCTTGCCAGTCGATACGTTCCGATATATCGTTGAAGCATCGCGACTGATCAACGACTGAGTGGAGTGATGGCGATGCGTAACCACGGATACGAGCGTGGACACGGCGGACACGGTGGACGCGGCGGCGAGGGCGGCCCCTTCGGCCACGGCGGCTTCGACGGTCGGCGTGCGGCCTTCGGCCCGTTCGGGCCGGGCGGTCCCGGTGGCGGTCCCGGTGGCCCCTTCGGGCCCGGATTCGGCCACGGAGGGCCCTGGGGTGGCCGCGGACGCGGCGGTCCCAGGGGAAGGGCGCGGCGCGGTGACGTACGGGCGTCGATCCTGGCCCTCCTGAAGGACCGGTCGATGCACGGCTACGAGATGATCCAGGAGATCGCCGAGCGCAGCGGCGGGGCGTGGAAGCCCAGCCCCGGCTCGGTGTACCCCACCCTCCAGTTGCTGGAGGACGAGGGCCTGATCGTCAGTGAGAGCGAGGGCGGCAAGAAGCTCTTCGCGCTCACCGAGGCGGGCCGCGCCGCGGCCGAGGAAGGCCCGGACGCTCCCTGGGAAGAGGCCTCGCGGGGCGTCGACTGGGAGGCCCTGAACGACATCAGGCAGGCCGGCTTCGGGCTGATGGAGGCCTTCGGCCAGGTCTGGAAGACCGGCAGCAAGGAGCAGCGGGAGAAGGCGCTCGCCGTCATCGGCGACGCCCGCAAGAAGCTGTACCTGATCCTCGCCGACGAGGACTGACCCGGTACGGCCGTCGCCGGCAGGTGTGCGGCCGCCCTCGCGAGGTGCCCCGCGGAGCGATCCGCGGGGCACCGTCGCGTGTGGGCGCGCTCAGTCGACCCGCCGTATCACCGCCGGGTCGAAGCCATCCCACGCGCGGGAAGGAGCTCTCGTCATGGCAGTGCCACGCCTCCCGGAACAGGTCGGCGAGCAGCGCCTCGGCCGGGGCGTGCACCCGGTACACGTACTGCCTGCCGTCGACCGCCGGCAGGGCCACCAGCCAGCACCTGCTTCTCATGCCCCTGTCGCACCAGCGAAGGCACGCTTCGGTTGCCCCGGTGAGCGCACGGCAAGGCGGCGCGCGCCCGGCAGGGCGAAACGGCTTGATCTCATCCGTAAGGAGGAGATTCCGGCCCACCGCGTCCACTCTGCGTGGGACGCGAGAATGCTTCCCGTCGGGGATGACCCGCTCCCGGGAGGCTGATGAGCTAGGAGATGTGCAACCCTGTATCCCCCGGCAGTCGGCCGGCGAGCAAGGCGCCCGGCGCCCGGACGGCACCGACCTCGATGCCCGGTTCGGCGAAGAACTGGCACCGGTGGTCACCGGCGCCCGCCGCAGAGCGGTACGGGACGGGGACCGGCAGATCGACACGGCCCATCTGCTGCACTCCCTGATCGAGTACGACCCCGAGGCCCGCGCCGTCCTCGGAGAGGGACCCCAGGTCGCCCGGCTGCTCGGCTACCTCGTGCAGCGCAGCATCGGCTACGGCCTGCGCTGGCAGAGCACCGTGGAGGATTCCGGCGCCGTACCCGTGGTGACCGGGGCAGCCGGCTTCTCGCCGCTGGCCGCCACCGCCATGGAGGGCGCCCGCGCACGCGCCGTCCGGCGCGGGGCGGACCGGCCCACAGGCGTCGACCTGCTCGCCGCCCTCGTCACGGACCCGCAGGCGCGGGCCGTGGAGGTGCTCGGCCGTGCCGCCGTCGAACCGCGCACGGTGCTCGCCCGCGTGGAGAACCACTTCGAGCCGACGCCCTGAGCACGCCCCGCTCATCACCGGCTGAAGCGGCGGCCGCGACAGCGGCTGAGACGGTGGCCGTGCGGTGGCCCCTCAGCGGCTCGACGGCTTTCAGCGGCTCATCGCCGGCTTGTCCTCGGGGCGGTCACCCGCTCTTCCCGGGGTCGTGGCCGACGTCCAGTCGGTGAGACAGGTGTCATGGAGGGTGACGGTCATGTCGTCCCCTGTCATCATGTGCCGGTGCATACGTCTGACAGTGCTCGCGGCCGGCGGGGCAGGGGCGCCGGGATCGGCCTGGCGCTCGCGTCCGCGGTCGCCTTCGGAGGGTCCGGGGTCGCGGCCAAGCCGCTGATCGAGGCGGGACTCGACCCGCTCCACGTGGTCTGGCTGCGCGTGGCCGGCGCCGCCCTCGTCATGCTGCCGCTCGCCGTGCGCCACCGCGCGCTGCTGCGCCGCCGGCCCGGGCTGCTCGCCGGCTTCGGACTGCTGGCCGTGGCCGGTGTCCAGGCCTGCTACTTCGCCGCGATCTCCCGCATCCCCGTCGGTGTCGCGCTGCTCGTCGAGTACCTGGCGCCCGCGCTGGTCCTCGGCTGGGTGCGGTTCGTGCAGCGGCGGCCGGTGACGCGGGCCGCGGCGCTCGGCGTGGTCCTCGCGGTCGGCGGACTGGCCTGCGTCGTGGAGGTCTGGTCGGGACTGGGCTTCGACGCCCTCGGACTGCTCCTCGCGCTCGGCGCCGCCTGCTGCCAGGTCGGCTACTTCGTCCTGTCCGACCAGGGCAGCGACGCCGGCGACGAGGCGCCCGACCCGCTCGGCGTCATCGCCTACGGCCTGCTCGTCGGGGCCGCCGTGCTCACCGTCGTCGCCCGCCCCTGGTCGATGGACTGGTCCGTCCTCACCCACAGCGTCCCCATGGACGGCACACCCGTCGCCGCCGCCCTGCTGCTGGCCTGGATCGTGCTCATCGCCACGGTCCTCGCCTATGTCACCGGCATCGTGGCCGTGCGCCGCCTCTCGCCGCAGGTCGCCGGCGTGGTGGCGTGTCTCGAAGCGGTCATCGCGACCGTCCTGGCCTGGGTGCTGCTCGGCGAGCATCTGTCCGCCCCGCAGATCATCGGCGGCGTGGTGGTCCTGGTGGGCGCCTTCATCGCCCAGTCGTCGACGCCGGCGAAGGGCTTGCCGGACCCGGTGGCGAGCGGCGGACCGGAAAGGGAGTTGTCCAGCCGGGGAACGGCGACCTAAGGTGCGGATCATGCATTCCGACGCACTCGTCCTCCCGCCTCCGGCCGCCTGAGGCGGGCCTCTGATCAGCCCGGCGCGTTGTCGCCGGGCCGGATGGTGCTGCCCGCAGACGCGGTCCCCGCGCCCCGGTCCTTCCGGGGACGCCTCGAACTTCCGCGCCCTGTGCGCGTCTGCGGAGAGAACTCGTGTCGAATGCCGTCTCAGGCCTGCCCGTCGGGCGTGGCCTCCTCTATCTGATCGTCGCCGGTGTCGCCTGGGGCACCGCTGGTGCCGCCGCCTCGCTGGTCTACCGGGCCAGCGACATGGGGCCCGTCGCCCTGTCGTTCTGGCGCTGCGCGGCCGGGCTCGTCCTGCTGCTCGCCGCCCGTCCGCTGCGCCCGCGCGTGCGCACGGCCGTACGCGAGCCGATCGCCCGCAAGACACTGCGGGCGGTCGTCACCGGACTGGGCCTCGCGGTGTTCCAGACCGCCTACTTCGCCGCGGTGCAGTCCACCGGACTCGCGGTGGCCACCGTCGTCACGCTCGGCGCCGGCCCGGTGCTGATCGCGCTCGGCGCGCGTGTCGCCCTCGGGGAGCACCTGGGCCGGGGCGGGGCCGCCGCCGTGGCCGGGGCGCTCGCCGGGCTCGTGGTGCTCGTTCTGGGCGACGGAAGTACGACGGTGCGTGTGCCCGGCGTGCTGCTGGCGCTGCTGTCCGCGGCCGGGTACTCGCTGATGACCCTGCTGACCCGCTGGTGGGGGCGCGGCGGTGGGACGGACGCCGCCAGTACGTCCGTCGGGGCGTTCGCCGTCACCAGCCTGTGCCTGCTGCCGCTCGCCCTGGCCGAGGGCCTGGTCCCGCACACCGCCGAGCCCGTGCGGCTGCTGTGGCTGCTGGCGTACGTCGCCGCGGTCCCGACCGCCCTCGCCTACGGGCTCTACTTCGCCGGCGCGGCCGTCGTCCGGTCCGCCACCGTCTCCGTGATCATGCTGCTCGAGCCCGTCAGCGCGGCGGCGCTGGCCGTCCTGCTGCTGGGCGAGCACATCACCGCGGCGACCCTGGCGGGGACGCTGCTGATGCTCGGCTCGGTCGCGGGGCTTGCGGTGGCGGAGACACGGGGAACACGGACGCGACCGGCGCCGGCGTGACGGCGGGGGCCTCCCGAAAGGGGGGCCCTTCCCGGCCGCGTCGAGGGGCGTCCTCCGCTCAGCGTCCGCTGCGGCGCACCAGGTGCCCGCGGGCCGCGGCGTCACGGGGACCGCCCCGCCCGGCGAGCCCGGCCGCGATCCGGTCCCGGACCTCCTCGGACCGCTTGCCGGCGTACTTGAATTTCGCCCGCACACCGGTCACCTCCAGCCGCAGCCCGCGGATGCCGGACAGCAGCCTGCCGTACGGTGCCTCGCCCGCCGCGGCCGGTGCGGAGCCGCCCTCCGGCTGGAAGTGGCCGACCTGCCGGTCGAGCAGGCCGGCCTTCTCGGCCTGGTCGTCCACGACACGGGCGTGGCAGCGGAGCTGGACGGCCGCGTAGAAGCTGGTCGGCACGCCGTGCTCGGGCGGGCCGTCCGGGTCGGCCTGCCAGGGGCCGGGGACGTACACGTAGTCGTCGACCACGCTCAGCAGGACGACGGGGTCCGCCTCCAGCGCGGGCCACAGCGGATTGGGCCGCGCGAGGTGCGTGACCACCTCCCCGTACTCGCCCCGCCCGGCGTCGTAGGCGAAGTGCAAGGGCTGGACGTGGGGCGGCTCGCCGGGCGGTCCGTTCACGGCGAGGTGGCCGAAGTCGTGGACGGACAGCCACCGCCGCCACTCGGCGTCGTCCTGCGGCGCGTCCCAGGGATGGACCAGCATCACGGCGCCGAAAGGTAGTCGGGCAGCTCCGTGCCGGCGTCCAGGCCCGGGTCGGCGACCGGGGCGTCGTACCCCTTGCGAAGCGGGACGAGGCCGGCCCAGTGCGGGAGGGCGAGGTCCTCGGGCTCGTCGTTCACGCCGCCGGTGCGCAGCTTGGCGGAGACCTCGTCCAGGTCGAGGCGGATCACGGCGGTGGCGGCCAGTTCCTTCTTGTCGGCCGGCCGGGAGTCGGCGGAGCGGCCGGGGACGACATGGTCGACCAGGGCGTCCAGGGCCGTGCGCTTCTCCTCCGGGTCCGTCACGTCGTACGCGGTGCCGTGCACCACCACCGACCGGTAGTTGATCGAGTGGTGGAAGGCGGAGCGGGCCAGCACCAGCGCGTCCACGTGCGTCACCGTCAGGCACACCGGCAGGCCCGGGTCGGCCGCGCCGGTCATCCGCAGCGGGCGGGAGCCCGTCGACCCGTGCACGTAGAGCCGCTCGCCGATCCGGCCGTAGAGCGTCGGCAGCACCACTGGGGAGCCGTCGCGGACGAAGCCGAGATGGCAGACGTAACCCTCGTCGAGTATCGAGTGCACCAACTCCTTGTCGTAGGAGGCCCGGTCGGGGGAGCGGGTGGGGACGGTGCGGTCGGTGGGCGGGTACGTGGTGGCGGGCTGCGACGGCGGCTGCGTCTGCGTGGTCGCCTGCATGGCGTTCTCCATTGCACTAGTGCATAATTGGCTTTGTGCTAGGAGAGTATCGGATCACAGGGCGGGGCGCAGCGGAGATCTCCGCGAGCGTCGAGCGTGCGGTGGCCTCGGGAGAGCTGGAGCCGGGACAGGCGCTGCCGCCGATGCGGGAGTTGGCGCAGCGGCTCGGGGTGAACCCGAACACCGTGGCCGCCGCCTACCGCACGCTGCGTGAGCGCGGGGTCATCGAGACGGCCGGGCGCCGGGGCAGCCGGGTGCGTTCGAAACCGGCCACCACGGGGCGCGAGTTCATCCGGGTCGAGGTGCCGCAGGGCGTGCGCGACGTGTCCGCCGGCAATCCGGACCCGGCGCTGCTGCCCGTGCTGGGACCGGTGTTCGCCGCGGCGGCCGCACAGGGCGACCGGGAGCCCGTGCTGTACGGGCACGCGCCCGTGGAGCCGGAGCTGGCGCGCCTCGCACGGGCCGAACTCGACGCCGACGGCGTGCCGGACGGGCCCGTGGCCGTCACGTCCGGCTCCCTGGACGCCATGGAACGGGTGCTCGCGACCCACCTCAGGCCGGGCGACGCCGTCGCCGTCGAGGACCCGGGCTGGGGCAGCCTCCTCGATCTCGTCCCCGCCCTCGGCCTGCGCACGGTCGCCGTCGGCGTGGACGACGAGGGGCCGCTGCCCGACGACGTACGCCGGGTCCTCGCGGCAGGCGCCCGCGCCCTGGTCGTCACGGACCGCGCGCAGAACCCGACCGGCGCCGCGGTGAGCGCCACGCGCGCGCGTGCCCTGCGGTCAGTGCTGCGCGCCCACCCGGAGACGCTGCTGATCGAGGACGACCACGGCCACCGCATCGTCGACCTGCCCCTGCACCCCCTCGCCGGTACGACGCACCACTGGGCCTTCGTCCGCTCGGCCGCCAAGGCGTACGGACCCGACCTCCGGCTCGCCGTGCTCACCGGGGACGTCCTCACGCTCGACCGGGTTCGCGGGCGGCAGCGGCTGGGCCCCGGCTGGGTCAGCCGCGTCACCCAGCGGGCCGTGGCCAGGCTGTGGGCCGACGGCTCCGTGGACGCCCACGCGGTGGCGGCCGCGTACGGGCGGCGCCGCGACGTGCTGCTCGGCGCCCTCGCGGAACGCGGGATCGCCGCCCACGGGCGCAGCGGCATGAACGTGTGGATCCCCGTGCCGGACGAGACCGGCGCCGTCGCTCGGCTGCTGCACGCCGGGTGGGCCGTGGCGCCCGGTGCCCGATTCCGCGTGAGCGCCCCGCCCGGCATCCGGATCACCGTCTCTGCGCTGACCGACCAGGACACCGGCCCGCTGGCGGACGCGGTCGCGGCTGCGGTCGGGACGGGGGCGGGGTCGCACCGGAACTACGTCTGACGCGTGGGCCCGCCTACGCCGTGGCCTGCTCGCGCTCCGCTGCCCGACGGGTCGGCTCCGCGGCGGTGTCCCCGGCCGCCCCGGGCCGGGACTGGGTCAGCGCCGCACCCGCGAGGACGATCACCGCGCCGACCGGCGTCGACCAGGTCAGCGACTCGCCGAGCAGCGCGACGCCCGCGGCGGTGGCGATGACCGGGGTGAAGTACGTGACCATCTGGGCCGTCGTGGGGCCGACCTCGGCCACCAGGTCGTACTGGATCAGGAAGGCGAGTCCGGTGCCGAGAGTGCCCAGCGCCGCGACCGCCAGCAGGGGCACGACCGGGAAACCGGTCGGCATCGAGGTGAAGAGCGGCGTCACGACGGCCAGTTGCAGCGTGGCGAGCCCCAACTGGGCGCCGGTCAGCGAGAGGTGCGAGTGGCTGGAGCCGGCCAGTGTGCGGCGGACGTAGATCCAGCCGGCCGGATAGCTGAGCGAGGCCAGCAGGGCCAGCGCCGTGCCCGTGACGTCCAGGCCGTGGAAGCCCTGCCAGACACCCAGCACCGTCAGGACACCGAGGAAGCCGATGCCGAGGCCGGCCACCCGCCGCCGCGTGGGCCGGTCCTCGGAGAGGGCGACCAGTGACAGGGCCATGCCCCACAGGGGTGAGGTCGCGTTGCAGATGCCCGCGAGCGACGACGGGATCGTCAGCTCCGAGAAGGCGAACAGGGAGAACGGGAGTGCGTTGAGCAGGAACCCGGCGACGGCCAGATGCACCCAGGTCCACGCCCCGCGCGGCAGTCGCTCCCGCTTCACCGCCATCGCCACGGCGACCACCGCGGTCCCGAACACCAGCCGCCCCAGCGTGACCTGGAACGGGGCGAAACTCTCCGTCCCCACCTTCATGAAGAGGAAGCTGAAACCCCAGACGAGGGAGAGGAGGCCGAAGCGCAGCCGCCAGTCGAAGGCGCGGCGGACTGCGGGGGAGGACGTGACGCTGCTGCTCATGCAGGCAACGATGAGGCAGCCATCCTCGTAGCACAATCGAGATTTTGCACGGAGTATCTCGTAGCATCTCTTATATGTTGAACCTTGAGCGCCTGCGCACCCTCGACGCCCTGGCCCGGCACGGATCGGTGAGCGGCGCCGCCGCCGGCCTGCACATCACCACGTCGGCCGTCTCCCAGCAGATGGCCAAGCTGGAGCGGGAGGCAGGCCAGCGACTACTGGCCAAGAACGGGCGGGGCGTGCGGCTCACGGACGCCGGCCGACTGCTCGCCGAGCACGCGGCCCGCATCCTCTCCCAGGTCGAACTCGCCCAGGCCGACCTGGAGGCGCAGCGCGGGCAGGTGGCGGGCGAGCTGAGGCTGTCGGCGTTTCCGACGGCCGCCCGCGGACTCTTCCCCGCCGCGCTGGCCGCCCTGCGCGCCGAGCACTGCGCACTGCGCATCCGCTCCTGCGAGCTGGAGCCGGAACGCGGCGTCAACGGCGTGGTGCGCGGCGACCTCGACCTGGCCGTCGTGCTCGACTGGTACAACAAGCCGATGCCGCTGCCCGACGGCCTGGTCAAGGCGCCGCTCCTGGACGACCCCGCCGACGTGGCCCTGCCGGTCGGACACCGGCTCGCGGGCCGGGACGAGGTGGACCTCGCCGAGTTCGCCGAGGACGAGTGGATCACGTGGGGCGAGGGCGAGTTCTGCCACGAGTGGCTGATGTTCACGCTGCGCTCGAAGGGGATCGAGCCGATCATCGGCCACCGCGCCGCCGAGACCCACACCCAGCTCGGCCTGGTGGCCGCGGGGCTCGGCGTGTGCATCGCGCCGCTGCTCGGGCGCCATCCGATGCCCGACGGGGTCGTCACCGCGCCGCTCAGACAGCGGGCGCGCCGGCACGTGTACGTCGTCTGGCGCGCGGACGCCGACCGCCGCCCGTCGATCCGGGCGGCGGTGGAGGCGCTGCGGGCGGCAGCGGGGGAGGTGGGGTAGGCCGGGCTGAGCCGATCACAGTGACGCGAGCTTGCGGAAGTCCCAGGAGACGACCTTCTCGGGCGTGAGCCGCAGCCAGGCGTGCCGGCCGTCGTGCGGCATCTCCTCCAGGCCGAAGTTCTTCCGGGCGAACAGCGTCTCCGGGAGGTCGAGTTCGGCGTACAACTCGCCGGTGCGCGGCGCCTCGCCCACGAACTCCACCCGGCCGGACAGCTCCGCGCCCCGCAGCTCGTCGTACTCCTCGCCGGTGTCCACCACGATCGCCACCCGGGGTTCGCGCCGCAGGTCCGTCCAGCGCCGGCTGCGCACGACCGAGTACAGCCACACCGAGGAGCCGTCCCAGGCGAACCAGAGCGTGCTCACGTGCGGTGCGCCGTCGGCCGAGACCGTGGCGACCCGGCAGGTGCGCTGGGTGGTGAGGAATGCGTCCAGTTCGCCGGGCGTCATCATGATCTTCCGGCCCCGGCGCTGGGGCACCGTCATCCGGCCAACCGGATCGAGTCCCCGTCGACCGTGATCGGCACGGCGGGCAGCGGCTTGGGCGCCGGGCCGCTCCGCACACTGCCGTCGGTGATCGAGAAGTTGCTGTTGTGGCAGGGGCAGTTGATGACGCCGTCGGACACGCCCTTCACGGCGCATCCCTGGTGGGTGCAGGTGGCGGAGAACGCCTTGAACTCGCCCGCCGCGGGCTGGGTGACCACCACCTTCTGGTCGGCGAAGACCTTACCGCCGCCCTCGGGGATGTCTGCGGTCGCCGCCAGCGCGACTCCGGCACCGGCGTTCTCGCCGCCGCCCGAACCGCCGTCGCCCGCCGATTCGGACGTGGGAGCCGAGGGAGCGGCGCCGGTGTCGCTCGACGCGTCGTCGTCCGAGCCTCCGCACGCGGTCAGCGCGGCGGCGAGCCCCGCCGCTCCGGCCGCCGCCACGACGGTACGACGGGCCGGGCCCGCCGCGGGGTGAAACGATGCGCTGGTCATGCTGGGGTTCCCTTCCGGGGTGGATGCGTGATGATCTACCGAGAGGTACGGCCCCGATGCACGTGCTGTTCAGACCGTGCCCCGATGCTGTCGTGCCGACGGTCGGGCGGGCGTAAAACACGGCTGTCGTTTCGCTGTCGGCCGGGCTCCCCGCCACGGTCCGGCCTTCCTCACCCCCGCCGTTGACCTGGGGCATGCTCAAGGCGTCAAGAGGTGTCTTTCGCATCGGGCCGGCTATGGGGAACGGCGCCTTGCGACAGGACCGACCGCGCGACCCCGGCGACATCCGAACGACATCCCCTGGACGTCCCCGTCGCGGTCCGCGGGCTCCCATAGCCATGGCCGCGTGCGGGGATCCTCGAGCCGCGGGAGGCGGCAGTAGTCGTACAGCCGGGCGACCCGGACACGCACCGGTCGCCCTCCCCACCGGGCCTCGACATCCACAGGACGTGCCGACGACCCCGGCGGTCTCACACCGGTCAGGTCGTCTTTGCCGGTCCCGTCCGGCAGGTCCCGTTCCGGGCCGCGGAACCAGCGCACATACAGTCCGCGGCGCCGGCCTCCTCGGCACGCAGGACGCGCGGTGCCGACCTGCGCGGCGGACTGATCACCGACGCCGGCGGTGGCCCGCCCTCGGACGGCAGGACCCTGTGCCCCGGCCCTGAAGGCAGGCCCTGGCGGCCACGCGCCGAACTCGGACCGTGCCGGCAGCCCGGGCAGGCGGTCCTGCGCGGCCTGCCCGGGCTGCCGGCAGCGGCCGAGGAAGCGGACCAGAAGGGCGGTGCGTCGGACGGTCACGGGCGGGCTCGAGGACCGCACGAGGCGGCTGCCCGGGCGGCACGAGGAGCGTGTCCGCGGCCGTGCTAACGGACCAGGGGAGCGACGGAGCGGGCGTGCTCCCACATGCCGCGCAGTTGTTCGATGGGGCGCTGCTGTTCACCGTGGAGGGCGTTGAGCACCACGAGGCCTCCGGTGAGGGCCGGCACGGCCCACTGCACGCAGGCGAGCTGACGCCGCGCCTTTTCCAGGTCGATGGGGTGCCGGGCCGCCTTCTCGGTGTCCTGGGGCTCGGACGAGGAGGCCAGCTCGATCTTCTTGCCGAGAAGGCGGGCGTAGGCGGTGGCGGCGAGGGCCGTCGCGGTGACGACCGTCTTGGCCGTGGTGGAGGCGGCCACACCCTGCTGGGTCGTGACCCGGTGGGCGTTCGCGGCGAGGAGCCCGCCCCCGCCGAACAGGTGCGCACCGATGGCGGCGGCGTTGACCGGCACCCACTTCGCCCAGCCGACCGAAGCGATCCGGGCCTTGGCGGCGACCGTGGACCCCTCGTAGTTCGCCGCCCCGTTGAGACCGACCGCGCCCATCAGGGAGCCGCCGAACCAGGCTGCCAGGCCCACGTCGTGCAGGCTGCGGATAAGGGTGTTGCGTCCGGACATGACTGTGCTCCTCGGAAGGGGGTGGCATGGGGCGAGGGAATCAACGAGCCTGACTCCACCTTCGCCACCCCCTGTCCTTGCCGCCATCACGGCTGGGCCAGACGGGTGTACGACCGGGCGTAGGAATCCAGCGGCAGGGTGGGGGCGGGCACCCCTCGCCGATGATCACCCTCGGTTACTATGCTCTCTTCACGACCGAGGCCGGAGCCGAGGGGGGAACGGCCGTCGAGGGACGGTTCCCGCTCTTGCGCTCCTCCACGGTCGATCTTGCATCATAAGGCTGAAGAGACGGATGGCCGGGGAAAGTGCTGACAGAGGTCACCGTGACTCGTTACATCCTGCCCCTGCGTGAGGGCGGTTCCCTCCCCGGTCTGGTCGAGGCCGACGACCTCGGGACCTACGTCCTGAAGTTCACCGGCGCGGGGCAGGGGCGCAAGACGCTTATCGCCGAGGTGGTCTGCGGCGAACTCGCCCGCCGGCTGGGCTTGCGGGTGCCGCGTCTGGTGACGGTCGACCTCGATCCGGTGCTCGGGCTCGGTGAGCCCGACCAGCAGGTGCAGGACCTGCTCAAGTCGAGCGGCGGCACCAACCTCGGCATGGACTTCCTCTCCGGCGCGCTCGGCTTCGACCCGCTCGCCTTCGAGGTGAGCCCCGAGGAGGCCGGGCGGATCGTGTGGTTCGACGCGCTGGTGAACAACGTCGACCGGTCCTGGCGCAACCCCAACCTGCTGCGGTGGCGGGGCGAGGTGTGGCTCATCGACCACGGCGCGACCATGATCTGGCACCACAACTGGCCCGGCGCCGAGACCTCCGCCGCCCGCCCCTACGACACCTCCGACCACGCCCTCGCGCGCTTCGCGCCGGACATCCGCGCGGCCGCCGCCGCACTCGCGCCCCTGGTCACCGAGGAACTCCTCGCCGAGGTCACCGCCGAGATCCCGGACGCCTGGCTGGTGGACGAACCCGGCTTCGCCGCACCCGACGACCTCCGGCGCGCCTACGCCCGGCCGCTGCTCGCGCGGGCCGCCACGATCCACGACCGCATCCGGGGGCACCGGTGAGCGACCGCCACGTCTTCGAGTACGCGCTGCTGCGCGTCGTACCCCGCCTCGAGCGGGGGGAGTGCGTCAACGCCGGGGTGCTCGTGTACTGCCGGGGCAAGTCCTACGTGGGTGCCCGCACCCACCTCGACGAGAGCAGGCTGCTGGCGCTGGACCCGCAGGTGGATTTGGCCGGCGTGCGTGCGGCGCTCGGTGCCGTGGAAGGCGTGTGCGCCGGCGGGGACGCGGCGGGCCAGGCGGCCGGCGACGATCCCGGCCGGCGTTTCCGCTGGCTGATCGCCCCCCGTTCCACGATCGTCCAGCCGGGCCCCGTCCACACCGGCCTCACGGCCGACCCGGCGGCCGAGACGGAACGGCTCCTCGACCTGCTGGTGCGCTAGCCGCGGTTGCGCGCCCCCGTCTCAGGCGCGTCGGCGGCGCCTGATCGCGTAGCCCGCCGCGAGCGCGGCGCTGGTCACGAAGCCCAGCCCGATGCCGATGTCCCGGCCGCTCGGCCCGGTCCCCGAGGCGCCGCCCAGTCCGCCCTGCGTGCCACGTGTCGGCGCGGCGGAGGTCGCGGGTGCCGGCGTCGAGGTGGCCGGGCCGGGCGTGGTGGTCGCCGGGGCCGGCGCGGTCGTGGCGGGGCGGGGCAGGGAGGTGGCGGAGATCGTGGGGAGCGAGGCCCGACGCGGCAGCGCCTCGCAGGCCCGGCCGTCGTCCGTGCCCTGGTCCTCGTCGAGCCGGTTGGGGTCGCTCGGGTCGCTGTCCAGGACGGCCTGAGCCTCTTCCTGGTGGGTGAAGTTCCGGCAGTCCAGGTCCTGCGCGTGTGCGGGGTCGGCCAGCGGCACGATCGCGGCGATCGCGACGGCTATGCCTGCGGCACCGGTACGACGGCGCATGGACGCCTCCTCTCCGGCCACGAGTGGCTCGCGCTTCGACGCTAGGGCGCCGGTGGCGCGGGGGCCCGCGACGCTGGGCCGATCGGGTGGGCCGGGCACGGGGACGCACCAAGCTGCCCAGGTAATGGATCACACCGGCCCGGTGTCCCGTTGACACCGGGTGCCAGGGCTTCTAGCGTCACGTCTGCGGAAGGTACTAAGCGGTCGCTCACCACCGGGCGCCCCGCGACGCTCCGCATGGGCCGCATCCCCAGGACGAGGAGAAGCAGCAATGTCCACCACTGAGCAGCGGGTCGCCGTAGTCACCGGAGCCGCACGCGGCATCGGTGCCGCCACCGCCGTACGACTGGCCGCCGAAGGCCGCGCCGTCGCCGTCATCGACCTCGACGAGGCGGCCTGCAAGGACACCGTCGAGAAGATCACCGCGGCGGGCGGCAAGGCGATCGCGGTCGGCTGCGACGTCTCCGACGAGGCGCGGGTCGAGGCGGCCGTCGCCCGGATCGCCGAGGAGCTGGGCGCCCCCACCATCCTCGTCAACAACGCGGGCGTGCTGCGCGACAACCTGCTGTTCAAGATGAGCGCCTCCGACTGGGACACCGTGATGAACGTGCACCTGCGCGGCGCCTTCCTGATGTCGAAGGCCTGTCAGAAGCACATGGTGGACGCGGGCTTCGGCCGCATCGTCAACCTGTCCTCCTCCTCGGCGCTCGGCAACCGCGGCCAGGTCAACTACTCCGCCGCCAAGGCCGGCCTGCAGGGCTTCACCAAGACCCTCGCCAAGGAGCTCGGCAAGTTCGGCGTCACCGCCAACTCCGTCGCCCCCGGCTTCATCGCCACCGAGATGACCAAGGCCACCGCCGACCGCGTCGGCATGGGCTTCGACGACTTCAAGGCCGCCGCCGCCACCCAGATCCCGGTCGCGCGCGTCGGCGAGCCCGACGACATCGCCAACGCCATCGCCTTCTTCACCGGCGAGGCCGCCGGCTTCGTCTCCGGCCAGGTGCTGTACGTGGCCGGCGGACCGCTCGACTAGGGAACACGGAGACTGGGGAACACTGACATGACTGCACTGCCCGCACTCTCCGGCAAGGTCGCGCTCGTCACGGGCGCCAGCCGCGGCATCGGCTACGGCGTCGCCGAGGCGCTAGTCGCGCGCGGCGACCGGGTCTGCATCACCGGCCGCAACGAGGACGCCCTGAAGGAGGCCGTCGACAAGCTCGGCGCCGACCGGGTCATCGGCGTCGCCGGCAAGGCGCACGACGAGGCCCACCAGGCCGTCGCCGTCGAGCGCGCGATGGAGGCCTTCGGACGCGTCGACTTCCTGGTCAACAACGCCGGCACCAACCCGGTGTTCGGGCCGATCGCCGACCTCGACCTGAACGTCGCGCGCAAGGTCTTCGAGACCAACGTGATCTCGGCGCTCGGCTTCGCCCAGCGCACCTGGCACGCCTGGCAGAAGGACAACGGCGGCGCGATCGTCAACATCGCCTCCGTCGCGGGCCTGTCGCCCTCGCCCTTCATCGCCGCCTACGGCGTCAGCAAGGCCGCGCTGATCAACCTCACCGCGCAGCTCGCGCACGAGTTCGCGCCCAGGGTGCGGGTCAACGCGATCGCCCCGGCCGTCGTGAAGACCAAGTTCGCCGCCGCCCTGTACGAGGGCCGCGAGGAGGAGGCCGCCGCGGGCTACCCGCTGGGCCGGCTCGGCGTGCCCTCCGACATCGGCGGCGCCGCCGCGTTCCTCACGTCGGAGCAGTCCGACTGGGTCACCGGTCAGACGCTCGTCGTCGACGGCGGCATCTTCCTGAACGCCGGCGTGGCCTGATCCCGCCCACAGCCGACCCTCAAGATCGATCCCGGACACGGGTGCCGTTCGACGAGAACGGCACCCGTGTCCGCGTTTCGAGACCACGGGGGAGATGACAACGTAGTCATCGCCAAATGATCAAAACCCCTGCTCAGAAGGGGGTTCAGGTGGCGTGGCGCTGCGGTATGGTCTGCCGACCCTTGGTACGGCGGATCGAGGAGCGTGCGCGTGTTCAACCGGAACCGAGGCCTGCGGCGGGTGGCGGCCATCGTGTCCATATCGTCTCTGGTCACCGGATGCGGCATCCTGTCGTCCGACAGTTCGAAGGACGAGGGGCCGATCGTGGTGGGGACGACCAGCGCCCCCAGCACGCTGGACCCGGCCGCTTCCTGGGACGGTTCGTGGGAGCTGTTCCGCAACATCTACCAGACGCTGCTCAGCTACCCCAACGGCGCGAGCGCGCCCGAGCCCGACGCCGCCGAGCAGTGCGCGTTCACCGACTCCACGTACCAGGTGTACCGGTGCGAGCTGCGTGCGGGCCTGACCTTCTCCAACGGGGACCGGCTGGACGCCCAGGCCGTCAAGCACTCGATCGACCGGATCAAGGACATCAACGTCAACGGCGGTCCCGCCGGTCTGCTGGGCAGCCTCGAACGGGTCCAGGCGCCGAGCGAGCGCGAGGTGGTCTTCCACCTCAACAAGCCCGACGCCACCTTCCCGTTCGTGCTCGCCACCCCCGCCATGTCGATCGTCGAGCCCGGCGGCTACCCGGCCGACGCCCTGCGCGAGGACGGCGAGGTCGTCGGTTCCGGCCCGTACACGCTCGAGTCGTACGAGGACGGCGAGCGGGCCGAACTCGTGCGCAACGACCGCTACGAGGGCTTCGCCGAGCGCCACAACGACGCGGTCACCGTCCGCTACTTCAAGGACTCGACCGGCATGGTGAAGGCGCTGCGCGACGGGGACATCCACGTCACCTACCGCGGTCTCGCGGCCGACGACATCATCACGCTGCAGGGCCGGACCAGCAAGGACGAGGACCTCCAGCTCGTCGAGGGCAGCGGCACGGAGATCCGCTACCTCGTCTTCAACCCCGAGGACCCGTGGGCGGGCCGGAAGGAGGTGCGCCAGGCCGTCGCCCAGGTGATCGACCGGGCCGCGATCGCCCACAAGGTCTACCAGGACACCGTCGACCCGCTGTACTCGATGGTCCCCAAGGGCCTGACCGGCCACACCACGGGCTTCTTCGACGACTACGGCGACCCCAGCGTCGACAAGGCCCGCGAGATCCTCACCGACGCCGGCATCACCGAGCCCGTGCCGCTCACGCTCTGGTACACCACCGACCGCTACGGCTCCGAGACGGCGCAGGAGTTCAAGGAGGTCAAGCGCCAGCTCGAGGCCTCCGACCTGTTCACGGTCACGCTCAAGAGCCGCCCCTGGAAGACGTACGTCGCGGGCTACCAGAAGGGCGAGTACCCGGTGTTCGGGCGCGGCTGGTCCCCGGACTTCCCGGACGCGGAGAACTTCATCGCGCCCTTCGTCGGCAAGCAGAACGCGCTCGGTACGCCCTATCTCGCACCGGAGATCACCGGCGAGCTGCTGCCGCGCTCGCGCCGGGAGAGCGACCGCGCCAACGTGGAGGAGGAGTTCGAGCGGGCGCAGCAGATCCTCGTGAACGACGCGCGCCTGCTGCCGCTGTGGCAGGGCAAGCAGTATGTGGCCGCCAGCGCGGACATCTCGGGCGCGGAGCGGGCCATGGACCCCTCGACGATCATGATGATGTGGCAGCTCTACCGGAAGACGAGCTGGTAGGCGCGGGTACGCGCGGGCGGGCGCTCCCGCTGTCAGTGGTCGCCGGTAGGTTCTTCAGGACTGGAAGCGACCGCACAGCGTAAGGAAGTTGACGTGACCGACATCGCCATGCTGCCCGAGTCCTGGCGCGAGGTGCTGGGCGGCGAGCTGCAGCAGCCCTACTTCAAGGAGCTGATGGAGTTCGTCGAGGAGGAGCGGGCGAACGGCCCCGTCTATCCGCCGCGCGAGGAGGTCTTCGCCGCGCTGGAGGCCACGCCGTACGACCGGGTGAAGGTGCTGGTCCTCGGGCAGGACCCGTACCACGGCGAGGGGCAGGGCCACGGGCTGTGCTTCTCGGTCCGGCCCGGCGTGAAGGTCCCGCCGTCCCTGCGGAACATCTACAAGGAGATGCACGCGGAGCTGGACACCCCGATCCCGGACAACGGCTGTCTGATGCCGTGGGCGGAGCAGGGCGTCCTGCTGCTGAACGCGGTGCTCACGGTCCGGGCCGGCGAGGCGAACTCGCACAAGGCCCGCGGCTGGGAGCTGTTCACCGACGCGGTGATCCGCGCGGTGGCCGGCCGGACCGACCCGGCGGTGTTCGTGCTGTGGGGCAACTACGCGCAGAAGAAGCTGCCGCTGATCGACGAGACGCGGCACGTCGTGGTCAAGGGCGCGCACCCCTCGCCGCTGTCGGCGAAGAGGTTCTTCGGCTCCCGTCCGTTCACCCAGATCAACGAGGCGGTCGCGAAGCAGGGCCACGAGCCGATCGACTGGACCATCCCCGACCTGGGCTGACCCGGAGGGCGGGCGGGCCGGTCGCCGACCGGCCCGCCCGCGTCACGTGCGCCTGACCGGGAATGCCGGTACGGGCGGTTAGCGTCGTCGGGGACAGGTGACGACGGGCACGGAGGACGCGGTGGCCAAGGGACAGGGACAGACGGCGCCGGACGCCGTGCTGACGCGGATCGGGCAGGTCGTCATGCTGCACCACGCGGGCGACCGTGAGGAGGCCCGGCACCGTTTCCTCGGCCTGTGGGCGGAGATCGGCGAGCACGGCGACCCGCTGCACCGCTGCACCCTGGCCCACTACCTGGCCGACACCCAGGACGACCCCGGGGACGAACTGGCCTGGGACCTGCGGGCGTTGTCCGCCGCCGAGGAACTCACGGCGAACCGGTTCGGGGGCCGGGCCGCCGACCGGCACGAGGGCACACCGGCCGCGCGCGCCCTCTACCCCGCACTGCACCTGAACCTGGCCGCCGACTACGACCGCCTCGGCCAGCGCGAAGCCGCCCGCGTACACCTGCGGCGCGGCCGAGTCCCTCGCCCCCGACCGCTACGGCGAGGGCGTACGCGCGGCCATCGACCGGCTGGAGCTGCGGATCGGCGGCGCCGGCCCCGCCGAGGACGGGCCGCCGGAGCCTCCCGACGGGCGGTGGGGACCACCGCGGCAGCGGCCGTAGACCCGGCCCGTCGAGCGGCACCGGCCCACGTCGGTGGACGTGGGTGCTCAGTGGCCGTACGCCTGCTCGCAGATGACCGCCTCGGGGCTGCCCGGTCGCCAGCCGCCGTACTGCTTGCCGAGCGAGCACACGCCGGCGTTCTCGCCGGTGTCCCGGCCGGTGTCCCGGCCGGTGTCCCGGCCGGTGTCCCGGCCGGTGGGCAGGGGGACGTCGGGGACCTTGAGGCGGGGTCGCTCCCGGCCCTGCTCCCGCTCCGGCGTCCCGGGGCGGGCGGGCCGCGGCTGGCGTTCGGGGCCAGGCCGGGTGGCGGAGGGCTTGCGCTGCGCCGGGTCCGCCTCCGGGGATGCCGCGGGGCGCGGCCGGCCGGACGTGTGGCCGGGGGACGGGGAGGGGCCGATCATCTCCAGCGCCTCACGGGCCGGGGCCTGCACGACCCGCGGCTCGGACGGGCCGTCCGGGCGTGGCGCCAAGGAGCGGGCGCCGGATGCGGGCGGGCCCTGGACCGTCGTACAGCCGGTCAGGGCCGAGAGCGCCACGGTCGCCAGGAGCGTTGCGGTGGTCGTCGTTCGATGCACCCGCGCCACTCTGCTGGGTCGGGCCCCGTCCGTGGTGGCGGACAAGCGGAGGTTGCCCCGCACGGGTGATCTCCGGCCCCGTACGGAGGCTCCGGGGGCCGCCGAGGGTGACGTCAGTCGCCCGTGGCGCCGTCGAGGCGTTCGCGGACCAGGTCGGCGTGCCCGTTGTGGCGGGCGTACTCCTCGATCATGTGGGTGTGGATCCAGCGCAGGGTGTAGCGCTCGCCGGTGCGCCGGTGCCTGCCCCGGGTCGGTTCGTCGAGGCCGAAACCGGCCGCGTTGCGCCGGGCCACCCCGATCTCGGCCTGCCAGGTGGCGCGGGCCTCCTGCCAGGTGTCCGCCTCGGTGAGACGGAACTCGCCGTCCGGGTCCTCGTCCGTGTAGTAGATGGGGCCGGCGTCCTCGTCCGCCAGCATCCTGCGGTACCAGCTCCGCTCCACCTCCGCCATGTGCCGCACCAGTCCCATCAGGGACAACGTGGACGGGGCGGCGGAGGCGGTCCTGAGCTGGGCGTCGGTGAGGCCCTCGCACTTCCACGCGAGGGTCTGCCGGTGGTACTCCAGCCAGCCTTCCAGCATGGTGCGTTCGTCGGCGTCGGCGGCGGGTTCACGGCGTTCGGTCGTCATGTCGGCATCCTCGCCGATGGACGGCCCGGCCCACCAGGCCGTTTCAGCCGTCCAGCATGCCGTCCAGCACCTCGCGCAGGCCGGCCCGTACCTGAGGGAGGCTCAACACCTCCGCGTGGAAGGTCCCGGCCACGCAGTTGAACATCAGCCCGTCCGCCCAGGCGACCAGCGACAGCACATGGCGTGCCGGGTCGGCCGAGCCCATCGCCGTGACGAGGGCGCCGAGCTGCTCCCGGAAGCGGGCGCCGGCCGCGTCGAAGTGCGCCCGCAGTCCGGGGCGGCGCGTGGCCTCCAGGGCCAGTTCGTACCGGGCCAGCGTCAGTTCGCGGTTGCGGGTCAGCGCGCGGTGCGTAGCCAGTGCCAGCGCGTCCACCAGTGAGTCCAGGCCTTGGCGCGGGTCGGGCATCTCGTTCAGCGCCAGCACCCGCGCCTCCCGGTCGGCCAGGCGCCGCACCGCCAGCTCCAGGAGCGCCTGCCGGGTCCGCGCGAGGTTGGACGTGGATCCCTGCGGGAGTCCGGCCGCCTCGTCGACCGCACGGTGGGTGAGCCCGCGCATGCCGCGCTCGGCGAGCAGGGCGAGAGCGGCGTCGGCGACGAGGTCGGCCCGGGAGGTGCCGGCGGGGGGTACAGGGGATGCGGAGCGTGCGGACATGGAGATCAACCTACCCGCCTCACTACGGATGTAGTACAGTCGAGGCGAGCGAGGAACTACATCTGTAGTGAGCGTCGCCGAGTCCGAGGAGGAGCCATGACACGCACGAGGCGGGCCGTCGTGATCGGCGGCGGAATCGGCGGTCTGACCGCGGCGGCCGCCCTGCACCGGGCCGGTCTGCGGGTCACCGTCCTGGAACGCCGGCCCTCGCTCCAGTCCATCGGCGCGGCCATCTCCCTGTCGCCCAACGCCCTGCGCGCCCTGGACGTCATCGGCCTCGGCGACGAGATCCGCGCCCTGGCCGCCTGGCAGGGCGACGGTGGCCTGCGCGCCCCGGGCGGGCGCTGGCTCTCCCGCTCCAGCGCCGAGGCCGCCGCGGCGCGGTTCGGCGGGCCACTCGTGCTGCTGCACCGGTCCACCCTCATCGGCCACCTGGCCGCGCGGCTCCCGCCCGGCGCCGTTCGCACCGCCGCCGACGCGCTGCTCGCCGACCCCGGCGACAGCGACCGCCCGGCCCGGGTGCGCACACCCGACGGCGAGCTGGAGGCGGACCTGGTCGTCGGAGCCGACGGCATCCGCTCCGCCGTACGCGGCACGCTGTTCCCGCACCACCCGGGCCCCGTCTACTCCGGTTTCACCACCTGGCGGCTGGTGATCCCGGTACCCGGCGTCGAGTTCGCCTCGCACGAGACCTGGGGCAGGGGCCGCATCTGGGGCACGCACCCGCTCAAGGACGGCCGGGTCTACGCCTATGCCGCCGCCGTCGCCCCGGCCGGTGGGCACGCGGCCGACGAGAAGGCCGAACTGCTGCACCGGTACGGCGACTGGCACGACCCGATCCCCGCCATCCTCGCCGCCGCCCGCCCCGAGGACGTCCTGCGCCACGACGTGCACCACATCGCAGAGCCGCTGCCCGCCCACCACCGGGGCAGGGTCGCCCTCCTCGGGGACGCCGCACACGCCATGCCGCCCAACCTCGGCCAGGGCGGCAACCAGGCCATCGAGGACGCGATCGTGCTCGCCCACCACCATGACGACCTCGCCGCCTACACCGGGGCCCGTCTGCCCCGTACGACCGCGGTCGTACGTCAGGCCGTCAAGGTCGCCCGGCTCAACCTGATGACCAGCCGCGCCGGCGCCGCCGTACGGGACACCGCGATCACCGTGCTGTCCAAGGCCGGACCCGCGCTCTTCCTGCGCGGATTCGACGGCATCGCGGACTGGCGGCCTCCGCAGGCGCCGTATGCTTCCCGGCGGACCCAGGTCGGCGAGCGTTAGAGGAGTACATCCCGTGAAGGTCGGCGTCATCGGACTCGGCGACATCGCGCAGAAGGCCTACCTGCCGGTGCTCGCCACCCTGCCCGGGGTCGAGCTCCATCTGCACACCCGTACCCCGGCGACGCTCACCCGGGTCGCCGACGGACTGCGCGTCCCGGGCGGGCAGCGCCACGCCGGCCTCGGCGGACTCCTCGCCGAGGGCCTCGACGCCGCCTTCGTGCACGCGCCGACGGCCGCACACCCCGAGATCGTGACCCGGCTGCTGGAAGCCGGCGTACCGACCTACGTCGACAAGCCGCTCGCCTACGAACTCGCCGACTCCGAGCGCATGGTGGCCCTCGCCGAGGAACGCGGCACCGGCCTCGCCGTCGGCTTCAACCGGCGCCACGCCCCCGGGTACGCGCAGTGCGCCGAGCATCCGCGCGAGCTGATCCTCATGCAGAAGAACCGCACGGGCCTGCCCGAGGAACCGCGCACGATGATCCTCGACGACTTCATCCACGTCGTCGACACGCTGCGCTTCCTGGTGCCCGGCCCGGTCGACGACGTGAGCGTCCGCGCCCGCGTCGAGGACGGCCTGCTCCACCACGTGGTGCTCCAGCTCGCCGGGGACGGCTTCACCGCGCTCGGCGTCATGAACCGGCTCAGCGGCTCGGCGGAGGAGATTCTCGAGGTGTCCGGTCAGGACACCAAGCGCCAGGTGGTCAACCTCGCCGAGGTGATCGACCACAAGGGCCAGCCGACCGTGCGACGGCGCGGGGACTGGGTCCCGGTGGCCCGTCAGCGCGGCATCGAGCAGGCGGTGCTCGCCTTCCTCGACGCCGTGCGCGCCGGCGAGGTGCTCAGTGCCCGGGACGCGCTGGAGACCCATGAGCTGTGCGAGCGGGTGGTGCGGGCGGTCGCGGAGCGCTCCGCCTGAGCCGCACCGCCCGCGCTCCCTCGGCGGCGGCCCAGGTGGCGAGGGTCAGCAGCGCCGCGTACACCGCCCAGTCGCCGTAGCGGACGTAGAGGGTTTCGCCGTGTGTGAGCGGGACCTCGTACATCCGTGCCGCGCTCGCGTCGGTGCCGAGCCACGACCCGATCCGCGCACCGTTGGCGTCGTAGACGGCGGAGACGCCCGTCAGGGTCGCGTGCACCATTGGACGGCCGGTCTCGGCGGCGCGCAGCGCGGCGAGCGAGGCGTGCTGCTCGGGCGCCCAGGTGTGCTGGAAGGTCGACGTCGACGACTGGGCGAGCAGCACCTCGGCTCCGTCGGCGGCCAGTCGGCGGCTCATGTCGGGAAACGCGCTCTCGAAGCACACCATCGGCCCGATCCGCAGCCCGTCCCCGACGTCCATCACCACCTGCTCGGTGCCCCGCCTGCGGTCCTCGCCCGCCGCCTCGCCGACGGAGGTGGCCCAGCCGAGCAGCGAGCGGGCCGGGACGTACTCGCCGAACGGGACGAGCCGCATCTTGTCGTACCGGTCACCGGTCGGGCCCTCGGGGCCGACGAGCACCGAGCTCTTGTAGATGCCGGGCTTGTCGGAGCGCCGCGCGTCCACGTTGACCAGGATGTCCGCTCCGGTCTCCCGCGACAGTGCCGCGAGCCTGCGCGCCAGGTCGGGCCGGTCGTCCAGGTCGAAACCGACGCTGCTCTCGCCCCAGACGATCAGGTCGGGGTCGCGGCCGGCCAGCCGGCGGGTCAGCTCCTCCTCGCGGTCGAAGCGCCGGTCGGCACTGGCCGCCCCGGCGACGATGCCGGGCTGGACCACGGCGATCGCGACCCTCTCGCCGCCGGCACCGGGGCGCGGCGCCCAGACCCAGACCGCGGACGCGGCGGCGGCGGTGGCGACCAGCCCGGCCAGCGCGGGCACCCGGGCCCGGCGGACGGCGACGAGTACGGCGACGGCGACGTTGACGGCCACCACCAGGAAGCTCAGCAGCCACACCCCGCCCACCGAGGCGAGCCGCAGCGCCGGCGCCACCTGCCACTGGCCGGCACCGAGCATGCCCCAGGGGCCGCCGAGCCCCTCCCAGGAACGGACCAGCTCCACCGCCAGCCAGCCCGACGGCAGCACCACGAGCGACGCGGCGACCCGGCGGACCGAGGGAGCCCCGCCCAGCAGCCGGCGCACCAGCCAGCCCCACGGCGCCCACAGCACGCCGAGCAGCGCGGCGATGACGAACGTGAACACGTGCAGGTTGGGCAGCAGCCAGTGGTGCATGGCCAGCATGAAGCCGAACCCGCCGCACCAGCCGTCGTACACCGCGCGCTTGCCGGTCGGCGCCGTGCGGGTCAGCAGGAGCCAGGGCACCAGGGCGGCCCAGGCCCACCACCACAGGGCCGGGCCCGGAAAGGCGAGCACGGGCAGCGCGCCGGCGGCCGCGGCGGCACCCGAGCGCCGCCACGAGGAGGCGAGCCAGCGGTCGAGCGTCTTCATAGGCGCCTCCCTACCCCGTGGTCTTTACAGTGTGCGCGCTCGACGAGGACGTATCGCAGTTGATCACATCGGATGTCCGGGTCCGCGGAAGCGGGGCCTCCCCTAAGATGATCGATGATCGATCAAAACGGTGGCAATGGGGCCCCTCGGTCCCGCGGCGATCTTCTGCTGGAGGTACTCATGGAGCGTCCCATCACGGTGGTCACCGGTGGCAGCCGGGGGATCGGCGCGGCGGCCTGTCTGCGGCTCGCGGCGGACGGGCACGACGTCGCCGTGGGCTACGTGCGGGACTCGGCGGCGGCGGAGGCGGTCGTCGCGGGGGTGCGCGAGGCCGGCGGCCGCGCCGTCGCGGTCCGGGCGGACACGTCGGTCGAAGCCGACGTCGAGCGGCTCTTCGACATCGCGGGGGAACGGCTCGGACCGGTGACCGGGCTGGTGAACAACGCGGCGGTGACCGGCCCGCTGGGGCGGCTCGCCGACAGCGACACCGCGAACCTGCGCCGGCTCCTCGACGTCAATCTGCTGGGCGTGCTGCTGTGCGCCCGGCGTGCCGCGCAGTTGATGACCGCGCGGGGGAGCGGTGTGATCGTGAACGTGTCGTCGGGCGCCGCGACCATCGGCAGCCCGGGGGAGTACGTGCACTACGCGGCGACCAAGGCGGGCGTCGACGCCCTGACCCTCGGCCTGGCCAAGGAACTCGGCCCGGACGGCGTCCGCGTCAACGCCGTCGCGCCCGGGGTCATCGACACGGAGATGCACGCGGCGATGGGCGCCCCCGGCCGGGCCCGGAAGATGGGGTCGGCCGTGCCACTGGGGCGTGCGGGGCGGGCTGAGGAGATCGCCGCGGCGATCGCCTGGCTGATGTCGCCGGACGCGTCGTACGCGACCGGGGCGGTGCTCCGGGTGGCCGGCGGGCGCTGACGGCCCCGGCCGGTCAGGCCGCCTCGATGACCTCGCCGCGGATCGCGGTCGCCCACTCGACCACCAGCAACTCGTACTCCACGCGCTCCTGAGCCGACAGGGTCCCGCCGGCCCGCCGCCACAGCGCACGGATCTGATCGTTCAGCTCCGCGGCGGACCGCACGGAACCAGGAGTCACGGTATCGGGGGACATGCCGACAAGCCTAGGGGCAAGCACTGACGGTGCGCTACCGGACGGCTACAGAAGCGGCTGCGCTCAGCCGGACGACTCCGCGGCGTGCGGGCTGAGCACACCCGTCGCGACCAGGGCGATGATGACGATGCCGAGCGCGATGCGGTACCAGACGAACGGCATGAAGCTCTTGGTCGAGATGAACTTCATGAACCATGCGATGACCACGTATCCGGTGGCGAAGGCGATGACCGTCGCGAACAGCGTCGGCCCCCAGGAGATGTGGTCGCTCTCCAGTGCGTCCGTGAGCTCGAACAGGCCGGAGGCGAGCACCGCCGGGATCGCGAGCAGGAACGAGTACCGTGCCGCGGCCTCGCGGCGGTAGCCCATGAAAAGGCCCCCGCTGATGGTCGCGCCCGAGCGGGAGACGCCGGGGACGAGGGCCGCGGCCTGGCAGACGCCGTAGATGAGACCGTCCCGGACGGTCAGGTTCTCCAGCTCCTTGCGCTGCTGGGGCGCGCGGTGCCGGCCGCCCTTCTCGTCCCGCGCGGCCCTGCGGTCCGCGATGCCGATGATCACGCCGACGACGATCAGCATCGTCGCGGTGATCCGCAGGTCGCGGAACGGGCCCTCGATCTGGTCCTTCAGCGTCAGGCCGAGCACGCCGATCGGGATCGAGCCGACGATCACGAGCCAGCCCATGCGCGCGTCGGGATCGTGGCGCATCGACTTGTCGGTGAGGGACCGGGTCCACGCCGAGATGATCCGCCCGATGTCCTTGCGGAAGTAGATGAGTACGGCGGCCTCGGTGCCGATCTGCGTGATCGCCGTGAAGGCCGCGCCGGGGTCGTGCCAGCCGGAGAACGCCGCGGTCAGGCGCAGGTGCGCGCTGGAGGACACGGGGAGGAACTCGGTCAGCCCCTGGACGAGTCCGAGGATGAGTGATTCGAACCAAGACATGAGGTTACGGGGTCCAAGCGCCGATCGAGAAACGGGCAACGGGCACGCCGAAGCGCCGTGTGCGGTGATCGGGATCAGGCGTGCGAGGGGCAGCGTAGCGCCCCAAAGTGAAGATCAGCCCACAGGGGTGGAAGGGCTCCTACGCAGCCGTCGGGCCCGTCACCGTCCAGCCCGGGGTCTGCGGATGGGCGGTCAGGTCCTCGTGCCGGACGGCGTCGCCGCAGGCCCGGCAGGTGACCTGCGGGACGAGTTCGTTGCCGCAGGCGTGCTCGATCACCATGGGGCGGTCGTCGTCCGCGCGCAGGTGCCGGTCGCCCCATTCCATGAGGGTCATCAGGACCGGCTCCAGCTCCAGTCCCGCCCTGGTGGGCCGGTACTCGAAGCGCTGCGGACGCTCGCTGTACGGCTGCCTGGTCAGGATCCCCGCGTCGACGAGTCGTCGCAGCCGGGTGGCGAGGATGTCGCGCGGGGCGCCGATGTTGCGCACCAGTTGGTCGAAGCGGCCGTTGCCGAGACACACCTCGCGCAGGACGAGCAGGGAGTACTTCTCGCCGACGAGCGCCAGGGCGTCGGCGATCGAGCAGGGGCGGGGGTTCTTGGGGGCGGCGGCCATGGCGCCAGTCTAATTGAGGGTTTGTTTTTCCAACTCGCGAGGCTATGGTGAGTCCAGATTTCCTACTCACTGGTAGTCACCGGCCATCGGAGGTCCGCACCATGCGTGACGCAGTCGTCGTCGAAGCCGTACGCACCCCCATGGGCAAGGGCAAACCGAACGGTGCCCTCGCGCACGTCCATCCCGTGGAACTCCTCGCGCACACCCTGCGCACCCTCGTCGAGCGGTCCGGCGTCGATCCGGCGCTGATCGACGACGTCATCGGCGGCACCGTCGACCAGGTCGGCGAGCAGGCCATGAACACCACCCGCTACGCCCTCCTGTCGGCCGGTTTCCCCGAGTCCGTCCCCGCGACCACGGTGGACCGCCAGTGCGGCTCCTCCCAGCAGGCCGTCCACTTCGCCGCGCAGGGGGTCATGGCCGGGGCCTACGACCTCGTCGTCGCCTGCGGGGTCGAGTCGATGAGCCGGGTGCCGATGTGGTCGAACGTGCCGCCCGGCAAGGACCCGTTCGGCCCCGGCGTCGCCGCCCGCTACCCGGACGGACTCGTCCCGCAGGGCATCAGCGCCGAGCTGATCGCGGCCAAGTGGTCGCTCACGCGGGAGCGGATGGACGCCTTCGCCGCCGCCTCCCACCACAAGGCCGCGGCGGCCTGGGACGCCGGCCGCTTCGACGCCGAGACCGCGCCCCTGGACGGTGTCGCGCGCGACGAGTGCGTGCGGCCCGCCAGCAGCGTCGAGGTTCTCGCCGGTCTCAGGCCCGCCTACCACGACCCGGCCTTCGCCGAGCGCTTCCCGCAGATCGAGTGGAACGTCACCGCGGGCAACGCCAGCCCGGTCAACGACGGAGCCTCGGCCGTGCTGATCACCTCGGGCGAGACCGCAGCCCGCCTCGGCCTGCGTCCGCTCGCCCGCCTGCACAGCTTCGCCGTCACCGGCTCCGACCCGCTGCTGATGCTGACGGGCGTGATCCCCGCCACCGAGAAGGTACTGCGCAGGGCGTCGCTCTCCCTCGGCGACATCGACCTGTTCGAGGTCAACGAGGCCTTCGCGAGCGTGGTGCTGGCGTGGCAGCAGGAGACCGGCGCCGACCCCGACCGGGTGAACGTGCACGGTGGGGCGATCGCCCTCGGTCATCCCCTCGGCGCGAGCGGCACCCGGCTCACCACGACGCTCGTCCACGCCATGCACGAGCGCGGCGCCCGCTACGGCCTGCAGACGATGTGCGAGGCGGGCGGTCTCGCCAACGCGATGGTTCTGGAGGCGGTGTAACGCCCGGTCAGCGCCCGCGCAGTTGGTTCCGCTTGCGCCAGGCCACCACCGCACCCGCCAGCCCCGGCAGGGCGATGCCGGCCAGCGCGATCAGGAAGGCGGGGGAGGTCGGTGCCGAGGCGCGGGCGCCGGCGACGGCGTAGGCGGCGGTGTTGGGGATCGAGCCCAGCGCGGTCGCCAGCAGGAACGGCAGCAGGCCCATGCGGGACACGGCCGCGCAGTAGTTGGCGGCGGCGAACGGCACCCCCGGGAACAGCCGCGCCGCCAGCATCGAGCGGAAACCGTGCCGGCTGAGCTGCCCGTCCGCGGCCTTCAGCCACTTGCCCCGCAGCAGCGGGCGCAGCGCCTCCTGACCCAGCACCCGGCCGAGGCAGAAGGCGATCCCGGCGCCGAGTACCGTCCCCGCCAACGCGGAGGCGAGGCCCAACTGGGAACCGAACAGGGCGCCCGCGGCCAGGTTCAGCAGCGGACGGGGCACGAAGGCGACGGTGCACAGTCCGTACGCCACCGCGTACGCGACCGCCGCCGCGGCACCCCCGAGCTGCGGCGGCCAGCCGTCGGTCAGCAACTGCTGCGGCCGGAACAGCACGACCGCGGTCGCGGCCGACCCGAGCAGGGCGACGAGCAGGGAGAACCGGGACCACGGAGAGAGCAGGACTCTCGTCACGCGGGCGGCGAAGCCGGTCGGTGCGACCGGCCCGGCGGCGGTGGCGACGGCGAGCTCCGTTGCTGCGGTCCGGGGAGAGACCGTGGCGGTGCCCCCAGAGCGGGTGGTGGCATCGAACATCCGGTGACACTAACCGACAAATGTGTGTGATCGCCGTATGGTGCGTCTCATGAGCGTCACAGCCAGGGGAATTCCGAACGTGCCGCGCAGCGCTCTCGCCGACACCGTACTGGAGCGGCTCACCGACGTGTACGCCGCCGCGGCCGATCCCGAGCGGGCCGTGGCCATGCGGGCGTACATGAAGGACGTGGCGCCGTTCCTGGGTCTGACCTCCCCTGTTCGCCGCTCCCTGTCCCGCACCGTCCTGGAGGGGCTGCCCCGGCCGGGCGAGTCGGACTGCACCGCGCTCGCGCTGCGCTGCTGGCGGCTGCCCGAGCGCGAATACCACTACTTCGCCGTCGACTTCCTGCGCCGGTATGTGACGCACTGCTCCTCCGGTTTCCTGCCCGTGGTCCGTCATCTGCTCACCACGGTGCCGTGGTGGGACACCGTGGACCTGCTCGCCGCGCATGTCGTCGGCGGGCTGGTCGCGGCCGACCGCGGCCTCACGGCCGACATGGACGCCTGGATCGCGGACGAGGACCGGTGGCTGGTCCGCACGGCCTTGCTCCACCAACTGCGGCACCGGGAACGCACGGACACCGACCGTCTCTTCGGCTACTGCCTGCGCCAGTCCGGCCACACCGACTTCTTCGTCCGCAAGGCAATCGGCTGGTGCCTGCGCGAGTACGCCAAGACCGACCCGGACGCCGTACGCGCCTTCGTGGCCGAGCACGGGCAGCGCCTCGCCCCGCTCTCCGTGCGGGAGGCGCTGCGGAACACCGGCCCGTAGCGGAACGGGGCGATTCTCGAACTCCCGTGCCCATAAAAACCATTCGACGTGGGACGGGGCGTCGGCGAGGATCGGCGTCATGTTCCGGTACGCCTTCCACCTCGCAGCATCCGCGGTCGCGGATGCCCCGAAGGCTGCCGTCCCCTACTTCCTGACCGCCGTCGACGGCGCCCGAAGCTGACCCTCCCCGGATCGTCCGGCGGACCCCGCGAGGGGAGGGTCGGCCAGTCCCCGGGGTCCCCACCCACCGCCACGAGGCTTCGAGGTACCGCCATGTCCAAGACGGCGTACGTCCGCACCAAACCACACCTGAACATCGGCACGATGGGCCATGTCGACCACGGCAAGACCACCCTGACCGCCGCCATCACCAAGGTGCTCGCCGAGCGCGGCGCCGGCACGTTCGTGCCGTTCGACCGCATCGACCGCGCCCCCGAGGAGGCGGCGCGCGGCATCACCATCAACATCGCGCACGTCGAGTACGAGACCGACACCCGGCACTACGCGCACGTGGACATGCCCGGCCACGCCGACTACGTCAAGAACATGGTCACCGGTGCCGCCCAGCTCGACGGGGCGATCCTCGTCGTCTCGGCGCTGGACGGGATCATGCCGCAGACCGCCGAACACGTCCTGCTCGCCCGGCAGGTGGGCGTCGACCACATCGTGGTCGCGCTCAACAAGGCCGACGCGGGTGACGAGGAGCTGACCGACCTCGTCGAGCTGGAGGTGCGGGAACTGCTCACCGCACACGGCTACGGCGGTGACACCGTGCCCGTCGTCCGGGTCTCGGGGCTGAAGGCCCTGGAGGGCGACCCGCGGTGGACGGCGTCCGTCGAGGCGCTGCTCGACGCGGTGGACACGTACGTGCCCATGCCCGAGCGGTACCTGGACGCGCCGTTCCTGCTCTCGGTGGAGAACGTCCTCACCATTACCGGCCGCGGCACGGTCGTCACCGGCGCGGTGGAGCGCGGCACCGTCCGCGTCGGCGACCGGGTCGAGGTGCTCGGGGCGTCCGTGGAGACGGTCGTCACCGGGCTGGAGACCTTCGGCAAGCCGATGGACGAGGCCCAGGCCGGGGACAACGTGGCGCTGCTGCTGCGCGGTGTCGCCCGCGACACGGTGCGCCGGGGGCACGTGGTCGCCGCACCCGGCAGCATCGTGCCCGCGCGGCGGTTCTCGGCGCGGGTGTACGTGCTGTCGGCACGCGAGGGCGGGCGTTCGACGCCGGTCGCCACCGGCTATCGGCCGCAGTTCTACATCCGGACCGCGGACGTGGTCGGGGACGTCGACCTCGGGGAGGCGGCGGTGGCGCGGCCCGGGGACACGGTCACGATGACGGTGGAGCTGGGACGGGACGTGCCCCTGGAGACGGGCCTCGGCTTCGCGATCCGTGAGGGCGGGCGGACCGTGGGGGCGGGGACCGTGACCACCGTGGAGTGACCGGTTCCGGGGCCACCGTCGAGTGCTCGGTTCCGGACGGCGGTTCCGGACGGCGGTTCCGGACTGCGGTGAAGGACCGCGGGGCGGCCGCCGGGCCGTCCGCGGTCCTTCACCCGGCACAATGGCGGGGTGAACGAGCCCCTCCCCGTCAGCCGCGTCACCGACCACGGCACCGCCAAGCTCATGCCCGACGTCGACCGGCGGCGGGCCTGGCTGCTCACCGTCGACGGGGCACCCCAGTCGTACGTCGACCTGGACGAGCCGGCGCACCTGGAGTTCGAGTACACGCGCCGGCTCGGCCACGTCCTGGACACGGTCGCCGAACCGGGGCGTGCGCTGGACGTGCTGCACCTCGGCGGCGGCGCGTTCACCCTGCCCAGGTACCTGGCCGCGACCCGGCCCGGCTCGCGGCAGGACGTCGTGGAAGCCGACCGGGGGCTGCTGGACCTGGTCGCCGAGCACCTGCCGCTTCCGGACGGCGCGGACATCACCGCGCACGCCGCCGATGCCCGCGCCTGGCTGGAGGCCGCCCCCGCGGACTCGGCCGACGTCCTGGTCGCCGACGTCTTCGGCGGCTCACGGGTACCCGCCCACCTGACCTCCGTCGACTACGCCCGTGAGGCGGCACGGGTCCTGCGTGCCGACGGCGTGTACGTGGCCAATCTGGCCGACTCCGCGCCGTTTCCCTTCCTGCGCCCGCAACTGGCCGGATTCGCCACGCTCTTCGAGGAGCTGGCGCTGATCGCCGAACCGGGTGTGCTGCGCGGCCGCCGCTTCGGCAACGCCGTCCTCGTCGCCGCGCACCGGCCGCTGGACACGGCCGCGCTGGCCCGGCGCACCGCCGCCGACGCCTTCCCGGCCAGGGTCGAGTACGGGCCGGCCCTGCGGAAGTTCACCGGCGACGCCCGGCCGGTGCGGGACGAGGACGCCGTACCGTCGCCCGTGCCGCCCGCCGGGGCGTTCGGCATCGGCTGAGCGGGCGCGCGGCGCCGCCCGCCGGGTGCGGGCCGCCGGTCGCCTACGACTCGGTCGGCGGTTCCTCGGTGAGACGGACGGTGCTCAGGATCTTCTGGATCGTCGCCTCCGGGACCTCGTCGTCGACGCCCTTGGCGCCGTACAGGTTCCAGGTGACGAAGTCGCCCGCGCCGTTCTTGAACGCGAAGGTGATCGCCTTGCCCTCGGTGTCGCACTTGCCCTTCTGGGGCGTGCCCTCCGAGTGCGCCGTGATGACGCTGCCCTTGATCCCGGACGTGGTGGTGTACGCCTTCGGCTTGCCGTACTTCACGCTCTTCTTGTCCGGCTGGGTGTAACCGCCGAAGATCCACCACGGCACCCGCGTCTCGGCCGCCATGTCCGCGTTCTTGGCTCCGCTCTCACCACGCGTACCGGTGGTGGCGAGGGCGGTGCTCTCCTTGCGGCCGTCCTTGTTCTCGTCGGTCGTGCACCACTCGGACTTCAGATAGGCCGGGGCGGTGACGGTGGTGCGGTCGGTCTTGCCCTTCTCTTCCCACTCGAACCCGACGCTGGTGTCGGTGCTGTCGATCTCCCACTCGGCGGGCACGTCGAACATGGTGCCGAAGCGCGGGTTGGCGACGACCTTCCAGCCGTCGACGGTCGCCTTCAGCCCGTCGCCGCCGCGCGGGTTGTCCTCGTCGCCGGACGCGCTCGGGTCGGCGGACGGGGACTCGGACTTGTCGGCGGACGCGCTGGCGGAAGGCTTCTTGTCCTTGCCGTCGTCCGCCTGGTCGTCCTTGTCACCGCCCAGTACCAGGAACCCGGTGACACCGGCTGCCACCACCACGGCGAGCGCCGCGACGATCGCGACCACCTTCGTCCGGTTGCCGCCACCGCCACCACCCGGAGACGGCTGCGGAGCCCCGGCGGGCTGCGGAGCACCCCACTGCTGCTGCCCGTACGGGCCGGGCTGCTGCTGGTAGCCGGGCTGCTGATACGGATTCGGCTGCTGGTACCCCGGCTGCTGGTACGGATTGTTCTGCGGGTTCTGCTCGCCCCCGGGCGGCTGCTGTCCTGGCCACATGAGGAGTCACCCTAATGCCGCCCAGGACACGATTCGGTCACCGGCCCTTGTCAGGGACGTACCGAAGTCGACAACGCGCCTGCCGGCACCGGGCCTTCGCCTCCCGCGCGATCCTCCGACCGGCTCCCCGTGATTTTCGGACCGGCTTCCCGCGATCGGCGGACCGGCTTCCCGGGAGTCCGTGGACCGGCTTCCCGGGAGTCCGCAGATCGGCCACTCGGGAGCCCGTGGGCGTGTACTCCCTAGTCCGCGGGCGGGTACTCCCGGACGGTGGCGAGGATCTTTCTGACGGTGGTGTCCGGGACCTCGTCGCCGACGTCCGCCGCGCCGAAGAACGACCAGGAGACGAGGTCGCCGTCGGCGGCCTCGAAGGCGAACGTCGTCGCCTTGCCGTCCACGTCGCACTTGCCCTTCCTCTCCACCCCCGACGAACGGGAGGTGGCGACACTGCCCTTGATGCCGGAGGCGGTGGTGAAGGAGGTCACCGGCCCCGTCGTGACCTTGTCCCGGGCCGGCTGGGCGAAGGCTCCGTAGACCCAGGCCGCCGAATCGGTCCGGGCGATCTCCTCGGTGCTCCGTGCGCCGTTGTTGCCGCGTGTGCCCGCGCTCGCCAGGGGCGTGTAGTCGACCGAGCCGTCCCGGTCGCCGTCGGCCCCGCACCACTTCTCCTCGAGCACGGCCGGTGCCTTCATGGCGACCAGCGGCTTCTCCTCGGGGTCGTCGTCCTCGGTGACGTAGGTGACCCAGTCGCGCGACTGGAGCGCCCAGGAGGCCGGTACGTCGAAGGCGATGCCCTGACCGCGGTTGGCCACCATGCGCCAGCCGGCGACGGTCGGCTTCGGGCCGTCGTCCCCGTTGCGCGGGTTGTCGGCGGCGGACGCCGGTGCCGAGGAGACGGCGGGTCCGGGATCGGCCCGGTCGTCCTCGCCGCCGCCCAGGAGGACGGCCCCGGTCACGGCGGCGGCCACCACGACGACCGTGGCGGCGACGACCGCCGTCAGTTTCGTACGACCGCCGGATCCCCGGCCGGTCGGCGGGGCGGCCGTGACCGTGGGGGCGTTCCAGGGGGCGGGCCCCTGCCCGGCGTACGGCTGCTGCTGTTGCTGCTGGTGGCCGGCCTGCTCGTACGGGTTGGGCCGCTCGTACGGGTTGGGCCGCCGCGGGTCCGCTGCGCCGGTGGGTGACTGCTCTCCTGGCCACATGGGCGGCAAGCATACGGCGATCATCCCGGATGTCTGGCCCCAAGATGCTACTCACGGGTAACCTGCCGTCATGAGCGCAGATCAGATGTCGATCGGCGAGTTGCTCGCCGCCACGGTGCCGATGGTCCGGACCCTGAACCTCGAGTACCTGGAGACCACTCCGGAGAAGGCCGTGCTGGCCCTTCCGGACCAGAGCGAATACCGCAACCACGTCGGCGGACCGCACGCCGGAGCCATGTTCACGCTGGGCGAGTCGGCCAGCGGCGCGATCGTGCTGGCCGCCTTCGGCGACCAGCTCTCCCGGGCGGTGCCGCTGCCGGTCACCGCCGAGATCGCCTTCAAGAAGATCGCGCTCGGTCCGGTCACGGCCACCGCGACCCTCGGCCGCCCCGCCGCCGAGGTGGTCGCCGAACTGGACCAGGGGGCCCGCCCCGAGTTCCCGGTGAGCGTCGCCATCCAGCGCGAGGACGGTGCCGTGACCGGTGAGATGACCGTCATATGGACCCTGCGTCCCAATAGCTGACGACCGTCGAACCGGTAGGCTTCCCGGGTCGCCTCGTCCGAGGCGACCCGGGAAGCGGCGCGAGACCCACCCGGAACGCCTCAGGGACGCGAATCGGAGGGCCTGGCCTTGCACGTCCAGGAATGGCTCGACACGGTGCCCGCGGCGGCCGTCTACGCCGTCGTCGGACTGGTCATCGGTCTGGAGAGCCTGGGTATCCCGCTGCCGGGCGAGATCATCCTGGTCTCGGCGGCCCTGCTCTCCTCCCAGCACGGCGGCGTCGACCCGCTGCTCCTGGGCGCCTTCGCCAGCGCCGGCGCGGTGATCGGCGACTCCATCGGATACGCCATCGGCCGCAGGGGCGGCCGGCCACTGCTGGCCTGGCTGGGCGGGAAGTTCCCCAGGCATTTCGGCGAGGGGCACATCGCCACCGCCGAACGGTCCTTCCAGAAGTGGGGCATGTGGGCCGTGTTCTTCGGCCGCTTCGTCGCCCTGCTCCGGATCTTCGCCGGTCCGCTGGCCGGCGTCCTGCGGATGCCGTACTGGAAGTTCCTGATCGCCAACGTCCTCGGCGGCATCGTCTGGGCCGGCGGCACCACCGCCGTCATCTACTACGTCGGTGTCGTCGCCGAGTCCTGGCTCAAGCGCTTCTCCTGGCTGGGGCTGGTCGCGGCCGTGGCCATCGGCGTCACCTCGATGCTGGTCCTGAAGCGCAAGGCGAAGAAGGCCCAGCCCCTCCCCGCCGCCGCCGAGTAGAGGTGCCCGAGGGGGAGCGGGGCCGTGTTGACCCGCGACTCCCCGGGGCGGGCGCGACCAGCCGCGGACACCCGCGGACAACACCGGCGGACAACCCGCGACCACCGGCGGACAACCCGCGGACACCCGCGGACAGACCCGTGGACGGCCTCCTACCGGACGCCCCCCAACGCCTCCCGGTGCTCGGTGGCCAGCGCCGCGTACATCGTCCCGTTCAGCGTGACCCCCTGACGCTCCTCCTCCGTCAGCTCCCGCTTCACCTTCGCGGGTACGCCCGCGACCAGCGAGCCCGGCGGCACCCGCATGCCCTGCGGGACCAGGGCCTGCGCCGCGACCAGGGAGCCGGCGCCGATCACCGCGCCGTTGAGGACCGTGGCGCCCATGCCGATGAGGCAGTCGTCCTCCACGGTCGCGCCGTGCACCACGGCGTTGTGCCCGATGGAGACGCGCTCGCCGACGGTGACGGGGAAGCCCGGGTCGGCGTGGAGCGTGCAGTTGTCCTGGACGTTGCTGCTCGCGCCGACGGAGATCCGCTCGACGTCGCCGCGCAGCACCGCGCCGTACCAGACGCTCGTCCCCGCGTGCAGCGTCACGTCCCCGATGACCGAGGACGTCGGCGCCACGAAGGCCTCCGCGTCCACCTTCGGGTCCTTGCCGCCGATGCCCGTGATCAGCGCCTTCTGCGTCATCATCGCCTCCTGCTCGGGTGGTGTACGGCACCGTACGCCACCCGGTGGGGTGAAGATCACAGGCCGCCGCGGTCATGGCCGCACCGCACGCCGACTACCGTGAGCGGGTGCCGAAGCGCAAGAACACGTTCTCGTCCTGGCGGAGCCGGCTGGCGCAGCGGGCCGTCCACGCGGGCTGGGCCTGGGTGCAGCGCTCCGGTTCCGTCACCGCCGCACACCCCGGACGCTTCCGCTTCGGCGCGCTGGGCACGGGCACCCGGCTCGCCTTCCCGCTCGGCACGGTCTTCGGCGAGCCCTGGATCCACGTCGGCGCCCACTGCATCATCGGCGAACAGGTCACCCTGACCGCCGGACTCATGCCCGACCTCGACCTGGGTCCGGAGCCCATCCTGCGCATCGGCGACGGGGTCGTCCTGGGCCGCGGCAGCCACGTCATCGCGGACACCACGGTCACCATCGGCAGCGACTGCTACTTCGGCCCGTACGTCTACGTCACCTCCACCAACCACTCCTACGACGACCCGCACCAGCCCATCGGCAAGCAGTGGCCGCGGATGGACCCGGTGGAGATCGGTCCCGGCTGCTGGATCGGCACCGGAGCGGTGATCCTGCCGGGCGCGCGGATCGGGCGCAACGTGGTGGTGGCCGCCGGGGCCGTGGTCCGGGGCGCGGTCCCCGACCACGCCGTGGTGGCGGGCGCCCCGGCCCGCGTCGTACGGCGCTGGACACCCGGCGAGGGCTGGCAGCCACCGCTGCGGACCCCGGCACCGGTGCCGATTCCCGACGACGTCACGCCGGGACAGCTTCGGGCGCTGTCGAAGCTGGACGACGAGGCGGTGGCCCGGCTCGCCGAGCTGGACGACCGGGCCGCCGGGACGGGCAGGCTCGCTGAACCGGCCGCCGAAAGCTGACCGGGGCGGTCCCCGGTGCCGCCCGTCCGCTGAGACGACGGTCCGCCGGGCCGGCCGCTGTTGTTAGCGTGCGGCCATGCACGCACCCATCGGGAACTTCGACAGCGCCAAGCCCGCCCCGGACGCCCTCGACGAGCTGACCCGGCCGGTCGCCGACGCCGTGCGCCACTGGCGTGGCGGTGTTCCCGCCGACCAGATCGTCTACGTCGACACCGACCCGGAGTGGGCCGACACCGCCACCTTCGTCGAGCACTACGGCCGTGAGCTGCTCGCACAGTCCGCCAACTGCGTCGTGGTCACCGGCAAGCGGGGCGGCGGCACCACGCCGGCCGCCTGCGTGGTGCTCTCCACCACCCGGGTCGACGTCAACGGTGTCGTCCGCCGTCACCTCGGCGCGCGCAAGGCCTCCTTCGCCTCGATGGACATGGCGACCGGCGAGACCGGCATGGAGTACGGCGGCATCACCCCGGTCGGTCTGCCCGGCGACTGGCCCGTGCTGGTGGACTCGGCCGTCGTCGACCTGCCGTACGTCCTCGTCGGCAGCGGACGCCGGCGCGGCAAGCTGCTGGTGCCGGGCAAGGCCTTCGCGGAACTGCCGGGAGCCGTCGTACTGGAGGGGCTGGGCGTCGCCTGACCGTTCAGGCGGTGGTGTGGTGGGCCAGCGCCAGATGCGGGTCCGCCTCACCCGGGGCCGGTGCCGGGTCGGCGTGGACGAGGGCGGCGGTGAGCCGCGGCACGGCGTGCAGCAGGGCGTGCTCCGCCTCGACGGCGATGCGGTGCGCCTGCCGGACCGTCGCCTCGCCGTCCACCACCAGGGCCACCTCGGCCCGCAGCCGGTGCCCGATCCAGCGCAGCCGCAGCTCACCCACCCCGCGCACGCCGGGCACCTCGGCCAGTACGCGCTCGGCCCGGTCCACCAGCACCGGATCGACGGCGTCCATCAGACGCCGGAACACCTCGCGCGCCGCATTCCGCAGGACCAGCACGATCACGGCCGTGATCGCCAGCCCCACGACGGGGTCGGTGAGTCGCCAGCCCAGCGCCGCGCCCCCCGCACTCAGCAGTACGGCCAGCGAGGTGTAGCCGTCCGTCCTGGCGTGCAGTCCGTCGGCGACCAGTGCGGCGGAGCCGATCGCCCGGCCCACGCGGATGCGGTAGCGGGCCACCCACTCGTTGCCGGCGAAGCCGACCAGGGCGGCCACCGCGACCGCCGGTACGTGCGCGACCGGACGCGGGTCGAGCAGCCGGTCCACCGCCGTCCACGCCGCCAGGACCGCGGACGCGGCGATCGTCAGGACGATGACGATGCCGGCCAGGTCCTCCGCCCGCCCGTAACCGTAAGTGAAGCGCCGGGTGGCCGCGCGCCGGCCCAGGACGAAGGCGATGCCCAGCGGTACGGCGGTCAGCGCGTCCGCGATGTTGTGCACCGTGTCGCCGAGCAGCGCCACCGACCCGGAGACCACCACCACGGCCGCCTGCGCCAGCGCCGTCGCGCCGAGCACCGCCAGTGACACCCACAGGGCGCGCAGCCCGCGGGCCGAGGACTCCAGGGCCGAGTCCAGGTGGTCGGCACTGTCGTGGGAGTGCGGGGCGAGGCGGTGCCAGGGGCGGGCGGGGGAGCGGTGGCCGGGGGTGTGGGCCCCGTCGTCGGGGTGGTGGGGGTGGTGATGCCGATGGCCGCGGTGCTGCCGGTGCGGGTCGCTCACGGGGGTGCCCCTTCCGGTGGTGGTCCGGTGCGGTTTCCGGGTGCGGTGTTCAGGTTGCGGTGGTCCGGCGTGGTGTTCAGGTTGCGGTGGTCCGGTGCGGACTTCAGGTTGCGGTGGTCCGGTGCGGTGGTCGGGGTGCGGTGGTGGACGCCCGGCATCCTTCCCGCCATTATGTGCGTATGAGCGCACGCATGCACCTGTCACCTGCGGACGATGCGCACCCGCGCACACCCGGCGAGGAGCAGTTCGCGCTCGCTGCCGAGGTCCTCGCCCTGCTCGGTGACCGCACCCGTCTCACCCTGCTGCACGCCCTGACCGGCGGTGAGGCCGACGTCACCACCCTCACCGAGGCGTGCGGGGCCGCCCGGCCCGCGGTCAGCCAGCATCTGGCCCGGCTGCGGCTCGCGGGGCTGGTGAGCACCCGCAAGGAGGGGCGGCGGGTCGTGTACGCGCTGCGCGACGGGCACCTGCGCCGCCTGGTCGACGAGGCGCTGAACGTGGCCGACCACCGGCTCGGCGACCGGCCGCTCCACGACTGAGGGGACCTCAGCCGGTGGTACGGGTGCCGAGGTACTGCTCGGCGAACGCCGCCGCCGCGAGGGGTGAGCCGAACAGGCGCCGCAGCCTGGCCAGCGCGGCGCCCGCACGGTACGGGTCGCCCGACGCCGTGCCGTGGTACATCTCCCCGAGCCACTCGGAGAACTCCTGGTAGTCCCACACCTGGGCGAGACACGTGGCCGAGTAGCCGGACAGGCCGGTGCCGTCCCCCTGCGTGAGCTGCGCGACCAGCCCGTCGCCGAGCAGGAAGGCGTCGTACAGGGCGAGGTTCATGCCCTTGGCGGCGATGGGGGCGGTGAGGTGGGCCGCGTCCCCGGCCAGGAAGAGACGCCCGAAGGCCATCGGCTCGACGACGTGACTGTGCATCTCCAGGACGCGTCTCTCGAGCAGTCGCCCCTCCTCGAGCGGCGGCGCGCCGACCGCGCCGAGCCGTTCCCGCAGCTCCGCCCAGACCCGCTCGTGCGGCCAGTTCCCCGGGTCGTCGCCCGGCGGGCACTGGAGGTAGTAACGGGTCACCTCGGAACTGCGCGCCATGTGGCCGGCGAAACCGCGCGGGTGCATGCCGAAGACGACACAGTCCGCGGACGGCGGCGCCTCGGCCAGCAGCGCCAGCCAGCCGACGCCGTAGTCGTGGCGTGCGACACGGACCCGGCCGGGTGGCAGCGCGGCCCGCGACACCCCGCGCGCACCGTCGCAGCCGGCGACGAACCCGGCTTCCACCACACGCCGTTCACCGGAATCGGGGCACACGTACGACACCGACGGCCGGCCGGATTCCAGCCCGTGCAGGCGGACGTCCCGGACGCCGAACCTGATCTCCCCGCCCCGCACGTCCGCGTACTCCCGGACCAGGTCCGTCACCAGGAACTGCTGCGGGTAGACGAAGTGGTGACTGCCGGTCAGGCGGGTGTACTCGAAGCGGTACCGCTCCCCGTCGAACCGGAACTCGCACTCGGTGTGCGCCTGCGCCCGCTCGAGCAGGTTCCGTGCCAGTCCGCGTCGTTCCAGCCCGCGTACGGCCCGCTCCTCGATGACCCCGGCGCGGGGCCGTCGCTCGATGAAGTCCCGGGTCCCGGCCTCCAGGACCAGACAGTCGACACCTGCCGCGCGCAGGATGTTGCCGACGGTGAGCCCGGCGGGTCCGGCGCCCACGACGACGACCGAAAAGTGTTGCGGTGCCCGGAAGTTGGTGTCCGGAAAGGCTGCGTTCACTCGCCGCATTATGTCGGCGGCGGGTGGCCCACGGGAACGTCCCGGGCGGCTCTCGGTGCGGAAAACACATGGCAGTGAGAGGTCGGCGCGGCTATGCTCCCCGCGATGACTACTCCTTCCGGTTTCAGATTGGGGGACCCATCCGCGCAAGGTGAGTGCTGATGGCCACTCACCTCGCGAACGGGGACACCCGCCTTTCCTTCTGGCGGCGCGTGCGCGAGTTCGCCGTGCCGCCGTCCATGATCGATGCCGCGACCGCCCGCCGCCGGGCGGGGGACTGGGCCGGGGCGTGCGCCGCCGCGGGCATCGACGTCGACCTCGACCTGCGTTCCGTGGCACGCACGCACGGCCACGACCTCGCCGCCCGCGTCCGGTCCGATCTGCGTCACCTCGCTCCCGACCTGCTGCGCTGGCACATGCCGAGAATCGCTCCGGACGGGTTGCTGCGTCCGGGCCTCACGCTCACCCTGGCGCGGTACGACATCGCGGGACGCGAGGGGGCACCTCCGGTGCACCTCGTGGTGCGGACCCCGCCCGCCCGGGCGGACGGCGGCCAGCGGTTCAGCCTGGCCCTGTGGGACGGCTCCGGCCCGGAAACCGGCGCCCCGCGGCACCCGCATCCCCGGCCCGGCCGGCGGTTCCGCCTCGATCTGCACCGCCACCTGTGGGACGCCCGCAGAACCGGTGAACTGCGTGTCCGCTCGGGTGCCGACCTGCCGCCCGCCGACGACCCGCCCGAATTTCCCGGCCTGCTCGGAACCCTGCCACCAGGGCGTCGGTGTGCCGTCGACCGGTGGGCGGCTGAGGCGCGGCTCCTGCTCCGCGCCGAGGGCCGGCCGAAGCTCGGCATCCCGACCGTCACCGTGCGGCTCGGGGCCGGGCGACGGCTGGCCCTGGAACTGGTCGGGGACGTCGAGGACGTCCAGGACGCCGAGGGCGGGGACGGTACAGGTGGGCCCGCGCTGCGGATAGGGCCGGCGCCCGCCCGCGGAGCCGCGTCCGCGCTGCCGGTGCTGCCCGACGCGGCGACCTGGGTGCCACCGGACCTGGAACTGGTGCGCGCCGGTGCGATCGACGCCGCCCGGCTGCATCCGTTGGTGGCTTCCGCGCTGACCCCGGGCCACGCGCCCGCGGCCTCGCCCCGGCCTCCGGACCGGCCGGAGAAGACGCGGCCGGTGGACTGCCGGGGAGCCCGGCACCGTATCGGCCTCGTCGACGGCGCACTGGCGGCGCTCGACCACGACCCGGCGGAGATCCGCCGGGAGGAGTTGCTGGCCGCGCTGACCGGCACGCCGCTGCCCTGCCTCCAGGCCATCGACGAGGCCCACCGGCGCCCGGAGTGCCTCCCGGACATCCGCGAACGCCTCAACCACGGCGACACCGTCGGCGCCCTCGCCGTCGTCGAAGCCCTGCTGGGTCCGGCCGCCCGTCTGCGCGACGGGGCGCTGCGGGACGAACTCGAGGCCGCCGCACTGCGGCGGATCGCCTACGGGATGTTCCGCGCGGGCCTCGACGGACCCGGCCCGGGGCGCGTCCGTCCGGACCGTCAGCGGCCCCGCCCAGGGCGCTCCCGCCCGCGCCACGCCACCCACGACTGACCCGGGGAACTCCCTCTCCGCACGTCCCTCCCCGCACCGACTCCCACCACCACGAACCCACAGGTGATGACATATGACGACTTGTGCTCCCCTGCCCTCCGTACCCGCCGTCGGCTCGCCCGCCGCCCCCTCCGCTTCCGCGGCCCTCTCCGCTTCCGCTTGCGCTTCCGCGGACCCCGCCGTCCCTGACTCTGCCGCCTCCCAGCTCGACGTCGCCGGTGAGCTGCTGACCATGCTGCGCGACTCGACCACCGAGCCGAGGCCCGACATCCAGCTCGAGGCACTCACCCTGGCCGTGGCCGCCGACCTCCCCGTGCTGCTCTGGGGTGAGCCCGGGATCGGCAAGACCGCGGCCCTGACCCAGCTCGCCGCCGCCCTGGACCTCCCGCTGACCACCGTGATCGCCAGCGTGCACGAGCCGTCCGACTTCTCCGGGCTGCCCGTCGTCGGTGACGACCCCGCGGAGCAGGGCGTCCCGATGGCACCGCCGGACTGGGCGGTGCGGCTGGTGCGGGCCGGCCGGGGGCTGCTGTTCCTGGACGAGCTGTCCACCGCGCCGCCCGCCGTGCAGGCCGCCCTGCTCCGCCTCGTCCTCGAGCGGCGCATCGGCGCGCTTCGGTTGCCGCCCGGCGTCCGGATCGTGGCCGCCGCCAACCCGCGGTCCTCGGCGGCCGACGGCTGGGAGCTGAGCCCGCCGCTCGCCAACCGGTTCGTCCACCTCCAGTGGACCCACGACCAGGACGTCGTCGTACGGGGCCTCGGCGGGACCTGGCCCCGGGCGACCCTGCCGCGGCTCGACCCGGACGGTCTGGCGGAGGCCGTGGGCTACGCCCGCCGCGCGGTGTGCGCGTTCCTCACCGCCCGCCCCGGGCTCGTGCACCGGCTGCCCAGCGGCGAAACGCGCCGGGGCGGCGCCTGGCCGTCGCCGCGGAGCTGGGAGATGACCCTGTGCCTGATCGCCTTCGCGACCGCGGCCGGCTCCTCCAGGGAGGTGCTCTCCCTGCTGGTGCGCGGCACCGTGGGCGACGGACCCGGGCTGGAACTGATGGCCGGACTGGACCGGATGGACCTGCCGGACCCCGAGACGCTGCTCGCCGATCCGTCCGGTGCCGTCCTGCCCGAGCGGGGCGATCTGCGCCAGGCCGTGCTCGACGGCGTGGTGGCCGCGGTACGCAAACGCCCGGAGAAGTCCCGCTGGGACGCGGCGTGGGCACTGCTGGCCCGGGCCATGGAGACCGGCGCGCCGGACGTGGTGGTCGTCCCCGCGACCACGCTGGCCGGCCTGAGGCGGCAGGACTGGGACGTCCCGGCGTCGATCGACCGCCTCGCCGGAGCCATGTCCCTGTCCCGGCGCGCGGACCGGGCGGCGGACCGGGCGGCGGCGCGGAACGCGGGCACCGCGAAGGCGGCACGATGAACACGCCCGCGTCGAGTACGGCGGCGAGCGCACCGACTCCGGTGTCCGCGCCGTCTCCTGCGCCCCCTCAGGTGTCCGCCTCGGCTCGGGCGAGTGCACCGCCTCAGGTGTCCGTGTCGGCTCCGGCGGACCCCCAGGCCCGGACGGACCCGCAAACCCGGACGGACCCCCGGGCCCGGACGGACCCCCAGGCACCGGTGAGGCTCGACCTCGACAAGCTCTTCGCCGCCCGGCTCCAGGCGGCGAGGGCCCGGCCCTACCTGGCGACGGCGCTGTTCGCCCTGTGCGTCGTCCCGTCGCGGCGGGTGCCGACGATGGCCGTCGACCGGTACTGGCGGTGCTACGCCTCACCGGTCTTCGTGGACCGGACGCCCCTGGAGGAACTGGCCGGGGTCTGGGTGCACGAGGTGTCGCACCTGCTGCGCGACCACCACGGGCGCGGTGACCGGGTCGCGCGGGAGCGCGGACTGACCGGTCCCGCGGAACGGCTGCGCATGAACATCGCCGCGGACTGCGAGATCAACGACGACGTGTTCGGCGACGGGCTGGTCCGGCCCGAGGGCGCGGTCGATCCCGGGCTGTTGAGGCTGCCCGAGGGGCAGCTCATGGAGGACTACCTGCGCCAGTTCCGGCTCGGGCGGCTCACCGAGAGTGTGGCCTGGCTGGACTGCGGCAGCGGCGCCGACGGCCTCGAACGGGAGTGGGACCTCGGACCGGACGGCGCGGACGGCCTCAGCGAGCAGGAACGGGACGCCGTGCGTTTCCGGGTGGCACAGGGCATCAACGCCCGCCCGGGCCACGCCCCGAAGGGGTGGCAGCGGTGGGCGGAGCAGGCCTTCCACCCGCCGCAGCCCTGGCGGGAACTGCTGGGCGCGGCGGTCCGCTCGGCCGCCTGTGGAGGCGGCGCGGGCGAGGACTACACGTACGGCCGGCCGGCGCGGCGCTCGGCCTCGCTGCCCGGCGTCGTGCTGCCGAGCCTGCGGCGCAGACCGCCCCGGGTCGCCGTGGTCATCGACACCTCCGGGTCGGTCAGCGACGCCGAACTGGGCAGCGCGCTCCTGGAGGTCGCCGCGATCGCCCGCGCCGTCGGCGGCCGCCGCGACCTGGTCACGGTCGTGCCGTGCGACGCGGCGGCCCGGGTCGCCCACTCCCTGTGCCGTGCCGAGGGGATCCCCCTGGTGGGCGGGGGCGGAACGGACCTGCGCACGGGCTTCTCCAAGGCGCTGCGCGGGCGTCCCGCACCGGACGCCGTCGTGGTCCTGACCGACGGGCAGACGCCCTGGCCGGACACCCGGCCGCCCTGCCGGACGGTGGTGGGCCTGTTCCCCCGGCAGCGGGCGCGCGCCTCCTGGGACGAGGACGATCCCGACCACGTGCCGGACTCACCGCCCGACTGGGTGCGCGTGGTGGAGATCGGGTCGGCCCCGCCCGGTGGCCGGTGAGGCGGCGCGGGCTCAGCCGAGCCGCGGGATCTCGATCGCCGGGCAGCGGTCCATCACCATCTCCAGGCCCGCGGCCCGGGTCCGCTCGTACGCGGCCTCGTCGATCACACCGAGCTGGAACCAGACGGCCCCGGCGCCCTTCGCGACCGCCTCCTCGGCGACCGGTCCGGCCAGGTCGCTGTTGACGAAGACGTCGACGACGTCCACGTCGAAGGGGATGTCCGCGAGGGACGCGTACCCCCGCTCGCCGTGCACCGTCTCGGCCTTGGGATGCACCGGCACGACGCGCTTGCCGAAGCGCCGCAGCACCTCGGCGACGCCGTACGCCGCGCGCTCCCGGTTGGAGGACAGGCCCACCACGGCCCAGGTGTCGCCGAGCTCGGTGAGGATCTTGCGGACGGTTGCCTCGTCGCCGTACACCGGCGGCCTCCTTGGACTCCTGGACGACTCGCGTGCCGGGTCTTCCGGTCGGGACAACGGACGGCGGTGTGCGGAGATTCCCCGCGCGGCGGGGAGGGCGGCGAGCGCGCCCCCTGTGCGCCACCGTCCCGCCCCGCCTACGCTCACCCCGTGCTGCGCATCATCGACGCCCGGACCTCAGAGCCCGCCCCCGCCGCCCCCGCCCGGCGGGCACCGACCCGTGTCGAGGCGCACGCGCCGGGCCATGACACGACCGGCCTGCGCGTGCTGCTCGTCGCCGACCTCCTGGTCCGCGCCCTGGAGCTCGACGGCACGCCCACCTGGGCCCTGCTGACCGGCGTGGACGAGAAGGCGGGGCTGCGTGCGGCCGCGGCCGCCCTCGGCATGCGGCCCTTCGAGGACGGCGGCGCCGCCGGCACCGGCGCGGGCCAGACCGTGCACGTCGTGCGCGAGGGCGAGGCCAGTTCGGACGGGACGACGGTCGCCGTCGCCCGCGTGGACACGGCCGGACCGGGCCCCGACGATCCCGACGCCCTGCGTCTCGCCCTGCTGGAGCGGCACCACCGCGCGCGCGTGCGGCTCGACGCGGCCGTGCTGGACGACGCCCGGGACACGCTCGCGCGCTGGCGCCGCGCGGTCGCCGCCTGGGCGCGGCAGCCGTCGCGTCCCGTCCCGGGCGAGCTGCGCGACCGACTGCGCGCCGCCTGGGAGGACGACTTGGACGCCCCCGGGGTGCTTCGGCTCCTGCGCCGGGTGGAGACCGATCCGGACCTTCCGGACGGAGCCCGGTTCGAGACCTACGCCTACGCCGACCGGTTCCTCGGCCTGCACCTCGCCCGGGACATCGGAGCCCCGGCGTGATCGCGCGCCCGGGGGCGGGCCCGCTGCGCCGCCTGGTCGTCCTGCGGCACGCCAAGTCGGCCCGCCCCGACGGTGTCGCCGACCACGACCGCCCCCTCGCCGGGCGCGGTCGCCGCGACGCCCCCGCCGCCGGACGGGCCCTCGCGCAGGCCGACCGGCTGCCGGACCTCGCCCTGTGCTCCACCGCCGTACGTGCCCGGCAGACCTGGGAGCTGGCCTCGGCGCAGTGGGGCACCCCACCGCCGGTGCACTACGACCCGCGGCTGTACGCGGCCGGCGCACCGGACCTGCTGGAGGTGGTGCGCGAGGTGCCCGCCGAGATCGGGACGCTGCTCCTGGTGGGCCACAACCCGGGCCTGGAGGAGCTGGTCCTCGAGCTGGCCGGGGACGCGCTGGACGACACGCTGGACCGGGTCCGCGTGAAGTTCCCGACGTCGGCGGTCGCGGTACTCGCCTGGCACGGCACCGACTGGCGGGCCCTGGCCCCGCAAGCGGCCCTGCTGACCGCGATGACCGTGCCGAGGGGCGGGCGACGGTGAGCGCATAGGCTGGCCGGATGCAGGACGAGTACCGCACGGTCGCCCGCGCGGGTGTGCACGAAACCGAGATCAACCGCTCCCGCTTCCTGTGCGCCCTCGCGCCGGCCGCCACCGAGCAGGAGGCTCAGGCGTTCGTGGCGGCCGTACGCAAGGAGCACGCGGACGCCACCCACAACTGCTGGGCGTACGTCATCGGGGCCGACGCCGCCGTGCAGAAGGCCAGCGACGACGGCGAGCCCGGCGGCACCGCCGGTGTCCCGATGCTCCAGATGCTGCTGCGTCGCGACATGCGGTACGTCGTCGCCGTCGTCACCCGCTACTACGGCGGCGTCAAGCTCGGCGCCGGCGGACTCATCCGCGCCTACGGCGGCGCGGTCGGCGAGGCCCTGGACGACCTCGGCACGCTCACCCGCCGCCGGTTCCGCCTGGCCACGGTGACCGTCGACCACCACCGGGCGGGCCGGCTCCAGAACGACCTGCGCACGGCGGGACGCGCGGTACGCGACGTGCGGTACGCCGAGGCCGTCACCCTCGAGATCGGCCTGCCGGAGGCCGAGGTGGACACCTTCCGTGCCTGGCTCGCGGACGCCACCGCCGGGTCGGCCGGTTTCGAACTGGGCGGTGAGGCGTACGGGGACGCATAACAGTGCGGCAAAAGGGGCGTAACGCCCCTTAGGGGGCGGGCTCGAAGGGCGAAACGGGAGTAACCACCCGGGCTGTCGGACCCTGCCGTTAGTCTCGGGGATCATGCGACTGCTGCACACTTCCGACTGGCATCTCGGCCGGGCGTTCCACCGGGTGAACATGCTCGGCGCCCAGGCCGGATTCATCGGCCACCTCGTCGAGACCGTGCGCGAGCACGGCGTCGACGCCGTGGTCGTGTCGGGGGACGTGTACGACCGGGCGGTGCCGCCGCTCGCCGCCGTCGAGCTGTTCGACGACGCCCTGCACCGGCTCGCCGACCTCGGTGTGCCGACGGTGATGATCTCCGGGAACCACGACTCGGCCCGCCGCCTCGGTGTGGGCGCCGGACTCATCGACCGGGCCGGTATCCATCTGCGCACCGACCCGGCGGGATGCGGGTCCCCGGTCGTGCTGGAGGACGCGCACGGGGAGGTGGCCTTCTACGGGCTGCCGTACCTCGAACCCGCCCTGGTGAAGAGCGAGTTCGGGGTCGAGAAGGCAGGACACGAGACCGTGCTCGCCGCCGCCATGGACCGGGTCCGCACCGACCTCGCCAGGCGCGCGCGGGGAACGCGGTCCGTGGTCCTCGCGCACGCCTTCGTCACCGGCGGCGAGCAGAGCGACAGCGAACGGGACATCACCGTCGGCGGGGTGGCCGCCGTGCCCTCCGGTGTCTTCGACGGCGTCGACTACGTGGCGCTCGGGCACCTGCACGGCTGCCAGACCCTCACCGAGCGCGTCCGCTACTCCGGCTCCCCGCTGCCGTACTCCTTCTCGGAGCACCGCCACCGCAAGAGCATGTGGCTCGTCGACCTGGACGCCGAAGGCTCGGTCACCGCCGAGCGGGTCGACTGCCCGGTGCCTCGCGGCCTGGCCCGGCTGCGCGGCACCCTGGAGGAACTACTCGCCGACCCCGGGCTGACCCCGCACGAGGAGGCATGGGTCGAGGCGACCCTCACCGACCCGGTCCGCCCGGCCGACCCCATGGCCCGGCTCACCGGCCGCTTCCCGCACACGCTGAGCCTCCTCTTCGACCCCGAGCGGGCCCCGGACGACCCGGCCGTGTCCTACGCGCGGCGTCTCGCCGGGCGCAGCGACCAGCAGATCGCGGAGGACTTCGTGACGCACGTGCGCGGCGCCGGACCCGACGGCCACGAACAGCTCGTGCTGCGGGACGCCTTCGACGCGGTGCGCGCGGACGAGACCGTGCGGGAGGTGGCCCGGTGAGGCTGCACCAACTGGACGTCACCGCCTTCGGGCCCTTCGGCGGATCGCAGGGCGTCGACTTCGACGACCTGTCGGCCGCCGGACTCTTCCTGCTGCACGGCCCCACCGGCGCCGGCAAGACCTCCGTCCTCGACGCCGTCTGCTACGCCCTGTACGGCTCGGTGCCCGGCGCCCGCCAGAGCGGCCAGGGCATGGCCCTGCGCAGCGACCACGCCGCCGTCGGCACGCGCACCGAGGTGCGCCTCGAACTCACCGTCGCCGGACGGCGGCTGGAGGTCACCCGGCAGCCGCCCTGGGAGCGCCCGAAGCTGCGCGGCAAGGGCACGACCGTCGACAAGGCCCAGACCTGGCTGCGCGAGTACGACGCGGGTGCCGGGACCTGGAAGGACCTCAGCCGCTCCCACCAGGAGGTCGGCGAGGAGATCACGCACCTGCTCGGCATGAGCCGCGAGCAGTTCTGCCAGGTCGTGCTGTTGCCCCAGGGCGACTTCGCGCGCTTCCTGCGCGCCGACGCGGAGGCGCGCGGTAAGCTCCTCGGCCGGCTCTTCGACACCCGGCGCTTCGCCGAGGTCGAGAAACGCCTCGCCGAGCGGCGCCGCACCACGGAGGCGCGGGTGCGCGAGGGGGACGCCACGCTGCTGGCCGACGCCCACCGGATGCAGCAGGCCGCCGGCGACGCCATGGAACCGCCGGAGCTGGCGCCGGGCGAGCCGGGACTCGCCGAAGCCGTCCTCACCGCCGCCGCCGTCGCCCGCAGCACCGCCCGCGAGCTGCTGGCCGTCGCCGACTGCCGGCTCACCGCCGCCGAGTCCGCCCAGGCCGCCGCCGAACGCGACTTGGCCGCCGCACGGGAACTGGACCGGCTGCAACGCAGGTTCGGCGAGGCACGGGAGCGGGCGGCGCGGCTGGCGGAGCGGGCCGACGCCCACCGCACCGCGCAGGCCCGCATGGAGCGCGCCCGCAAGGCCGAAGGCGTGGCCCCCGCACTGGAGTTGCGGGACGCCGCCGACGCCGAACACCGGCGGGCCGCGGCCGCGGAGGAACGCGCGCGTGCCCCGCTGTCCCAGGACCTCGCGGACGCCGGTGCGGCGGGGCTCGCCGCCGCCGCCCGCCGGGCCGCCGAGGAACTGGGCGGGCTCGACTCGGCCCGCCGGGCCGAACGGCGCCTCGCCGAGCTGGTCGGTGAGCGGACCCGGCTCGACCGGCAGGAACGCGTCGACGAGGACGTCCTGCACGAGGCGGAGAGCTGGCTCGCCGACTGGGAGACCACCCGCACCGCACTGCAGGCCCACGTCGACTCCGCGCAGGAAGCGGCGACCCGCGCCGAACAGCTCGCCGTGCAGCGCGACCCGGCACAGCGGCGGCTGAACGCGGCCCGGCAACGGGACCAGTACGCCGCCGACACGGAGGACGCCCAGCGGCAGGCCCTCGCGTCGGCCGAACAGGCCGTCGAGGCCCGTGCCCACTGGCTCGACCTCAAGGAACAGCGGCTGAACGGCATCGCCGCCGAACTCGCCGAAGGCCTCACCGAAGGCGCACCGTGCGCCGTGTGCGGCGCCACCGAACACCCCGACCCCGCACGCAGGATCGCGGGGCACGTCGACCGCGAGGCGGAGGAGCACGCCCTCGCCGCCTACCAGGCCGCCGACGAGCGGCGCGCCGTAGCCGAACGGCGCCTGGGCACCGTACGGGAGGCGCTCGCCGCCGCCACGGCGGAGGCCGGGGACGCACCCACCGCCCGGCTGACCGAAGAGGCCGAGGAACTGGAGCGGCGGTACGCGCGGGCGCGGGCGAGCGCCTCCGGGCTGCACGCCGCGCAGGAGGAGCTGCGCCGCGCGGAGCACGAGCGGGAGCAGCGGATCGCCGCCCAGCAGCAGGCCGCCGTCCGGGCCGCCTCCCGGGTCGGCAACCGGGAGCGGCTGGAGAGCGAACGGTCCGCGCTGGAGGAGGAGCTGACGCGGGCCCGCGGCACCGCCGACAGCGTGGCGGCACGGGCCGCGGAACTGGGGCTACGGGCCGCGCGGCTGACGGAGGCCGCCGACGCCGCCCGCGTCGCCGAGGACACCGCCCAGCGGCTCAAGGACGCCGACGCCCGCCTCGCCGACGCCGCCTTCCGCGCGGGCTTCGACACTCCCCGGGACGCCGCCGCCGCGCTGCTCGACGACACCGCCCACCGCGAGCTGCAACGCCGGCTCGACGCCTTTGACGCCGAGGAGGCCGCCGTCCGCGCGGTCCTCACCGAGGCCGACACCGCCGCCGCGGCCCGGCGGCCGCCCGCCGGCCTCACCGCGGCGGAACACACCGCCGCCGACGCGGGCCGGCGCCTGCGCGAGGCCTCCTCCGCGCGCGACGCCGCCGCCCGGCGCTGCGCCGAGCTGGACCGGCTCTCCGCGCACGCCACCACCTCCGTGCGCCGGCTCGCCCCGCTGCGCGAGGAGCACGGCCGCGTCGCCCGCCTGGCCTCCCTCGCGGCGGGCACCTCCGCGGACAACGAACGCCGGATGCGCCTGGAGTCGTACGTGCTGGCGGCCCGCCTCGAACAGGTCGCCGCCGCCGCGACCGCCCGGCTGCAGCGCATGTCCTCCGGCCGCTACACCCTCGTCCATTCCGACGACCGCACCGGGCGCGGCCGCAGCGGCCTCGGCCTGCACGTCGTCGACGCCTGGACCGGCCGCGAGCGAGACACGGCCACACTGTCCGGCGGCGAGACGTTCTTCGCCTCGCTCGCCCTCGCGCTGGGCCTCGCCGACGTCGTCACGGACGAGGCCGGCGGCGTCCGCCTGGACACCCTGTTCATCGACGAGGGCTTCGGCAGCCTCGACGACCAGACCCTCGACGAGGTCCTCGACGTCCTCGACGCACTGCGCGAACGGGACCGCAGCGTCGGCATCGTCAGCCACGTCGCCGACCTGCGACGGCGGATCCACGCCCAACTGGAGGTCGTGAAGGGCCGGTCGGGCTCGGTGCTGCGGCAGCGGGGCGACGGCTGAGCCCGCCCCTCAGCGGCCCGGCGGGCGCCGGGGGAGCGGCGAGGAGCAGACGATGCTCGTCGTGACCGACCCCAGCGCGTCGATCCGGTCCGACACCTTCTCCAGGTGCCGCATCGAACGCGCGGCGACCTTGATGACGAAGCAGTGGTCCCCCGTGACGTGGTGCGCCTTCAGGACCTGGGGCGTGACCGCGACCAGGTCGTGGAACGCTTGTAGTCGCCCGTCGGATGACGCAGCCGCACGAAGGCCAGGGGATCGGCAGCCCCGGTCGGTCGGGGCCGACGACCGCCGCGTACCCCTGGATCACCCCCGCCTTCTCCAGCCGGCGCACCCGCTCGGTCGGCGCGCTCGCGGACATCGACACGGCACGGGCCGACTCGGCGAAACCGGCCCGCCCCGTCCCGCTGGAGGACGTCGAGGACGTGCGGTCGGTGGCGTCCCGGGAAAACGTCGTCATCCGGGATGGATGGCAGGGACCGGCCGACTCCTCGACCCGGCCGTGCCGGTGGTGACGTACTGCTGGGGCCCGGGCTGTGACGGCGCGACCCGGACCGCCCTCGCCCTCGCCGAACTCGGTCACCCCGTCGAGGAGACGCTCGGCGGCTTCGGGTACCGGGCGCGCGAGGGCTTCGCGTACGAGACCCGGCAGGGCACCGAGCGCCACCCCGCCGACCGGTTCACCGCGCCGGTGGACGCGGCCGACCGCGGTTGCCGACGGGCGTGTAGGTTCTGCCGCATGGTGCGATACGCGGAGCCGGGCGCGGTGGAATGGGTCGAGTCGGGCGGAGGTCCGCTCATAGCGGTCCCGGAGACGGTCCTGCCGTTCTGGACCGGTGCCGACGGCGAGGAGACGGCCTCCGACTACGACCGGGCCTGCGAGGTCGACGGTCAGGTCGGCCTCCTCCCGGTCGGCGACTGCGCGGCGCTGGTGCTCGGAGACGAACCCGCCTCCACCGCCTATCTGCCCGACCACGCCGCCTTCGTCCGCTGGTGCGCCGCGGACACCGAGGACGAGGTGCTGGCCGGTGTCCCCGCGGCCCTCGACGCGGCCGAGTGGGAGCCCGAGGTGTCCTGGCAGGTGCCCGGCCCCGTGCTCCTCTTCGACGCGGCCTGGCCCGGCACCGCCTGCGACCGCGCCGACCACGTGCGGGTCGCCCTGGATCCCGGCCGGTACGCGGTGCGCGCGGCCGAGGTGCGCCCCGGGCCGGAGACCTGGCTGAACGTCGTACAACTGCGGCGGCTCGCGGACCGATAGCCACGGTGGTCGGCGGGCTGTTGGCCACCGCGGTCAGGGTGCCGTTAACCGCCGCGGTCGGTGGGCCGTTGGCTACGGGTGCCGGTGTCCCGTTGCCCACGGGGGCCGGTGGGCCGTCAGCCACCGCGGTTATCGGGCTGCGTCGTTGCGGCGGGCCAGCCATGATGGGTGCCCATGCCACGACTTCCGCACCCCGCCCCCGAAGACCTCCGCCGCGACCCCCTGCCGCTGCGCGGCCGGACCGCCCTCGTCACCGGAGCCAGTCGGCGCGGCGGCATCGGCCACGCCGTGGCCCGGCGGCTCGCCGCGTACGGGGCGAGCGTCTACCTGCACCACCACGTCCCGCACGACGCCGCCATGCCCTGGGGCGCCGACCGGCCCGAGGACGTGGTCGCCTCCGTGCGCGCGGCACTCGGCGACCCGGACGCCACCGTGGCGGCCGGTCCCGGCGACCTCACCGACCCGGCCGCACCCGGCGAACTGGTCGCCACCGCCGCCGAAGCGCTCGGCGGGCGACTGGACATCCTGGTCGCCAACCACGCCCTGAGCGGCTCCGACGGCACCCTCGACACGATCGACGCCGCCATGCTCGACGCTCACTGGCAGGTCGACACCCGCTCCGTACTGCTGCTCGTCCAGGCCTACGCCCGGCTGCGCGCCGCCCTGCCGCCCCGCACACCCGGTGGACGCGTCGCGATGATGACCTCCGGCCAGGACATCGCCGGCGGCATGCCCGGCGAGATCGCCTACGCCCTGCAGAAGGGCGCGCTCGCCTCCATCACGCGCTCCTTGGCGACGACCCTCGCCGAGCACGCGGTCACCGTGAACGCGGTCAACCCCGGGCCCGTGGACACCGACTACATGACCGGCGAGGACTACGAGGCCATCGCCGCGCTCTTCCCCGCCGGGCGGTGGGGCATGCCCGACGACCCGGCCCGCCTCGTCGGGTGGCTCGCCACGGACGAGGCGATAGGGGTCTCCCCGGCTCGAACGTAGTTGAGAGCTGGGGAAGGGTCACCGGCCAGGTCGTCGACTCGGAGGGCGGGTTCAGGCGGTGAGCGGCCCGGCTCAGAGCCGGGACAGCTCGTCCACCAGGTCGTCCAGGCCCAGCGAGCCCTGGGAGAGGGCCGCCATGTGCCAGGCCTTCGGGTCGAAGGCGTCACCGTGCCGCTTACGGGCGTTCTCCCGGCCCAGCAGCCACGCCCGCTCACCGAGCTTGTAGCCGATCGCCTGGCCGGGGATCGTCAGGTACCGGGTCAGCTCGCTCTCCACGAAGTCCGCCGGACGGCTGCTGTGCGCACCGAAGAACTCCTGGGCCAGCTCCGGCGTCCAGCGCTCACCGGGGCGGAACGGGGAGCCGGCCGGGATCTCCAGCTCCAGGTGCATGCCGATGTCCACGATGACCCGGGCGGCCCGCATCATCTGCGCGTCCAGGTAGCCGAGCCGCTGCTCCGCGTCCGTGAGGAAGCCCAGCTCGTCCATCAGCCGCTCCGCGTACAGCGCCCAGCCCTCGGCGTTGGCGCTGACCATGCCGACCGAGGCCTGATAGCGGGACAGGTCCGCCGCCACGTGCGCCCACTGGGCGAGCTGGAGGTGATGGCCCGGCACACCCTCGTGGTACCAGGTGGAGACCAGGTCGTAGACCGGGAAACGGGTGAGACCCATCGTCGGCAGCCAGGTGCGGCCCGGCCGCGAGAAGTCCTCCGAGGGGGGCGTGTAGTACGGCGCCGCCGCGCTGCCGGGCGGGGCGATCCGCGACTCCACCCTCCGCACCCGCTCGGCGAGTTCGAAGTGGGTGCCGTCCAGCGCCTCGATCGCCTGGTTCATCAGGCCCTGCAACCAGTCGCGGACCTCGTCGACGCCCTCGATGTGCTTGCCGTGCTCGTCCAGGTGCGCCAGCGCCACCCACGGCGTTTCCGCCCCTGGCAGGATCTTCTCCGCCTCCTGCTTCATCTCGGCCAGCAGCCGGTGGTACTCGGCCCAGCCGTACGCGTACGCCTCGTCCAGGTCCAGGTCCGTGCCGTTGTAGTAGCGCGACCAGCGGGCGTAGCGTTCGCGGCCCACCGTGTCCGGGGCGCCCTCGATCGCCGGGGCGTACACGTCGCGCATCCAGTCCCGCAGCTCCACGACGGCCGTGGTCGCGACCCGGGCCGCCTCGTCCAGCTCCGCACGCAGCGCCTCGGGGCCGGCCGACGCGAAGTCCTCGAACCAGCCGCGGCCCTCGCCCGTGTCCGCCCACTCGCCGAGCTGCTCGACGAAGGTGGCGGTCGGGCGCGGGGACGCGTACAGCTTGCGTTCCAGACCCAGGGACAGGGATTCGCGGTAGCCCCCGAACGCCGCCGGCACCGCGCGGAGCCGCTCGGCGATCCGCGCCCAGTCGTCGTCCGTCAGGGTCGGCGTCACGGTGAAGACCTCGCGCACCGAATGGGCGACGGTGCCCATGTTGCCGACCGAGCGCAGGCCCTCCTCCGCCTCGTGCACCGCGAGTCCGGCGGTGAGGCGCTCGCGCAGCAGCCGGGCGCAGCGCCGCTCCACGTCACTGTCCCCACCGGGCCGGCGCTCCGCCTCGTCCAGTTGGCCGAGCGTGGTCCGCGCCAGCTCCGCGAGGGCCTCCTGCCCCGCGGGCGAGAAGTCGGGCAGGCGGCTGGAACTCGCCGGCACGCCGAGGAACGTACCGGTGACCGGGTCGAGGGCGATGAGCTCGTCGACGTAGGCGTCGGCGACCTCGCGGGGCAGCGGGCTCTTGGTCTCTGACATGCGGACATACTCATACGGATACCGGTGCCGCGTCAGCCCGGTTCGCCGGGCCCGCCGCCGCGGGCGGCCGGATTTCGCTCAGGGCGTGGCAGCAGGCGCGGCGGGCGGCAGCAGGGGCCCGCACTCCCACTGCTGGAAGATCAGCCGCGTCTCGACGCGGGCCACTTCCGGCCGGGAGGTGAACCCGTCCAGGACCAGCCGCTGCAGATCCGTCATGTCCGCGACCGCGACATGGACGAGGTAGTCGTCCGGGCCGGTGAGATGGAAGACGGTGCGCGACTCCGGAAGCGCCCGGATCCGCTCCACGAACGGACCGACCAGTTCCCGCCGGTGCGGGCGCACCTGCACGGACAGCAGCGCCTGGAGCCCGCGCCCCAGCTTGGCCGGGTCCAGTTCGAGCCGATGGCCGAGGATCACCCCGGCACGCCGGAGCCGGGTCACCCGGTCCAGGCAGGTCGACGGGGCGACCCCGACCTGGGCTGCGAGATCGCGGTAGGTGGTCCGGGCGTCGTTCTGCAGCAGTCGCAGCAGATGAAGATCCACCGGATCCAGTACGACATTTTCGGCCATTGGTCGAACGTAGCACGGCCTGCGACCCTGGGAGGCCGGTCAGTGTTCACTCTCGGGTCATGGACTCTGCGCGCACGCACACGTCACCATTCGACGACGTACGCATCACCGCGTTCTCGGGCGCCCCCACGGGCAGGGCACTGGCCACCGAGGCCGTGCACGCCGGCCGCGACGATCTCGCCGCCCAGGGGCTGCACGCACCGCCCATCGACCTGTCGACGACCTACCCGTCGTACGACAGTCGCGGCGAGGCCGCCCGCATCGACGCGTTCGCCACCACCGGCGCCGACCCGGAGGGGCCGCCGGTCTACGGCCGGCTCGGCAACCCCACCGTCGCCCGCTTCGAGACGGCGCTGGCCAGGCTGGAGGGCACCGAGGCCGCGGTCGCCTTCGCCAGCGGCATGGCCGCGCTGAGCGCCGTCCTGCTGGTCCGCGGGTCGATGGGCCTGCGGCACGTCGTCGCCGTACGGCCCCTGTACGGCTGCAGCGACCACCTGCTGACCGCCGGCCTGCTCGGGTCGGAGGTCACCTGGACCGACCCGGCGGGCATCGCGGACGCGCTGCGCCCGGACACCGGCCTGGTCCTCGTGGAGTCGCCGGCCAATCCCACGCTGGCCGAGGTGGACCTGCGGGCCGTCGCCCACGCCTGCGGATCGGTGCCGCTGCTGGTGGACAACACCTTCGCCACACCCGTGCTCCAGCGCCCGGCCGAACACGGCGCGCGCCTGGTGCTGCACAGCGCCACCAAGTACCTCGGCGGGCACGGCGACGTGCTGGCCGGCGTGGTGGCCTGCGACGAGGAGCTCGCGGGACGGCTGCGGCAGGTCCGCTTCGCCACCGGTGGCGTACTGCACCCGCTGGCCGGTTACCTCCTGCTGCGCGGGCTGTCGACCCTGCCCGTGCGGGTGCGGGCCGCCTCCGCGAACGCCGCCGCTCTCGTCCAGCGCCTCGCCGGCGACCCGCGCGTGGCCCGCGTCCACTATCCGCGCATCGGCGGCGCGATGGTCTCCTTCGAGGTCCACGGCGATCCGCACGAGGTCATCGGCCGCGTCCGCCTGATCACCCCGGCGGTGAGCCTCGGCAGCGTCGACACGCTCATCCAGCACCCGGCGTCCATCAGCCACCGCATCGTCGACGCCGACGACCGCCGGGACGCCGGGGTCGGCGACCGGCTCCTGCGGCTGTCCGTCGGCCTGGAGGACGTCGAGGACCTGTGGGCCGACCTGGACCAGGCGATGGGGGAGCGGGTGACCGAGGCGGTACCGCCGCGGGAGGCGCTGTCGCGGGCCGACCGTCCGTCACACGTCGGCTGACCCACGCGGGCCGGCCCCCGCGCCGCACCGCCTCCGTCGGTTCACTCCTTGCCGATCGGCTCCCCGTGCGGGAGCCGCACCGCCGCACGTGCCGCCGGGTCCAGGCGGGCGGTGACGACCAGGGTCCCCTCCTCGATCTGGTAGTCGAGGGGGAGGCCCAGGCCGCGCATCGCGGCGACCATGCCGGTGTTGGACGCCTGCGTCACCGCGTACACGCTCTCGCAGCCCGTCTCCGCCGCCATCGCCACCAGCCGGCCGAGGAGTTCGCCGCCGACACCCCGCCGCTGCCACGCGTCCTCGACGAGCAGCGCGACCTCCGTCTCGTCCCCGTCCCACAGCAGGTGTCCAAGCCCGACGATCCGCCCCGAGGCGGTCTGCACGGCGAGGGTGCGTCCGTAGCGCGGGCTCAGGAGGTGGTTGAGATACCGGTCGGCGTCGCCGACCGGGCCGTGGTACCGCATCCCGAGCGTCCGCGCCGAGCACCGCTCGTGCATCGCCTTCGCCGCCGGCACGTCACGCGTGTCGGCCCGACGGACCGTGATGTCGCGCCCCTCGGGCAGCGTCAGCGCGTCCCGGCCGCGGGGGACGCGCGGGCCGAGCCGGGCGTCCAGCCCGACCAGCGCCCGCGCCCGGGCGAACTCGGCCGGGGTGAACGGCAGATACGGCCGCTCCACGCTGATCACCCCGCCCTCGGGCGCGGGCAGCCGCAGCACGGTGCCCTCCAGCGCGCCTTCCGGCGGCACGTCCTCCGCCGCGCGCCCCCCGGCGGCCGCGGGCAGCGACCGGATGGTGCACCGGCCCAGCAGTTGCCGCAGGGCCAGCGGGAGTTCCGCCGCGTCCAGTGCCGTACGGGCGGCCAGCCCCAGCACCCGAGTCGGCGCGTCCACCAGGTCGTGGGCGTCCGCCCGCTCGGTCCAGGTGTACGCACCGCCCGCCGCCGACACCACATCGGCCAGCTCGGAGCCCGTCAGCTCACCCGGAGTGCGGAGCAGGAACTCGTCCACCGTGCCGTCGGCCAGCGGGTGCGTCTGCAGGCTCAGGATGTCGACCCGCCGGTCGGCGAGGGCCGCGCACAGCACGGCCAGCGACCCCGGTGTGTCCCGCACGGTCGTCCGCATCCGCCACAGCCCGCTGTCCCCGGCCCTCGCCCCGGCTTCCGGCGTCGCCCCGTCGGCGCGGTCGGACGGCCCGGCCGGCCGGCCGGGGGCCGGGGGCCGGGCGCCGGTATCCTCCGCCGGCGGGGCGTGTCCGTGGCGGCGTGACCACCAGGTGTGGAAGCCCGCCGTGCCGACCAGGGCTGCCACCGAGGCCAGCAGCATGGAGGGTACTGCGGAGCCTTGCTCCACGAGGTGTGTCACGGCGCCCGTCACATCAGACATGTCTCGACTCATGCCGCCACTGTGAAGGAACGGTGTTGCGTGATCACGAACGCTCTGTGACCGATGGGTAAAGAAGGCTTCTGGGCTGTTTGTTCCCCTTTTCATCAGTGTGGTCTCAGGATTCCGTCAGTGTGGTCTCAGGCCGCGGCCCCCTCCTGCGCCAGCGCGCTGCGCAGTCGCCGGGCCTGCGTCACCAGCCGGGACGAACCGCGCCGGTCCGCCGCCACCGACAGATGCGGCAAATCGCCCCTGATCCCCGTCCGCTCGGCACACTCGGCGGCCACGGCGAGCAGCTCCCCGATCCCGCGGGCGGAAGGGCCTGCCGGGCCGGTCGTGTCGGTCGTGCCCGTCGGACCGGCCGTGCCGGTCGAGAGATCGGCGAGCAGGAGGGGCAGCGCTTGGCGGAGCACGCCCCAGATGGTGGCGTTCGCCCCCGTCGCCGCCGCCGTCCGCACCGCGTCGGCGAGCCGCACCGGCTTCACCGCTCCGCGCCGCACCAACTGGCCCAGATCCGCGCCCAGCCGGTCGGTGTCGAGCGCACCGCGCGCCGCCAGCACCAGCAGGGCGTCCACGGCGGCCAGCCGGTCCTCCGCGTGCCGGGCCCCCAGCCCGTACGCCACGCACAGGTGCACCGCCTCTCCCGCCTCGCCGTCCGCCTCGGCGAGGCGCGGCAGTACGGCGGCGGCGCCCCGGCCGTCGTCCACGGCCACCGTGGACACCTCCCGCAGCAGGCGGGCGGCCACCAGCTCCGGCCTCCCGGGCAGCAGGGCGAGCCAGTGCTGCCGTATCTCGCCGTTCCAGTGGCCGCAGTACCACCGCTCCCGGTGCACACTCACCGGCCGCCCCAACGGCCGCAGAGCGGCCGGGAGATCGTCCCGCAGTCCCGGCACCTCGCCGAGCTCCACCAGGATGCGGGTGTGCGCCGTCCGCCGGGAGACGGGCGGGCCTGCCGTTTCGGTGGTCAGCCACCGTGCGAGCCGCCTCCCCTCCTCGGTGTCCAGCGCCGACGCCTGCTCGGCGGCCGCCACCGCCGCCGCCCGGTCACCGCGCCGTACCCGCAGCAGTGCCTGCCCGAAGTCGACCGCCGACACCCGCGCACCCAGGCGCCGGTAGGTGTCCAGACGGTCCACCAGTTCGCCGGGCTCCAGCAGGCCCGTGTCCCAGGTGGGCGTGGCCAGCAGGAACGGCTGCGGGTCGGTGCGCAGCCGTTGGGCCACTTCCCACAGGCGGGCCTCGAAGCACCGGGCCAGGGGACTGTGCATGCAGTCGTGGTCCGTGTCCTCGTGCCGGGCGGCCCGGTGCAGCGTGGTGGTGCGCACCTGCCCGCCCAGCGTCGCGAGAAGGAGGTCGAAGGCACCCGCGGTGTCGCGTACTTCGTGGTGCCCGTCGAAGTAGTAGTCCGAGTGGCGTCCGCGGAGCCCCTCGCCGTCGGCCCACCAGCGGCGGGCGATCACCGGTTCGAGTGCCTGGAGCAGAGTGTCCCGGTCCCGGTGGGTGTGTCTGACCAGCCCGTCCAGAGCGCGCTCGAACGCGGACACGTCACCGCCGGACGCCAGCAACGCGCTGACTTCCTCGGCGAGTTCGACCGCGGTACCGGGGGCCGGCGCCAGACGCACCGGCACCGGCGGGCAAGGCAGCACCTCTTCGTGGACCACGGGCTCCGGCGTCAGCGGTGCCACGCCCAGGGTGCGTACGGCGCGGGTACGCAGCGTGGGGATCAACCGCTCCACCGCGTGCGTCAGTTGCCGCCGCGCGTCGGTGGCGGTGACCTTGCCGACGTGCCGCTCGACCAGCTTCAGGGCCCGCTCCTGCACGTCGGAGTCCTCGTGTCCGAACGCCTGCGCGGCGGCCGGCAGCAGTTCCCCGGCGGCGGTGGCGTCCCGCGCGAGCACCTTGCCCAGCAGGACGAGCTGCGCCCGCACGAGCTTCTTCTCCGGGCGGAACAGCACCGCGTCGGTCAGCTCCGCAAGCCGCCGCGGCGGCAGCTTCCCGTCCAGGGCCAGGGCGCCCAGCACCGACTGGGCGTAGGAGGCCACCGCGGACACCGCGTCCGAGGCCAGCGCCGTCCAGTCGGGGGTTCGCCGTCGTTCCTCCTCGCGGGTGAGCTCGAGATTCTGGAGTATGCGCAGGAACACCCGGAGTTCGGCGGGCGTGCCGCCGCGCAGGAGCCGCGCCACGCACCCGTCGACCATCGCCCTCCGGTCGAGGGCACCCTCGGCCGTCAGCCGCGCCAGGGCCTCGGTCCAGCCGTCCGGTCCGTCACCGGCCGGCCAGCTCAACCGCGTTCCGATGCCGTCCGTGCGGAAGAGGGCGGCGACCAGCTCCGCCAGGTGCGGGTCCCGGCGGAGGCGATCGCGTACCGTGTCTCTGTGCTGCCACGTACCGCTGATGTGGCTCAGCCAGCCCAGGACGTACGCCTCCGTCGTCGGTACCGGGCAGCCGGACAGCCGCACGAGGCCGGCCATCAGCTCGTACGACACGTTCGCGCGGGCCGGGCGCTGGGCCAATCGGTGAACCACGTCGGCCAGCCAGCCGGGGTCGCGGTCGCCCAGGACGTGCAGCAGTACGGCCGGTGATGCCTGCGACCAGCGCATGTCGACGGCCGCGAGCCAGTTCGCCACGGCCGCCGCGCCGGTCTGGCACGCAGCCCCGGCCGCGTGCAGGGCGGGATGGGTGCGGCGGGAGGCCGCGGACCAGCGAGCGGTCCTGAGCTCCCTGCGGAGGGCCTTCAGCTCCGGGAAGCACGAGCGCCGCTCGGGGTCGGTCATGCCGTCGAGCAGCGACACGACGTCGGCCGTCCGCCCCGCTCGCACCGCCTCCACCAGCGCACTTGTCGTAGCCGTCGTAGCCGTCGTAGCCGTCGTAGCCGTCGTAGCCGTCGCAGCCGTCGCGGTCATCGCGCACCCCCGTCGGTCCGGACCGTCCCCTGTGCCGCCGCGGCGCCGCGCCGTGCCATCCGTACCGCCAGTGCGTGCTTGCACGGCCCGCGACCGCCCCGGTACTTGGCCCACCACAGGCAACTGCACGAGAGGACCCCCGCCTCGTCGCGTACCCGGTGCACATGCCCGTCCTCGGCCGTGACCGTCCCGATCGCGCCTTCCAGGGCGACCGCGCCCGCCCCCACCAGCGCCCGGGCCGAACGCAGCCGGGGGTTGTGCCGCTCCACGCGTTGTGCGTCGTAGGGCAGCTCCCGGTGGAAGTACGCCGCCTCCGCCGTGTCGTACCCGACGCGCCCCGACGTGCCGAGGCGGACCAGAGCAGCGCGCACCCGCTCCGCGGTCAGGCCCGAGGCGGCGCCCAGGTCGGCGATGTCGATGCGCGGCTCCCAGGCGAGAAGCACCGAGACCAGCTCGGCGTCCGCGGCGGCCTCGTCCGTGGCGAGCGCGTCGAGGACGCCGCCCTCGCCGGAGAACCCGCGGGCGGCGTCGGGGGACAGGGTGAGAGTGAGGCGCATGCCCGGCAGCAGGACCTCCCAGGCGGACGCCGTGGCAGCGGCTCCGGAGGCGACCGCGGGTCCGTACACCCGCAGTGCGGTGGCGTGCCGCAGCACGCGCTGGAGCGCGACCAGCCGCTCCGGACCGGGCAGGCAGACCGCGCCGGGCACCGCACGGGTCGTCGGCCGCAGCGTACGGCCGGACGGCACGACCCATCGGGGGCCGGCCGCTCCGCTCCTGCCGCCGCGGGGCAGCGAGCGCAGGAAGCGCACCGCCTCGCCGGCGTCCAGTTCGGCCCGCAGGTCGAAGCCGGCCGCTATGACCTGGGCCTCGGCGAAGCCGCGCAGCCACCGGTCCGGCAGTGGGACCTTCTTCTCCACGACCGGGCCGTCCAGCGTGGTCACGGCCAGCTCCTCGGGGCCGACCCGCAAGTGGAGCGGATCCTCCGCGCCGATCCGGGACAGGGCCTCGCGCAGCGGGTCGTTGACGTCGACGTTCGTCGTGCCGTGCCCGACCTCGCCGCCGTCGAGGCCCGCCTCCAGCACGTCCAGACGCGCGTACACCCCTCCGCAGCCGGAGAAGGACTCGAAGCGCAGCCGGTCGCCGTTGCCCGTCACCACCGGGTCGAGCGAGGCGCGCAACTGCGGCTGGTGGTACCGGGCGGCGGCGACGTCGGCCACCGCGAGCAGCGCCGCCGAGGCCTGCTGAGGCGACGTCAGGAAGCCGGCGAAGAACCGAGGATGTTCCACGGCGCCCGAGGGCGTCGACCCCTCGGAGGTCTCCAGCCCCAGGCGCTGTCCGCCCGTCCCGGATTCCAGCACGGAGGGTCGTCGATAGGCCACGGCCTGCACAGATCGCGTCATGCGAAAAACCGTAGAGCCGACCACTGACAATCGGCCTGACCTGCGGACCCAGTGTCACATGGCAGCAAGTTGGCGGCGGCCCGCCGCGAGGGGACGCGGGCTGGGGGCGAGCCGCGCACCGGGGGATGACGCCGGTGCGCGGCACACCCGACAGGCTACGGGACCTACTGACCCACCCGGCCCGGCTGGAGCACCTTCGTGTACAGCACCGTGCCGTCCTGCTCGCGCAGACGCACCGTCATCTCGGCGCTGTCGCCGTCGATGTCGACCGAGCCGAAGAACTGGTAGCCGTCCGCGGGCGAGACGTTCGACGCGGTCGGCGCCTTCACGAACACCCGCTCCGGGCCGAAGGTGCCGTCCAGGGCGCTGGCCGGGAAGGCTCCCGCGTTGAGCGGCCCGGACACGAATTCCCAGAACGGCTCGAAGTCGGTGAACGCGGCCCGCGAGGGCTGGTAGTGCTGGGCCGAGGTGTGGTGCACGTCGGCCGTCAGCCACACCGTGCCGGTGATCCGACGGTGCTTGACGAAGCGCAGCAGTTCGGCGATCTGGAGTTCACGTCCGAGCGGCGCGCCGGGGTCGCCCTGCGCCACCCCCTCGATGTTCGTCTTCCCCTCGGTGCCGTCGGGCACGACCAGACCGATCGGCATGTCGGCGGCGATCACCTTCCACACCGCACGCGACCGCGACAGCTCCCGCTTGAGCCACTCCAGTTGCTCGCGCCCCAGAATGCCCTGCGGGTCCACGGCCTGGCCGCCGGGGGAGTTGGCGTTGCGGTACGTCCGCATGTCCAGCACGAACACGTCGAGGAGCGGGCCCTGGCGCAGTACCCGGTGCACACGTCCCTCGCGCGCGCCGGGGCGCAGGGTGGAGATCGGGAAGTACTCACCGAACGCGCGCCGGGCCCGGGCGGCCAGCACGTCCACGCTCTTCTCGGTGTAGCGGCTGTCCGTGTCCGCGATCACCTGGCCGGGGTACCAGTTGTTGCGCACCTCGTGGTCGTCCCACTGGATGACCGACGGCACCTGGGCGTTGAAGCGCCGCAGGTTCTCGTCGAGCAGGTTGTAGCGGAAGTTGCCGCGGAACTCGGCGAGGGTCTCGGCGACCTTGGACTTCTCCTCCGTCGTGATGTTCCGCCAGGTGCTGCCGTCGGGCAGGGCGGCCGTCTCCGCGATGGGCCCGTCGGCGTAGATGTTGTCGCCGCTGCACAGGAAGAAGTCCGGGTCCAGGGCGCCCATGGCGTCGTAGATGCGGTAGCCGCCGAGGTCGGGGTTGATGCCCCAGCCCTGGCCTGCCAGGTCCCCGGACCACACGAAGCGCGCTCCTTCGCGCCGGCGGACCGGCACGGTGCGGAAGGTGCCGGGGACCGGCTCGCCGGTGCGGCGCGGGTCGTCCGGGTCGGCGAGGAGCACACGGTAGTGGATCTGCTCGCCCGGCGGCAGGCCGCGCAGCCTGGTGGTGCCGGTGAAGTCCGTGTCCGCCCCGAGCAGCGGGCCGCGCCATCTGCGCGGGTTGCGGAAGGACTCGGTCGCGGACGTCTCGACGATCATCCGGGCCGGCCGGTCGGAGCGCACCCACACCAGGCCGGAGTGGGAGGTCACGTCTCCCGTCTGCACGCCCCAGCCCGCTCCCGGCCGCCCGGAACGGGCGAACGCCGGCGCCGCCCCGAGGGCGGTGGGCAGGGTCAGGGCCGCCGACGCGGCGAGGGTCGCGCGCAGCACGCTGCGGCGAGCGGGCAACGGACGGTGTGACATGGATACGCCTCCAGGGACGGGATCCGGCCAGTGCTTCGGCCAGTGTGCAGAGCCAGACCTACTGGTGCGGCGCGGCGGCCACGGAAATTCCGGGTGAACAACCGGGCGCCCGCGTGCACGCACCCCACCCGCCCCGCGACACGAGGTCCTCGCCGACCGCCCCTGAGCGTCAGACGGCCTTCGCCGTCGCCCTGCTCCGTCTCACACGGCCTTCGCCGTCGCCCCCCACCCCGTCTCACACGGCCTTCGCCATCATCCCCACCCCCGCCCGAATCCGCCCCGGCGACAGGTGCGCGTACCCCAGTACCAGCCGCACCTCCTTCGCCGCAGCCTCGTCACCGCCCGCCCCGTGCCCGTACTCCCCCAGCGAACGCACGGCGACCCCGGCCCCCGTCACGCGCGTGAGGAAGCGGTCCTCGGGGCCGTACCGTGCGGGGAGGGTGGCGATGGCGTGGAGTCCGGCGGCGATGCCGGAGACCCGCGCGCCGGGAAAGTGCTCCTCCAGCGCGGCGACCAGCGCGTCGCGCCGCTCGCGGTAGGCGCGCTGACAGACGCGCAGTTGACGGTCGTAGTCGCCGCGTTCCACGAAGCGGGCGAAGAGTGCCTGGTCGATGGCCGGATGCCCGAGGTCGGAGGTGCGTTTGCGCTCGACGACGTCGTCCGCCAGCCACTCCGGGACCAGCAGCCAGCCCAGCCGCAGCCCCGGGGCGAGGGACTTGCTGACCGAACCCGTGTAGGCGACGCGCTCCGGGTCGAGCCCCTGGAGTGCGCCCACGGGGGCACGGTCGTATCGGAAGTCGCCGTCGTAGTCGTCCTCCAGGACGAGACCGTCCACGGAGCGGGCCCAGTCCAGCAGTTCGGCGCGCCGCCGCGCCGAATAGGCGATCCCGGTCGGGAACTGGTGGGCCGGAGTCGTCACGACGGCCCTTACCCCCGAGGCGTGCAGCGGGCCGACGGCGAGTCCCTGGTCGTCCAGGGGCAGTGGGACGGTGCCGACACCCGCCGACGCGTACAGGGCGTCGTGCTGGGGGCTGCCGGGGTCCTCGACACCGGCGGTGCGCATCCCGCGCGCGTGGAGCACGCTCGCGAGCAGCGCCGTCGCCTGCGCCACCCCGGAGACCACCACGATCCGCTCCGGGTCGGCCACCACACCCCGGCGCCGCGCGAGCAGCTCGGCCAGCGCGGTCCGCAGCCGGGGCAGGCCGCGCGGGTCGGGGTAACCGAGGCTCTCGTGCGGCAGTTCCGTCAGCACGCCCCGCTGAGCGGCGGCCCACGCCGCGCGGGGGAAGAGCGACAGGTCCGGTGTCCCCGGCACGAAGTCGACGCGGTCGGCGGGGGAGCGCGGGGCGAGATCACGCGCGCGTGGACGGGCGGCCCGCACCGCGTCCCCCACCCAGGTCCCGGCGCCCCGACCGCTGCGCAGATAGCCCTCGGCCGTCAACTGCTCGTACGCCTCCGTCACCAGCCCCCGCGACACCCCGAGGTCGGCCGCGAGGTCCCGGCTGGACGGGAGACGGGTGCCCGGCGTGAGCCGGCCCGAGCGGACCGCTTCCCGCAGCGCCTCCTGAAGGGCGCGGCCACGCGCGCGTGCCGGTGCCGAGGCGGCGGGCAGCAGCAACTCCCAGGCGGCGCTGTTGCCGGTGCCGCTGTCAGGGCTGCTGTCGGCGTTCCTGCCGGTGTCGCTGTCGGAGCGGTTGCCGGGGCCGCGGCCGGTGGAGCCCGGACGGCCGCCCGGGCCGGTCGGCGGCGTCATGAAAGAGGTCCCCCCGAGCATCGTGTCTTCCCAATCACCCCCACTTTACGAGGGGTTGGGCCCACTGGCGCGTAAACCGGAGTGACAGACCACAGCGAGGGGGCAGGCCGATGTCCCGCCCCGGAATCGTACGCGCAATCCAGGAGCGCCCGTGGACGCCAAGAACCGTTTCGAGACGAAAACCACCTTCGCTCTCTCCCGACTCGAATGGCTGGGCTTTCTCGCCGTATCGCTCGTGCTCGCGTTCCAGCACCTCACGGAAATCCGCTGGGGCGTCTTCCTGCTGCTGTTCGCGGTGATCGACGTCATCGGATACCTGCCCGGCGCGATCGCCTTCCGGCGCCGTTCGGACAGACGGGTCCCGCGCGGCTGTTACGTGGCCTACAACACGATGCACAGCCTGGTCACGGCAGGTGTCCTGGCCGGGGCATGGGCGCTGTTCGTCCGGCCGGAATGGGCCCTGCTGGCCCTCCCGATCCACCTCATGGGCGACCGGGCCCTCTTCGGGAACTCCCTCAAACCCTTCGGTGTCGCCTTCGAGCCGCAGACCACACCGGAGTTCCGGACGTTCGAGCAGCGGTACCACTCGGCGGCGGTTTCCGGTGAAAGCGCCGTGACGCGGACTTCCGTGGAGGACACCGATGCCGTCCGTGCTTGACGCACTCGCCGCGCACAGCGACAACCCCAGTTCCTTCCTCGCCCTCAACAGCGGGAACGCCTTCTTCCACGACGACCGGTTCGAGGGCGCCTGCGCCTATCGCACCTCGGGCCGCTACGTCCTGCAATTCGGTGGCCCGTTCACCGCACCGGAACACCGCGCGCCCCTGCTGGACGCCTTCGCCGCCCAGGCCGGCCGCCGGCTGGTCGCCGTGCAACTGCAGCGGGCGGACGCCGAGCTGTACGCGGCGCGCGGCTTCACGGTCAACCAGATCGGGGCGTCGTACGCGGTCGACCTCAGCCGTTTCACGCTGCGCGGCTCACGGTTCGTCCGGCTGCGGAACAAGATCTCGCGTGCCCGACGGGCGGGCCTGGAGGTCGCCGAAGTCCCGGCCGGCGACGACTGCGCCGAACTGGACCGGATCGACCAGCGCTGGCTGCGGGAGAAGGGCCGGCACGTGAAGGAGCTGCGGTTCCTCGTCGGCCAGCGGGACGGGAGCCTGCAGAAGCACCGCCGCCTGTTCGTCGGCCGGATCGACGGCGAGGCGGTCGGCTACATCAACTACTCGCCGGTCTACGGCAGCCGCCCCGGCTGGCTGCACGACCTCAGCCGGCGCCGTCCCGACGCTCCACCCGGCGTCATGGAGGCGCTCAACGCCACGGTCATGGAGCGGCTCACCGCCGACGACGCGGGCTGGCTGCACTTCGGGTTCACCCCCTTCACCGGGCTCGACCCGGAGCACGAACCACCGGGTGCCAGCCGCCTGTTCACCCGGTTCGCCCGCCTGCTGGCCGAGCACGGCGACGCGGTCTACCCCGCGGCCTCCCAGCTCGAGTACAAGCAGAAGTGGGCCCCGCACGTGGTCCTCCCGGAGTACATCGCCTTCCGCGGCAGGCCCCGCCCCGGCGCCGTCTGGCAACTGCTGCGTGCCACCAACGCCCTCTGAGCCATCGCGTCCACGGCCGCGCGTGTGCCGCGCCCCTTCCGCATCCGTCCCACCCTGGAGGACCGCCCGCCCATGAGATTCCTCGAGCGCGAACGCGCCACCCTCGCCAAGCTGCTGCCCGACCTGGACCCCGCCCTGCGCGAGGCCCCGCTGATGGAACTGGAACGGCCGGGCAGCCCGGGCATCCGGCACTTCCGGGACAGCGGCGGCCCGGGGCTGCTCGTCCCCGAATCGCACCAGGGCCGGGGCGCGACCGCGCTGGACGCCCTGCGCGTGCAGCGGGCCATCGGCAGCCGCTCACCGTCCCTGGCGGTGGCCACCACCATGCACCACTTCTCCATGGCCACCCTGGTCGGACTCGGCGGCCTCGGCGACGGCCTGGAGTGGATGCTGATCGAAGGCGTGGCCTCCACCAACCGCGTCATCGCCTCCGGCTTCGCCGAGGGCCGCAGCGGCGCGGGCATCCTCGACCCGTCGATGACCGCCACGGTGACCGCGGACGGCATCCGGATCAACGGCGTCAAAAGACCGTGCAGCCTGGCCCACTCCATGGACGTGCTCACCGCCAGCGTCATGATCCCGCGCGCGGACGGGCAGGGCGACGAACTCGCCGTGGCCCTCGTGCCCGCGGAGAGCGAGGGGCTGAGCGTCAGCGGTTTCTGGTCCAGCGCGTTCCTGGCCGGCGCCGAGAGCGAACAGGTCACGCTCACCGACGTCCTCGTCCCGCCGGAACTCCTGCTGCGCACCGCGACAACCTCCGGCGAACGGCTCGACGAACTCCAGACGGCCGGACTGATCTGGTTCCAGATGCTGATGACGGGGAGCTATCTCGGCGCCGCCAGTGCGCTGGTGGAGCGGGTGCTGCTGAACGACCGCATCCCCGAGCACGAGCGCGTACGCCTCTTCGTCGAGACCGAGGCCGCCATGGCCACCGCCGAGGGCGTCGCCCGCCGCATCGACGCCGGCGAACTGGACGAGTCGGCGCTCGCGCAGGCGTTGTACGTGCGCTACGGCGTCCAGGACGCCGTGGCCCGCGTCGTCCCGCGCGCGGTCGAACTGCTCGGCGGGCTCAACTTCATGACCTCCGACGAGGTGGGCCACCTGGCCGCCTGCGCCAACGGGCTGTCGCTGCATCCGCCGTCGCGCTCCCGGATGACCGGCCCGTTCTCCGCGTACCTGGCCGACCGGCCACTCGCCATCGCCTGACCCCGCTCCCACCGTTCACCGGTGGCCGAGATCCGTTGGGAGAACACACCCCCCATGCCGTCAGACAACCAGCGTCTCGCCGTCCTGCCCGCCGCCCGTACGGGACCGCGCGACCGCCCCACTCTGCTGCTCACCGGCGGCTCCGGAGTGCTCGGACGCGCCCTGATCGACGAGCTGTCACCCGACTTCGACCTGCTGTGCCTGCGCCGCAACACACCGCTGCGCGATCCGCGGGTGCGCGAGCTCCAGGGCGACCTCGTGGCTCCCCGGCTCGGACTGAGCCGCCTGGCCTGGCACGAACTGGCCCTCGAGGTGGACGTGGTGCTGCACTCCGCGGCCGAGACGAACTGGCGTACGCCGCCACAGGACATCACGCGCACGAACCTGCGCGGTGCGGACAACATGCTCGACCTCGCCGCCCGCGCCGACGCGCCGCTGTACCTGGTGAGTACCGCGTTCGTGGCCAACAGCCCCACCGAGGAGGACCGCCGGCGCTTCCCGGGTGCCGCCGCCTACCTCGACTCCAAGACCGGGGCCGAACGGTTGACCCGCGACGCGGGCGTGCCCGGTGCCATCGTTCGGCCCTCGGTCGTCATGGGCGACTCCGTCAGCGGGCGGATCGCCGGTCAGCAGGGACTGACCAGGACGATCGGCTCGATGGTCCTGGGGGAGGTGCCCGTGCTTCCCGGGGCTCCCGAGGCCCGGATCGACATGGTGCCCCAGGACTACGTCTCCCGGGCCGTCGGCGACCTGGTCCGGGGCCGTGTGGGCAGCGGCGAGTACTGGCTGACGGCGGGGAAGGAGGCGATCGAGTTACGGGAGTTCGCCGACGTCTGCGCGGACGTCGCCGTCCGCCACGGCCTGCCCCGGCCCCAGCGGCCCCGGCTGATCCCGGTCGAGGCCGTGCACCGGCTGCTCCTGCCCATGCTGGAGGGCACCTCGCTGCCCGCGTCGGTCCGCCGGCGACTGGAGCACTACGCGGAACTGCTGCTGGTGTTCCAGCGGGAGCTGCCGTTCGACACCTCCCTCGGCGAACCCGACTGCGGCACCCGCCTGACCCGTTCCGACATCCGCTGCGCGCTCGTACGCAACGCGGAGAGCTGGGCCGCGGACCGGTCCGGCCTGCTCAGCCGCCATCGCACCGCCGCTGCCGCGCCGACGGAGGTGGCGTCATGACCATGTCGCCCCCGTCCGCCGGGTCCGCCGTGCCGTCCTCGGAATCCGCTGTGCCGTCCTCCGGTACGGCGGCGTCGTCCGCCGGTAACGCAACGTCGTCCGTAGGTAACGCAGCGCTGTCCTCCGGCACCCCAGCGCCGTCCTCCGGCACCGTGGCGCCGTCCGGCCGGCCCGACGTCGTCGACCTCTACCTCAAGCACATCGGCTCCGGCCGCGCCGTCATGGGCCGAGTCATGGGCGGCATGGCCGAGGTCCGCTCCGAGGGGCCCTGGATCCACGCCGACGACGGCCGCCGCTTCCTGGACTTCGGCGGGTACGGCGTCTTCATCATGGGCCACCGCCACCCGGCCGTCGTCGAGGCGGTGCACCGGCAGATCGACACCCACCCGCTGGCCAGCCGCGTCTTCCTCGAACCCGTCGCCGCCCTGGCAGCCCGGGCCCTCGCCGCGCACACCCCACCCGGCCTCGACTACGTCCACTTCGTCAACTCCGGCGCCGAGGCCAGCGAGGCGGCCCTGAAGCTGGCCCGCGCCCACGGACTCACCTCGGTGATCACCACCCGCAGCGGCTTCCACGGCAAGACCCTCGGCGCGCTGAGCGTCACCGCCAACGCCACGTACCAGACGCCCTTCCAGCCCCTGCTCCCGGACGTCACGCAGGTCGCCTACGACGACCCGGCCGACCTCGAACAGGCGCTGGCCGCCCGCCGCGACCGGGCCTGCGTCATCGTCGAACCCGTCCAGGGCGAGGGCGGCGTACGCATCCCCCGCCACGGCTACCTCAGCCAGGTGCGGGCGCTGTGCCGGGCGTACGGCGCCCTGATGGTCGTCGACGAGATCCAGACCGGCATGGGGCGGCTGGGCACCTGGTGGGGCGTGGACGCCGAGGGCGTACGTCCGGACGTGCTGCTGGCCGGCAAGGGGCTCAGCGGCGGTGTCGTACCGGTCGCCGCGATGGTCGCCACCGCGGAGGCCTACGCCCCCTTCAGCCGCGACCCCTACCTGCACACCTCCACCTTCGGCGCCTCACCGATCGCCTGCGCCGCCGCCCTCGCGACCGTACGGGCGATGGAGGAGGAGGAGACCGTGGCCCGGGCCGCCGCGCTCGGCCTGCGCCTCCTCACCGCCGTACGGGCCGTGTGCGCGCCGTACGAGGGCGGGCTGGTCCGCGAGGTACGCGGCCGGGGGCTGCTGATCGGCATCGAGTTCGCCGAGGAACAGGCGGTCGGCGAGCTCCTGCTGGAGCTGATCTCCCGGGGCGTGCTCGTCAACCACTCCCTCAACTCGACCCGGGTGCTGCGGCTGACCCCGCCGGCCGTGGTCGAGGACACCGCGCTCGACCTGTTCCTCACCACCCTCGGCGAGGCCCTGCGCAGCACGGCCGACCGCATGGCCGGCTGACACCGGCTCCTGTCACAGCCACAGCCACAGCCACAGCCCCTGCCGCACGCTCCTGACACCAGCGTCCGGAACCCTCCGGGAAGGAACCGAACGACCCATGCGCCACGTGGTCCTGCACGCCCTCGCCCACGGACTGGCACCCGCCGACGTCTACGGCCGCATCAGCGACTTCCGCCGCTATCCCGAGTACAGCGACACCTTCCGCGAGGTGTACGTCGAGCCTCCGCTGCCCGACGGTTCCACGGTCTCGGAATGGACCGTCGAGTTCCGGGGCGGCCTGATGCGGTGGCGGGAGCGTGACACCTACTCACCCGAGACGTACTCCCTCGCCTTCGAGCAGCTCAGCGGCGACTTCCAGACCTTCGAGGGGAGCTGGCGCTGCGAACCGCGGGACGTCGGCACGCTCGTCGTCTTCACCGCCGCGTTCGACCTCGGCATCCCCTCCCTGGCCGAGATCCTCGACCCGGTGGCCGAGTCGACCGTGCGGGCCAACATCGCCCGCGTGCTGCGCGGCCTGGCGGACGCGGAGGTGATCGATGAGCACGCGACTGCGGCTCGTGGCTGACCGGGCGGCGACCACCGGGTCCCGGCCCGCGACCACGGACCCCACGAACGCCGATCCGCCGCACGCCGATGCGCTGCACGAGGAACCGGGGCCGGGCGCCGCCCGCTGCCTCGGTCTGTACGCCAAGCTGGCCGCCGGGGTGACCGTGGTGACCGCCCGCGGCGAGGACGGTCCCCTCGGCATGACGGTCTCCGCCGTCACCTCGCTCTCCGCCCGCCCGCCGCTGCTCCTGGCCTGTCTGCGCGACGGCTCCCGCACCCTCGCCGCCGTCCGGGCCGGCCGGGCCTTCGCCGTACACCTGCTGCGTGAGGAACAGCGGGACCTGGCGGGCCGGTTCGCGTCCCCCACGACGAGCGCGGCCGAGCGGTTCGCCGGGACCGGCATCCGGCAGGTGCTGGGCGTCCCCGTGCTGGCCGGCGCGCTCGCCTGGTCGGTGTGCCTGACCGAGGACGTACGCCGCTACGGCGACCACCACCTCGTCGTCGGCCGGGTCGCCGCCGTGCACGTGGGCGGCGGCCGCCCGCTGCTGTGGCACGACCGCCGGTTCGGTGCGCTGACCGAGCCGGTGCCGGACGCCGCCGGATGACCGGGCCGCCGGCCGGAACGCCTTACTGGGACCCCGCGGAGCTGCCGCCGCAGCCCCAGTTGCACGGCGTGGTCACCGCGGACGTGGCCGTCGTCGGGGCCGGTCTGGCCGGGCTGTCCTGCGCCTACCACCTGGCGGAACGCGCCCCGGGGCTGGACATCGCCGTGGTGGACGCGGAGCACCCGGCCGCCGGGGCCAGTGGCCGGGGCACCGGCCTGCTGGGCCCCCGGGCCGGCCCCGCCGTCGACCGCGCGGTGCGCCGCTTCGGCCGGCAGACGGCGCGCCGGATGCACCGGGCCAGCGAGCGGGCGGTACGGGACGTCCTCGACCTGTGTGCCCGGCTCGACGTGCCCTGCGGGCTGCGGCCCGGCGAGCAGCTCATGGCCGCGCGCTCGTCCGCGGGCCTGGTGGCACTCGCCCGCCAGGCCCGGGCCTGGCGCGTACTCGGCCTGGACGTCCCGGTCCTCACCGCGGCCGGCATCCGCGACCGGGTGGGCGTGCCGTACAAGGCCGCCCTCCTGCACCGCCCCGCCGCCACGCTGGACCCGGCCGCGCTGACCTGCGCCCTCGCGCGCGCGTGCGCCGACAAGGGCGTGCGCTTCTACGGCCGCAGCCCGCTGCTGGCGCTGCGCCCCGGCGACCTGGTCGGCCCCGAACTGGTCCTCCCGCACGGCCGGCTCTACGCCGGTCAGGCGGTGCTGGCCGTCAACTCCGCCGCACAGGCACTCGACCTGCCGGTCGGCACGATCCTGCCGCTGGAGGTGTACGCCGTCGCCACCGAACCGCTGAGCGCCCCGGCGTACGAGGCGCTGGGCGGGCGCGCGGGACACTCCGTCGTCGACGCCGTGCCGATGGCGCCGTACTTCCGTCTGCTCCCGGACCGGGGTCTGGTGGCGGGCGGCGGCACCGCCACGGTTCCGGCCGGGCTCGGCGCTCCCCGGCTCCAGGCCCTCCGGGAGCGCGCCTGGGGGCGGCTGGAGAGGTGGCTGCGGTCCCTGCACCCGGATCTCGCCCAGGTACGGGTCACCCACCGCTGGTCCGGCCGCATCGGCATGACCGGCGACGACCTGCCGGTGGTCGGGCCGGTCCAGGGCTCCCCCGGCGTCTGGTTCATCGGCGGCTGTTGCGGGCACGGTCTCGCCCTGTCCGTAGCGCACGGGGCGCACGTGGCGGCGGCCCTGCTGGGCGAGCCGCAACCCGGCGAACGGCTGCCCTGGCACCGCTCCCGGGCCCCGCGACTGGCGGTACGCGGACCCGTTCGGCCCCTGGTGCGGACGTATGTGGACACGCTGGGGCGCATCGCGCGGCATACATGCTGACGGCGGGGGTCGTCCGCCTGGCCATACCTGAGAGCCGCCGACCGTCCGCGGAACCGCAGAACCGCAGAACCGCAGAACCGCAGAACCGCAGAACCGCGGATCCGGCAGCCCGGCAGACCTGCGAAGCAACAGGCCGTCAGACCCGCAGAGTGCGGCTTCCGCGTAACCCGGCCTCCGGAGCGCAGTTCCCAGCCCGTAGCTCCTCAGCCCGTAGCTCCTCAGCTCCTCAGAACCGACCAGGAGGTTCCACGATGCGACCCCACCTCGGCACGGACGGCCGCCTGCCGCCGTCCCTGTCCATGGGCACCGCGGACGTCGCCTTTCACATGGCCACGGGCGGCAGGCCGCTGCCCGTCGCGTTCGCGTTCGAGTTCGAGGGCCGCACACCCACGCTGGACGCCCTGCGCGCGCGGGTCGCCGAACGCGCCCACCGCGTCCCGACGTTGCGCTACCGCATCGCACGGGACCGCAGGAGGTTCCGCCGAGTGGACCGGATCTCGGCGGACCGGCATGTGCACGAGGCGTGGCTGCCCGAGGACACCGACGGCTCGGCGACCAGCCGGCTGATGCTGTCCCGGCCCATGGGGACGGACGACCGGCCGCCCTGGGACGTGTGGCTGGTCCACGGCCCCACGGGACGCCACACCCTGGTCTACCGCACCGACCACGCCTTCCAGGACGGCGTGGGCGCCGCCTACACCGCCCGCGCTCTCCTCGGCGACCACCCCGAGGGCGGACCGGCCCCGCGGCCCCCCGGGCGGCCCACCGCGCACGGCCTCGCGGACGCGCTGGGCGAGGTTGCGGCCGCGTTCCGCGGGCCCACCGCCAAACCGGCCTTCGACGGGGAGGCGACGGGGCGCGTCGACGTGTGCCACACGGACACCCCGCTCGCCCGGCTGCGTGCCATCGCCCGCGACCACGGCGGCACGGTGACGGACGTCTACCTCGCCGCTCTGGCCCACGCCGTCCGCACCTGGTACCTGAAGGGCACCGGCTCGGCCCATCCACCGCTGCCCGTGTCGATCCCGATGTCGGTCCGGGCCCCGGGAGAGGAGTACGCCCCGGGCAACCGGATGGTCACCGCCCGGCTGCTGCTGCCCTGCGACGAGGAGTCCCCGCGGCGGGCCCTGGCCCGGGTCGTCGCCCGCACGGGCCGGCTGCGCGAGAGCCGGCGGCGCGACGCCATGCGCCTGCTGCTGTCCGCGGCCCCGCGGACGCTCGGCGCGTCCGTCGGCACCCGTCTGGTCCACGGGGCGTTCGTCGCCGGACCGGTGAGCAGCGTGAACTTCGGCACGGCCTTGGTGCACCAGGGGCTCACGGCCCGGCGCGCGGCCGTCTTCACCAGTGTCGCGTCGGGTATCCGGTGCGTGACGACGCTGACGAGCCAGCACGACACCGCCTGCCTGACCGTCGTCCACGACGAGGCCCTGGCGACCGCGGACGAACTCCCCGACCTGTGGCTCGGTGCCCTGCTGGAGCTGGAACGGCCCTAGCCACGGCGCCACGCGCGGGACCCCGGACGACACCGTCCGGGGTCCCGCGCGCCGTCTCAGGAGGCGGTGTGCAGCGTTCCGGTCGTCAGGAACACGCAGTTCGCGGCGGCCGCGCCCACCAGCGGCAGATACGGGGAGAGGCGTTCGATCACGTACGGCAGCGTGAACAGATCGGCGACTCCGGCGTCCCAGCCGTGCTCCGCCCACCAGCGCTCCGGCTCGGCGAGCCGCCAGTTCCAGGACAGCCCGATCGTCGACAGGGCCTCCATGAAGGGCGCCACGAACGGCGAGGACATGGTCGCCGAGTTCACACACTCGGCGCCGAACGTACTGCCGGGCGCGGAGAGCCCGGTCATCGCGGCGACGAGGGACTCCACCTCCGCGGGCTGGAGGAAGTAGAGGGGCGCCTCACAGAGCCAGGCGGTGGGCCTGCCGGTATCGAACCCCGCCGCGACGAGTGCCGCGCCCCAGGCGGCGGTGTCGGTGGTGTCGGCCCCGACGACGGTGCGGCGTCCGCAGGAGGGCCGGCCTCGGCCCAGTACGTGTTCCTTGAAGGCGAGCACGGCGGGATCCTCGACCTCGAAGGTGTGTACGCCGGTCGGCCAGTCGAGCCGGAAGGCGCGGGTGTCCAGTCCGGCGCCGAGGAGCACCACCTGACGGCAGCCCGAACGCGCCGCGGCGAGCAGGTGGTCGTCGAAGAAGCGGGAGCGCACCACCTGCCAGTCCGGCAGCAGGCGTTGCATCGGCCCGTCGCCGGGCGGGCCCCCCTCGAAGCCCGCCGCGTGGAGGAAGCCGGCGGCCCACGGATCGCGGACGTGCGGCGCGGGCCGGAGGTACTCGGCCGCGTGCGCGGCGGCTGTCCAGAGCGCCGCGCGTGAGATGCCGTCCGGGGGGCCGGCGGCTGACGCGGACGGTGACTGCGGCCGAGCGGTTCCAGGCATGGGACCTCCTCGAGGTGGGGACGGGAACGGGTGGCGCGGGCCCGGATCAGCCGGAGCGGCGCCGGCCCAGCAGGAAGGCCGCGGCACCCAGCGCGAGCAGGCCCCCGGAGGGGCGGGTGGGCCGCTGGCCGCCCATCGCGGCGGGGGTGCGCGGCTCGTGGATGTTCAGCGCGAACTGGCGGTTGGCCACGTCCGAGAGGACACCCCGGACCTGCTCGGGACTGGTGACGGCGGCCAGCAGCAACTCCATGGAGTTCCGAGCGAACTGGTTGCGGCCGAGGAACTCGCGGCCCAGTGCGAACAGGATCTTCGGCACCTCGGCCTGGAACACCTCGGGCAGCGTGATCTCGGGAGCCAGGCAGCGCACCGAGCCGTCCAGGTTCGCGAACGACTTGCCCAGCAGCGACACCGCGGGCGGTGAACCGATGCCCCGCTTGGTCGCCTTGGCCAGCACGGTGGTGAGCGAGACGCCGAAGTTCATGTCCTCCAGGGACAGATGGGACACCTTGGGCACGAAGGCCGCCATGTCGGCGGCGAAGGCGGGCATGTTGGCCCACGGCGTCATCCGGCCCATCTCCGCCCAGTGCTGCGCCAGTCCGGCACCGTCGTTCTGTGCCAGCGTCATGAAGAGCGGGAGCAGTTGCAGACTGGTGCGCCGGTCCAGCCTGCCGACCATGCCCCAGTCGATCAGCGTCGCGGGCCCGCCGGGGGCCGCGAACACGTTCCCCGCGTGCGGGTCGGCGTGGAAGAAGCGGTGGACGAAGTACCCGTGGTACATGAAGCGCAGCAGGTCCCTGCCGATCTCCACGCGCTCGTCGTCCGTGAAATGGGCGCGGTCGACGTGCCGCACCGACTTCCCGTCGGCCAGCGACTGGACGAGGACCCGGGGACTGGCGTGCAGCACCCGGGGCACCTCCAGGGAGCGGAACGGCCGTACGTGTTCGCGGGCCTCGTCCATGTTGCGGGCCTCGCCGGTGAAGTCCAGCTCCGGCTCCATGGCGTCGAAGACCGAGCCGAGCATCGCCTCGATGTCGATGACCTCGTTGAACCGGGGAGCGAGGCGGGCCACGATTCTCGACGCCCGGCGCATCAGGGCCATGTCCGCGAGCACGCCTTCGCGGATGCCGGGCCGCTGGATCTTCACCACGGCCGCGCGTCCGCCGGGCAGCGTCACGCGGTAGACCTGGGCGAGGGACGCCGCCCCCAGCGGGGCGACGGTCTCGATGTCGTCGAAGCGCAGCTTCCAGTCCGGCCCGAGGTCCCGGGCCAGTACCGGCTCGAACTCCGAGAACGGCTGGACGTCGACCTCGTCGTGCAGGTTCTGCAGTTCGTCCCGGATGGACTGGGGGACCATGTCCGGCCGGGTGGACAGGATCTGGCCCAGCTTCACGTAGAACGGGCCGAGGCTCTCCAGGGCGTGCCGCACCGCTTTGGCGCGGCGCTGCTCCGCCCCTGCGGAGCCGTCGCCGGCGGCCCCGGCGGAGGCGTCGGCGTCCTCCGCCGGGGACCGCGTGTCCCGCTTCGCACGTCTCCGCAGCCGGGCCGCCTGTCCCACCTCGTCGGCCACGAGGCTGCCCAGGACCTTGACCACGAGACGCAGCCGATCGCCGACGACAGACGCCATCGTGTGTGATCCTCCTCAGATCGGGATCCGGGTACGGGACGGCATCCCGGTACGGGACGGCGGTCGGTGGCCGGCGTACCGCACGGAGCCGGCCGGACGGGACGGTGGCACGGCGGGTCAGCTCGAGGACGAGGACTGTCCGCCCTGGGACTGCCCGCCCCCCTGCTGGCCGGTGAGACCCTGCAACGCGGCGAGGCCCTGCTGGCCGGCCTGGGCGGGCAGGTTGGTCAGGTTCTGCAGGCCCTGGAGCGCGTCGATGAGCTTGGGCAGCACCTGGAGGAGCTGGGTGAGCTGGGTCGGCAGCGACATGAGGTCGCCGACGCCGCCCGCGGCCTGTCCGACGCCGCCGGCGAGCTGCCCGAGCCCACCGAGGGCGCCGGCCGCGCCGCCGACCGCGGCGAACGGGTTGGCCGCGCCGCCCAGCGCGGCCAGCGGGTTGCCCGCCCCGCTCAGGGCGGCCAGCGGATTGCCGGCACCGGCGAGGGCCGCGAGCGGGTTGCCCGCGCCCGCGGCGCCGGTGAGCGCGGCCAGGGGGTTGCCCGCACCCGCACCCGCGACTCCGCCGAGCGCGGCCAGGGGGTTGCCCGCGCCCGCGAGGGCCGCCAGCGGGTTGCCGGCACCCGCGCCCGCGAGGGCGGCCAGCGGGTTGGCGGCACCCGCGAGCGCGGTCGCCGGATTGACGACCCCGGCCAGCGCGCCCAGCGCGTTCGCGGGCAGCCCGGCCAGTGTGTCGACGGCGTTGCCGGAGCCGGACGACCCGGGTTTGTCCGCCCGGTTCAGCATGTCGTCGAAGGCCTCCTTGCTGCTGTCGGCCATATTCCCGACCAGGTCCTTGAAGATGTCCTGAATGTTCTTGCTGTTGGACATGAAAGGGGTCCCTTTCCGTTTCTCTGCGATGGGAGAGGAGTGGATTCGGGGTGCTATCGGGCGCAGCCTTCCAAGGCTTTCACGCACGCGTTCTTCAACCGTGCGCGGCCCCTGGTGAAAGCGGCCTCGGCCGCCTTTACGGAGATGTTGTGTATGCGGGCGAATTCCGCAGTGGAAATTCCCTTGGCGCGGGCGAGTATGACCTCCTGCTCTCGCCCCCGCAGGTGTTGTACCTGGCCCAGCAGCCATCTGCCGAAGTCCTCGTCGCAGACGTCCTCCTCGGTCGTACCCGGGGTGTCCGCGAGCGCCGCTCGCTGGAGGAGTCTGCTGCGACGCTCCAGGTCACGATAGAAGTCGATGCAGAGGCGAAGCGCCACGGACGTCAGAAAGGCACCGAGTCGATTCCTGTCCAACGCGGCATGGGCGGCTGCGCGGGCCATGGTTTCCTGAACGCAGTCCTCGGCGTCCTGAAAACTCGGCAGTCTTCGCCGAACCAGCCGCATGAGGCGGTCCTGATGCTGGAAGATGTCTTCCCAGGAGCATTCAGCGGGCGATTGGCAGGTGGAATGTCGCACCATCGTGGATCGCAGCCCGTTGTCTCTCGGATTGAGGAGGGAGAACCGCGGCCGACTTTCTATTTGTCGGCCATGTGGTTTTCCTACCCGAGACCCTGGAGCGGCAAACCGGATTAAGTTTCTCCACCGGTCGGCAGGAATGTTTTTTCGTGCTCATTTCCGAGGAGCGGGACGCCGTGCCCAGTCGCGGTTCCAGTTGAGCCACATGTCCCTTGCGGTCTGGTGCACTTGAGAGCCGCCGGCGCGCAGCTCGGTGGCGTACGCCTGGATGGCCTCCTTGCCCACCAGCCGCGCTCCGCCGGTGAAGTAGGAGCCCCGGACGTGCCGCGGTGAGCGGTACTTGCCCCACAGCAGGATCTTCATCAGGGGCCAGAGGGTGAACACCCCGGACGGGCAGCGGTTGCCGGGGTCCAGAGTCCGCCACACGGCCGGGACCAGTCCGCTCTCGCCGAGCATCTCGTAGATCCGCGCGATCGCCTGCTCCTTCGTCGACTCGCCCGCGCGATAGGCGAGTACGGCATCGCGCGACTGGTCGAACATCCGCTCCACCCAGGGATTGTCCATCCCCTGGAGGCCTCGGTAGGGCGGCAGCTCCAGCGTGTCGAAGCAGGCCGGGTCGTGGGTCTTCTCGAACGTCACGGCGGCCTGGTTCTGCGCGTTCGTGCCGTACAGCGTGGTGATGGTCCACACCCGGTTCCAGGCGTTCCACAGGTCGAAGTCGTCGAACGCGATGTAGCTGCAGGACACCAGGTCGTCGTAGAACCGGAACATGCGCTTGGTCCAGTGGTCCAGGTACGCGAACCGGGACGTGTCGAAGTCGTCCTGGCGCACCGCGGCGATGAGCCGGTGGCTCAGCGCGTTGAGTGCCATCACGGTGACGGCGAGCCCGCTGGAGAAGAGCGGGTCGATGAAGTCACTGGCGTGCGGCAGCAGGCACCACCGGTCACCGACCACCTTCTGCGAGGCGAACTGGGTGCGGTCGGTGGACACGTACGGCCGTACCGCCCGTGCTCCCTCGAACTGCCGCGCCACGCTGGGGAAGCGGCGCACGTACCGCCAGAACTCCTCCTCCGCCGGGATGTCGTCCGGACGGGGGTGCTGGTCGAGGTCCAGGTTGACGCCCACGCTGCACAACCCGCTCGTACTGGTCGACTGGTTGTCGAACGGGATGACCCAGAACCAGCCGCCCCGGAACATGTGGTGGAGCGTTCCCTGGCTGAACGGGCTGGGCATGCCGTGCTGCTCGCGCGCGGGCGCCACGGCGTCGAAGGGGCGCACGTCCACCATGTGCGTGAAGATCGTGCGCGACCGCGTGCGGTAGGGCGGTTCCTGCCGCAGCCCGAGCCGCTCGGGCAGGACTGCCCGCATGCCGCCGGCGTCCACCACGTACGAGGCCCGGAAGGTGCCCCGGTCCCGGGTGACGAGCGTGGCACCGTCCTCCTCGAACTTCACGTCGTCGACCATGGTGTGGGTGTACGCGGTCACGCCGTAGGACACGGCGACGTGGAACATGTAGGCGTCCACGTCCTGCCGGAAGTAGTGCGAGTCGGGGCCGAGCGGCGGGCCCCAAGTGGGGTACTGGGTGCATTCGTCGGGCCGGGTGGGCTCGCCCTCCCGGTGGTAGACGAAACTGAAGTTCCGCTTGACTCCGCAGTTCGACGACACGTGGCGGCGCAGCGCCCCGTTGGTCGCCAGGTGCTCGAGTTCCGGGACGTCGTAGCGGCGGGCCAGGACCCTGAGGCCGAACGTGGTCTCGGGGACGGTGGACTCTCCGATGGCGAACCTGGGGTGGCCGCTGCCTTCCAGCAGCAGCACCCGCACGCCGTGGCGTGCGAGAACGGTCCCCAGCATCGTCCCGCCGATGCCGCCTCCGACGATGGCGACATCGAAAACACGCTGGTCTTCTTGCATGTCTGCGGTTCCTTTCGCGACGGGAAGGGCGAGTCGCCGGACGTTCCGGTCACCCTCGGGCGACCGGGGAGCCCGGCAGTACCCGGCGCAGCCCGCAGGCCACCAACCGGGCGGAGAAGGACACGGCGAACCCGGGGGTGGGTGCCAGCGCGGTCAACATTCCGCGATCGCCCGGGATGTGGCGTTCGCCGCGCCCGGTGACGTCCAGCCACGCACCGAAGTGCAGCAGTCGCGCCTCGGGCCCGGCGTCGCGCGCGGGAAACGGCCTCATGTGCTCGCGCACCGCGCGCGTGAGGGTGGTGCGCCGCTCCGTGCCCACCTGCTGTCCCGCCAGGAAGCGGTCGAGCAACTGGGCGGAGCGGCGGGGGAATCCGCCGCGGCCGAGAGGCGCGCGCCCCGCCAGCCCGGTGTCGTGGAATGCCGCGGCGGCCAGCAGGCCGACCCGGTCGTAGGCGGTGCCGTGGGTCCGCGCGCGGGCGTCGGCCAACAGGAACGTCCGTAGGGAGTGCACGGCGAGGCGCGGTGGCAGAAGCCGGCGCATCTCCGTCAGCGCGGCGCCCGCGAGGGGGTGCCCGAGCAGCTCCGCGAGGGCCGGGTGGCCGAGCAGGGGCCGCCACGCCCCGGGAAACGCCTCCGGTGGATGCGCGCGCGAACTGACGCCGTTGTCACCGGAGTCGGGAACCCCAGGCTTTCCAGGCCCTGCGGCCATGACCCAAACCCCCTTGCCTTGGCACCTCTTGGCGGTGTCCGTCTCACCTGTCTTTACGCTTGGGCCGCGCCTCGCCCCCCGTTTCACAACAAGCCGTCCATGTCCGCGTGTTGACGCAAAACCGGCGGCGCGCGACTTCGGGAACGCGCTCCGGGCGTGCGTTCCGGCCGCTCATTCGGACGGGTCCCGCGCGGGGGTGGGCGGGCAGTCCGAAGTCCGTGATCGCCGTTCGCCGGTAGTACGCCTGCTGCGCGTCGCCGCCGCTCGCCCGGTGCCACGGCTGACCGCGTAACCCACTCGAATGAATGAGCCCTACTTACTCCAAGGGGTGAATTCTTTCCCCCGGTAGAGGGATCGTTGCGGATTTCGATAGACGCGAGACTGGGTAATCGGATCGAACTCAGCGTCATTCCCCGACCAGATGGAGAACACCGTGAGTTTCCTCAATCCCCGTATCCCCGGAGCCAATTCGGACGACGTCGTCACGGACATCATCGAATCACCGCACCGCCTGGGTGCGGTCGCCCAGGCCGGCGGGGCGCAGGTCATCGCCACCGTGGACGTGCAGGCGGGAGAGGACGACTGGAACACCCCGCCGACCGCGGAGCACCCCCGTCCGGTGGTGCTCGTGCACGGCACCTTCGGCAACCGCGGCTACACCTGGAACACGGCGACGCCTCTCCTCCGACAGCACGGTCACCGCGTCTTCCGGCTCGACTACGGCCGGCACGGCAACCCCGTGATCTTCGGCCTCGGCGACATCAAGCACTCCGCCCGGCAGCTCGCGGACTTCGTCGACGAGGTGCTGCGGCGGACCGGTGCCCAGCAGGTCGACCTGGTCGGCTTCTCACAGGGCGGCATGATGCCGCGCTACTACCTGAACGCCCTGGGCGGAGGACCCAAGGTGCACAACTTCGTCGGCATCTCGCCCAGCAACCACGGAGTCACGGCGCAGGGGCTGATGAACCTCGCGCGCCAGATCCCCGGCGCGGTGGAGCTGGTCGAACAGGGCGCCGTGGGGGAGGTCGTGCCGGCCTGGCCGCAGCTCCAGCACGACCACCCCTTCCAGCGCGAGCTGGCCGGCCTCGGCGAGACGACGGAGGGCGTCCGCCACACCGTCATCGCCACCCGGTACGACGACGTGGTCACCCCGTACACGTCGTGCTCCCTCGCGGAGACCGAGGGCCGCTACGTCAACAACATCGTCCTGCAGGACATCGACCCGGGCGACCACACCCCGCACGTGAGCATGCCCTACAACGCGACCGTGCTGAACGAGGTGCTCAAGGCCCTGGCCGACTGAGCCCGGCTGCCGTCCAGGAGGACGCGGGCGACCAGTGCCGGGTCGTCGTTCATCGGGACGTGGCCGCAGCCGGGCAGCCGCACCAGGCGGGCCCGCGGAATGGCGTGCTTGGCGCGTATGCCCTGCCTCCGCAGGAGGAGCCGGTCCCGGTCGCCCCACGCGACCGTGACCGGGATGCCGGGCACGTCGTCGGTGAACAGCACGCTCCGCCCGGCCCGGAGCGTCTGGGAGAACCCCTCGGCGTGTGCGAGCGCGAGCGTCTCGGCGACGACGGCCTCGGGGGAGCGGCGGCCGGGGCGGGCGTAGATCGTACTGGTCAGGGCGGTGCGGCCGACCGCGGTGCGGGACAGCCGCTCCACCAGCGGAAGGGGCAGACTCCGGGCGGTCCGGCGCATCCCCAGCAGCACGCCGAACGCGTACCGCCGCTCGGCCCGCGTCCAGAACCCGGCCGGGGACAGGGCCGTCACCGAGCGCACCAGGTTCGCCCGGCCGAGTTCCAGGGCCAGCAGGCCGCCGAGCGAGTTGCCGGCCGCGTGCGGTCGGTCGAGTCCCAGCGCCGCGCAGAAGGCGCCGAGCACCGCGTTCGTCGTCGTCAGGTCGTGCGGCAGCCCGTGCGGCAGCGCGGACGACTGCCCGAACCCCGGCAGGTCCACGGCGATCACCTCGCGCTCGGTCGCGAGGATGTCGACCACCGGGTCCCAGGCCTGCCGGTGATGACCTATGCCGTGCAGCAGGAGCAGGGGCTCGCCGGTGCCGACGCGGGTGTAGGCGAGGGTGATGTCCTGCGGACCGTGCCCGGTGGGGGCGGTGAAGGAGAGCGTTGCGGACATGGGGCTCCTTGTCTGAACACGTGTCTCCGGGAACGCGTGCGGCCGGAGCACATGAGCGATGCCGACGTTGCGTAGACAGCCTGTCAGTAAGAGCTACCGACGGGTAGCCCCCGGTCGCCGTCCTTTCCGACGGCCTCCGGGCGGAGGCGTTTCCGCCTGGACACGGCCGGACGCGTCCGCTGGGATGGAGCGGTGACCACCGAAACCGCGACCGACGTCTTCGAAGAGCACCGCCCCGTCCTCCAGGGGGTCGCCTACCGCATGCTGGGCCGCCTCGCCGACGCGGAGGACGTGGTCCAGGAGGCGTGGCTGCGCTGGTCCGGTGCCGACCGGTCCGGCGTCCGGGAGCCGCGCGGATACCTGGTGCGCGTCACGACCCGCCTCGCCATCGACCGGCTGCGCCAGATCAAGTCGCGGGGCGAGACCTACGTCGGCCCCTGGCTGCCCGAGCCCTACGTCACCGACTTCGGGGACGCCGTGCCCGACACCGCCGAGCGGGCCGTCCTCGCCGACTCCGTGTCCTACGCGGTCCTCGTCGTGCTGGAGTCCCTGTCACCGCTGGAGCGGGCGGTGTTCGTCCTCAGGGAGGCGTTCGGCTACCCGTACGCCGAGATCGCCGCGATGCTGGAGCGCGGGGAGGCGGCGGTGCGCCAGCTCGCCGGGCGGGCCCGCAAGCACGTCGACGAGCGGCGGCCCCGCTACGACGTCGACCCGGTGCAGCGCCGGGACCTCACCGAACGCTTCCTCGCCGCCGCGGCCGACGGGGACCTCGAAGGGCTGCTGGCACTGCTCGCCCCGGAAGTCCGGCTGGTGGGCGACAGCGGTGGCAAGTCCAGGGCGCCGTTGCGGGTGCTGGAGAGCTCCGACAAGGTGGGCCGCTTCCTGCTCGGCGCCGCGCGGAAGGGGATCCCGGACTCCTCCTTCCGCTTCCTGGAGCTCAACGGCGGCCCGGCCCTGCTGGTCCTGTCCGGCGGCAGGCCCGACTCCGTCCTCCAACTGGATGTGGCCGACGGCCGCGTCCAGACGGTGTACATCGTCCGCAACCCCGACAAACTGGGCTCCCTGGTCGGCCTCGCCTAGGCGCGCCGTCCGTCACGCCCCCCAAGCCCCCGTCTCACGACGGGGGCTTCGCCGTCCTGTCGCGGGATTGGTCTTGACCAAGGGTGTGGGCCGTTTTATGGTCACAGAGAACTGCAACAACCTTTAATAAACAAGGGCGTCAAAACGCCGCCGGACCACGGCGATTGCGGAGGACAGGGTGGGGACCACGCAGTTGGAATCGGTGCCGGAACCGAAGTACTGGCATCTCAGGACCGTACTCAGCGAGGCCCTGGACTCGGAGTTCTCGGTGGGTGAGATCCTGCCCAACGAGCGCGACCTCGCCGCGCGCTTCGGCGTCGCCCGAGCCACGCTCCGCCAGGCCCTGGAACAGCTCGAACTGGAAGGCAGGCTCCAGCGCCGCCGCGGCGTCGGCACGACCGTCGCCCCGCCGCGCGTCGGTGTGGCCGTCGGCACCGAGCGGCACGACTGGCCGGGGGCGGCCGACGACGCCTGGGAACCGGCCGACTGCCTGACCGCCGCCCCGCCCGCGGCCGTCGCCGACGCCCTGGGCACCGGCCGGGACGAGCCCGTGCACATCGTCCGCCGCTCCCGCGTGACGCACGGCCAGCCCGTGGCGGCGGAGCTGCTCTACATCCCGCCGTCCTCGGTGCCCGGCCTCACCGCCATCGACACGCCCTCCGGCGCGGCACGCGCGCGTGCCGTACTCCGGGAACTGCAGCGCGGAGAGTTGGAGCGGCGGGAGAGCGCCGTTGAGCTGGGGTCGGCCGGGGCGGAGGACGCGAAGGAGCTGGACCGGCTCCCGGGAGCGCCCGTCCTCGTGGTCACCACCCGCTACCTCGCCGGGGGCCGCACCGCCGCGCTCTCCGTCGCCACCTACCGCGCGGACACCTGCCGGCTGACGTTCGGCGACTTCGGCGACGTGGAGATCCACCACGGCCCCGAGACCCGGGCGTCCTGAGTCCCGCGCGGCCCCGGACACCGCCGAGGCCGTCCCGGGCCGGTCCCGCGCCAGAACGCGGCTACCGGTCCCGGGCGCACGGCATCGCGGGCGCACGGCCTGCCGGGCTCCGCACCGGTCCGAGAGCCGACCCGGGCGGGTCGACGACCCGGGCGGGGGAGGTGGCTCGGTGGCCTGGGCGGGGAGTCGGCCCGGTCCGAGAGTCGAGCCGGGCGGAGAGTTGGCCTGGGCGGATCGACGACCCGGGCGGAGAGTCGACCCGGGCGGAGCGACGGCCCGGCGGGCCGTGGTGGCGGTGATCGGCGGCCTGTCCGACCCGTACCGGAGCCTTCCGGCCCGGCGCGGGTCAGCGCCGGGCCGTCGCCCCCTCCACCGCGAAGAGTTGCTCTTCCACGTGGTCGAGGGCCAGCCGCAGCGCGCCCGTCGCCACGGCGGCCTCGCCCAGGAGCGACAGCGTCACCTTCGGCGGACGCAGGCAGTAGCGGGCCAGCTCGCGCCGCAACGGCTCCAGCACGTCGTCCAGCCCGGCCGCCCAGCCGCCGACGACGACCAGCTCGGGATCGAGGGCCAGCACCATCGCCGCCACGTCGTGCACCAGCCGCTGGATGTAACGCTCGACGGCCGCGCGGGCCCGCTGGTCGCCCCGGCGGGCGTCGGCGAACACCTGGGCGACCGCCTGTTCGTCCAGCGGATGCAGCGGCTGGTCCGTGGTCGACAGCAGGGTCTCCGGCGTCACGTCCCGGCCCAGCAGATGCAGCGCGCCGGTCTCGCCGGCCGCTCCGCCGTACCCCCGGTGCAGCCGCCCGCCGATCAACGACCCCGCCCCGGGACTCAGCCCGGCCAGCACGAACACGATGTCGTCGGACTCGGTGGCGGCGCCCTTCCAGTGCTCGGCGACCGCCGCCGCGTTCGCGTCGTTCTCGACCAGCACCGGACACTTGAAGGACCGGCTCAGCCGCTCGCCCAGGCGCAGCCCCGTCCACTCGGGCAGCGCCGTGCTCAGCCGCACCGTGCCGTCCGCGTCGACGATCCCGGGAGAGGCGGCCCCCACGGCCCGCAGCGAGCCACGCGCGACACCGGCCCGGCGCAGCAGCTCGGCGACCGCCGTGCGCAGCCGCTCCAGCCGCTCGTCGGCCGGGGCGGTCTCGTCGACGTCCTTGGCCTGGGCGCCGATCACCCGGCCGTCCAGGTCGGACAGGAGCGCGGCGACGCGGTGCGGCCCGATCTCCAGGCCCAGCAGATGCCCGGCCTCCGCGCGGAACCGGAACCGCCGCGCGGGCCGCCCCTGCCGCCGGGCCGTGCCCTCGTCGGCGGCCGCCTCGATGACGAGACCGGCCTCGATCAGCCCCTCGACGACGCCCTCGACGGTCGGCCGGGACAGCCCCGTCACCCGGGTGATCTCGGTCAGCGTCGCGCAGTCCGTGGCACGCAACGCGTGCAACACCACAGCGGAGTTGATCCTCCGCAGCAGTGACGGGTCCCCGCCGGTCAGCCCGCCCAACGTCCGTCCTCCCAGCTCGTGCGCGTGTTCGCCGGATCGTACTCGGCCCGGTCCGCCCCGGCGAGGGCCGGTCCGCCCGTGCAGGCCCCCCCGTGGGGTGCCTCAGCCGGGCGCCACGAATCCGACTCGTACGCCGTGATCACCGCCTGCGTGCGGTCCCGGGCCCCAGCTTCGCCAGTACCGCGCTCACGTGCGACTTCACCGTCTCCGTGCCCACGACCAGCAGCGGCATCCGCACGTCCGGGGCGACCACGTCCGGCCACGACTGCCGCACCAGCGGAATGACCGCGGCCCCGTCGGCCGCCTCGCCGACCACCTCGATGTCGGGCTGTGCCTCCGGCACCGCCCGCAACCCCGCGCGCACGAGGGTTCGTCGTCCACGAGGAGTACTCTGACCGGCATCCGCCCAGCGTAGATCAGCCGGACGGCAGCTCGACGCGCACCTGCCAGTCACCGGAGCCGTCGGGCCCCGTGTGCGCCCGCCCGCCCAGCAGCGCGGCCCGCTCGCGTACGCCGCGCAGCCCGCTGCCGCGTCCGGGCGCGACCCTCGTGTCCGGCAGCGGATCGCGCACCTCCATGGTGAGCGCGCCGACCGCCACCTCGACGCTGACCCGCGCGGGCACCCCCCCGTGCCGCAGCACATTGGTCAGCGCCTCCTGGAGGATGCGTCAGCCCTCGCGGGAGCGGGAGACCGGGCCCGGCGAGGTCTCCGCAGGATCCGTGATCCCGGCGTCGACCTTCGCCCCGGAGCACGGGCGGACTCCAGGGGGGGGGCGGCGAGGGCACCCGACGAGCCGTCGACGACCTCACCTTCACCCTCCGCCCCTGCCGGGTCACCGGTCTCCTCGGCCCCAACGGCGCCGGGGAGGTCCACCACCATGCGACTCGTCCTGGGCCTCGACCGGCCCACCCCCGGGACCGCGACCGTCGGCGGACGGCCCTACGCCGCCCTGCACGAGCCGTTGCGGCACGTCGGCGCCCTGCTCGACGCGCACACCGCGCACGGCTCGCGCACCGCCCGGGACCACCTGCGCGTCCTGGCGGCGAGCAACCGCGTCCCGTGGCGCCGGGTGGACGAGGTGATGGAGGAGACGGGTAGCGCGTCGGTGGCCCGCCGCCGGGTGAAGACGTACTCCCCCGGCATGCGCCGGCGGGCCCTGTCGGTCCTGGTCCCCCTCCTCCTGATCATCTCCTTCGTGTTCGGGGACGCGGCGGGCGGTGCCACGGACTTCCTGCCGGACAAGGCGGGGCAAGTCTTCCTGTACCAGACGCACGACGGAAGTCTGGGGCCGTGGGCCGGACTCGCGGTGACCGCGCGGCCGGGACGCCTGACGCCGGCCGTCGCTGACGCCCCGCCAATTGTCAGTGGGGGCCGGTTTACTGGACGGCATGAACATCGCGCAGCACATCGCCCTCATCGACGAGCTGTGCTTCCGGCCCTTCCCGGCGGAGCACGGCCCGTCGGACGGGGGCACAGGGGGGCCCGGTCATTTCGTGGCGGTCCTGGCAAGCAGCAACGGCCTGCGCGGCGGCGACCAGGGGGAGCGGCCGGTGACGGTGGGGCAGTACGAGAAGTACCGCGACGCCCTGTACGAGCGCCTCGCCCCGCGCTGGGGCGAGACGGACCCCTGGAACCTGCAGACGGTCCTGCTGCGGACCGAGAGGGAGGAGATACCCGAGCCGTGGGCCGGCCTCGGCGCCCGCGCGCGCACGGCGTACCTCTGGGAGGCGGGCGGCACCGGCCGCTGGGTCGCGGTGGCCGTCGCGGACCGGGACGAGACGGACGAGGTGCAACTGCTCGCCGTCATCACGGAGAAGGCACCACCGTGACCGCCGTCTCCGCGTGCGCCTCCGTCTCCGTCTCCGCGTGCGCCTCCGTCTCCGTCTCCGCGTGCGCCTACGCCTCCGTCTCCGCCGCGGCCCGCAGCCGCGCGAACTCCTCCGCCATCGTCTGCGCCGTCCAGTGCGCGTTGAGCCCGCTGGGGTTGGGCAGCACCCACACGCGCGTGTCCCCGATCGTCCGCTCCTGCGGCCCCACCCGGGCCTTCCGGTCGTCGAACGCCGCCCGGTACGCGGTGACCCCGACCACGGCGAGCCAACGGGGCCGCAGCCGCGCCACCTTGAGCGCCAGCAGCCGGCCGCCCTCCCGGTACTCCTCGGCGGTCAGCTCGTCCGCCCGCGCGCTGGCCCGCGCGACGACGTTCGTGATGCCGAGACCGTACGACGGCAACTCGCCCTGCTCGGAGGGCTTCAGCAGCCTCGGTGTGAACCCGGACAGATGCAGCACCGGCCAGAAGCGGTTGCCGGGACGGGCGAAGTGGTGGCCCGTCACCGCCGTCATCAGGCCGGGGTTGATGCCGCAGAACAGCACGCGGAGACCGTCCGCGACGACGTCCGGTACGAGTCGGTCGCGGGCGGCCTCCAACTCGGCGCGGGTGAAGCGCGTCAGAGGATCGCTCCGGGGGTGTAGCCCGCGGCCGCCGGGTGCTGCTTGACGATCTCCTCGATCCGGCCGACGAGCACGCCGACCTGATCGGCCGCGGCGCCCGTGAAGGACAGCTTGTCGGCCATCAGCGCGTCCAGCCCGGCCCGGTCCAGCGGGATGCGCTCGTCGGCGGCCAGTTGGTCGAGCAGCTCGTTGCGCTCGGCGCCCTGCTCGCGCATCGCCAGCGCGGAGGCGACGGCGTTCTCCTTGATCGCCTCGTGCGCGACCTCGCGGCCGACGCCGGCCCGCACCGCGCCCATGAGGACCTTGGTGGTGGCCAGGAACGGCAGGTAGCGGTCCAGCTCCCGGGCCACGACGGCCGGGAAGGCGCCGAACTCGTCGAGGACGGTCAGGAACGTCTCCAGCAGTCCGTCGAGGGCGAAGAACGCGTCGGGCAGGGCCACCCGGCGCACCACCGAGCAGGACACGTCGCCCTCGTTCCACTGGTCGCCCGCCAGCTCGCCGGTCATCGAGGCGTAGCCGCGCAGGATGACCATCAGGCCGTTGACGCGCTCGCAGGAGCGGGTGTTCATCTTGTGCGGCATCGCGGAGGAGCCGACCTGGCCGGGCTTGAAGCCCTCGGTGACCAGCTCGTGCCCGGCCATCAGCCGGATCGTCTTCGCCAGCGAGGACGGCGCCGCCGCGAGCTGCACCAGCGCGGTCACGACCTCGTAGTCCAGCGAGCGCGGGTAGACCTGGCCGACCGAGGTGAACGCCTGCGAGAAGCCCAGGTGCCCGGCGATCCGCCGCTCCAGCTCCGCGAGCTTGCCCGCGTCCCCGCCGAGCAGGTCCAGCATGTCCTGGGCGGTGCCGACCGGGCCCTTGATGCCGCGCAGCGGGTAGCGGCCGAGCAGCTCCTCCACCCGGCCGTACGCGACGAGCAGCTCGTCGGCGGCCGTGGCGAAGCGCTTGCCCAGCGTCGTGGCCTGCGCGGCGACGTTGTGGGAGCGGCCGGCCATGACCAGTTCGGCGTACTCGCCGGACAGCTTGCCCAGCCGGGCGAGGACGGCCACCGAGCGGTCCCGGATCAGCTCCAGCGAGAGCCGGACCTGGAGCTGCTCGACGTTCTCCGTCAGGTCGCGGGAGGTCATGCCCTTGTGCACGTGCTCGTGCCCGGCGAGGTCGTTGAACTCCTCGATCCGCGCCTTCACGTCGTGCCGCGTGACCTTCTCGCGCTCGGCGATCGAGGCCAGGTCGACCTGGTCGAGGACGCGTTCGTAGTCGGCGATCGCGGCGTCGGGCACGTCGATGCCGAGGTCCTTCTGGGCCCGCAGCACGGCGAGCCAGAGCTGCCGCTCCAGCTTCACCTTCTGCTCGGGCGACCAGAGCGTGGCGAGCTCGGCGGAGGCGTAGCGTCCGGCGAGGACGTTCGGGATGCGGGGCTTGGCGGGAGCGGAAGTCACGTAGACGGATTCTACTGGCGATTCCTGCAGGCCAGCTCCACGGGGCTCTTCGTCGGAACCTACGAAGGCTCTGCCGGTCCACGGATCACGGCGCCAGGTCCTCGTAGGGCAGCAGCTCCGGGCGCTTGGGCGGCAGGCCGTCCCCGGACGACCGTCCGGTCAGCCTGCGCCCTATCCAGGGCAGCAGGTGCCGCCGGGCGAACCGGACGTCAGCGGTCCGGCGCAGGAACCAGCCCGGCGGGGGCGTCGCCGGGACCGGCGCGTGCCACTCGGGATCCTCGGGCTCGTAGCCGAGCGCCTGCCACACGGCCTCCGCCACCCGGCGGTGCCCGTCGGCGGTCAGGTGCAGCCGGTCCACGTCCCACATGCGCGGGTCGGCCAGCGAGTGGGCCCCGTACAGGTCGACGACCACGGCGCCGTGCTCCTTGGACAGGTCGTCGATGATCGCGAACAGGGCCTCCATGCGCGGCCGGAACCGCTCCAGCACCGGACCCTGGCGGCCGGGACTGCGCATCAGCACCAGTTGCCCGCAGTTCGGGGCGAGCCGTTCCACGGCCTGCGTCAGCAGGTCCCGCACCCGGGCCATGTCGCACTTGGGGCGCAGCGTGTCGTTGAGCCCGCCGACCAGGGTGATCACGTCGGCTCCCATGGCCGCCGCCACGTCGACCTGCTCGTCGACGATCTGCCCGATCAGCTTCCCGCGCACCGCGAGGTTCGCGTACCGGAAGCCGGGGGAGCGGGCGGCCATCCGGGTGGCGAGGAGGTCGGCCCAGCCCCGGTAGGAGCCGTCGGGCAGCAGGTCCGACATGCCCTCGGTGAAGGAGTCGCCGACGGCGACGAGACTGGTGTGGGTGGGATTCGTCTGCATGGCGACAGAAATGGTAGCGCCTGCACATACCCACTGGTCGGTCGCCCTCCGCCGGGCCGGAAACGGCTCACGTCCGCTGCCCGAACAGTTCCCGCAGCACGTCCTCCATGGTCACCAGTCCCGCCAGCCGCCCGTCGGAGCCGATCACGGCCGCCAGATGCGTACGGCTGCGGCGCATCGCGGTGAGCACGTCGTCCAGCGGGGTGCGCTCCCGGGCCCGCGCGATGGGCCGCATGTCCCGCAGGCCGAACGGCAGGTCCCGCGGCGAGGCGTCCAGGGCGTCCTTCACGTGCAGGTAGCCGACGATCCGCCGCCCGTCGTCCACCACCGGGAAGCGCGAGAATCCCGACTCCGCCGACAGCCGCTCCAACTGCTCCGGGGTGATCCCCACGCGCGCGTGGACGACGCGCTCCAGCGGCAGCACCACGTCCCGCACCGGCCGCCGGCCCAGCTCCAGGGCGTCGTGGAGGCGTTCCTGGGCCCGGTCGTCGATCAGCCCGGCCTCGCTGGCGTCCTTGACGATCTCGGCGAGTTGCGCGTCCGTGAAGGTCGCCGAGACCTCGTCCTTCGTGTCGACCCTGAGCAGCTTGAGCAGCGCGTTCGCCAAGGCGTTGACCGTGAAGATCACCGGGCGCAGCGCCCGGGACAGCGCCACCAGTGGCGGCCCGAGCAGCAGCGCGCTGCGCACCGGCTCGGCCAGCGCGATGTTCTTGGGCACCATCTCGCCGAGCAGCATGTGCAGATACGTCGCCAGCGCGAGGGCGATCACGAAGGAGACCGCGTGCCCCGCGCCGGACGGCACGCCCACCGCGTGGAACACCGGCTCCAGCAGGTGCGCGATGGCCGGTTCCGCGACCACACCGAGGACCAGCGTGCACAGCGTGATGCCGAGCTGGGCCGCCGCCATCAGCGCCGACACGTGCTCCAGGCCCCACAGCACGCTCTTCGCGCGCCGGTCGCCCTCCGCCCCCGCCGCCCCGGCATCGACGTACTGCTCCACCTGGCTGCGGCGCACCGAGATCAGCGCGAACTCGGCACCCACGAAGAAGGCGTTGACGACGAGCGTCGCCAGACCGATCAGCAGTTGCACGGCGGTCACCGGCCGGCCTCCCCTTCGTCGGTGGTGTCGGCGGCGCGCGCGTCGTCGAGCGGCGCGTGCAGCAGTACCCGGGCCGCCCGGCGGCCCGTGGCGTCCACGACGTCCAGCCGCCAGCCGGCGACCTCCAGAGTGTCGCCGACGGCGGGGATGCGCCCCAGCTCGGCCGCGACCAGCCCGGCGACCGTCTCGTACGGTCCCTCGGGCACCTTGAGTCCCAAGCGCGCGAGCCGGTCCACGCGGGCCGCGCCGTCGGCCCGGTACAGAACGTGCCCCCGCTCGTCGGTGCCGGCCGGGTCCAGCTCGGGCGTCTCGTGCGGATCGTGCTCGTCCCGCACCTCGCCGACGACCTCCTCGACGATGTCCTCCAGCGTGGCCACACCCGCCGTCCCGCCGTACTCGTCGATCACCACGGCCATCGTGCGCCGCCCGGAGAGGCGGTCCAGCAGCCGGTCGACGGTCAGTGACTCCGGGACGAGCAGGGGCTCGCGCATCAGCTCGGCGACCGGGATCCCGGGCCGCCGCCCGGCGGGCACCGCCAGGACGTCCTTGACGTGCGCGGTGCCCACTACGGCGTCGAGCGTGTCCTGGTAGACGGGGAACCGGGACAGCCCGGTCGCCCGTGTCGCGTTCGCCACGTCCTCGCAGGTCGCCCGGGCGTCGAGGGCGATGACCTGCACGCGCGGGGTCATCACGTTCTGTGCCGTCAGGTCGGCCAGGTTCAGGGTGCGCACGAACAGCTCGGCGGTGTCCGCCTCGAGCGCGCCCTCCTTGGCCGAGTGCCGGGCGAGCGCGGCCAGCTCCTGCGGCCCACGCGCCGACGCCAGTTCCTCGGCGGGCTCCACACCGAAGACGCGCACGACGCGGTTGGCCGTGTTGTTGAGGTGGGTGATGAAGGGCCGGAACGCGGCGCTGAACCAGCGCTGCGGACCGCCCACCCGTTTGGCGACGGCCAGCGGCGCGGAGATCGCCCAGTTCTTCGGCACCAGCTCGCCGACGATCATCAGGAAGACCGTCGACAGGGCCGTACCCAGCACCAGCGCCAGCGACGAGGCCGCCGAGCGCGACACGCCGGCACTCTCCAGCGGACCCGCGATCAGCGCCGCGACCGAGGGCTCGGCGAGCATGCCGACCACCAAATTGGTGACCGTGATGCCGAGCTGGGCCCCGGAAAGCTGGAAGGTCAGGTTCCGTACGGCCTTCAGAGCGCTCGCCGCACCCCGCTCGCCGCGCGCCACCGCCCGCTCCAGCTCGCCGCGCTCGACGGTGGTCAGCGAGAACTCGGCCGCGACGAAGGCGCCGCACGCGAGCGACAGCAGGATCGCCACCAGCAGCAGGAGCACTTCGGTCATCGGGTCACCTCGGATCCATGATCGGCCAGGACACGGAGGATCGCGCGATCTCGTGCGCCGGGGGAGGAGCCGGACAGGCCCCGGGGAGGCGCCAGGGGGAGGACTCGGGGGAGGCCCCGGGGAGGCGCCGGCGGGAGCCGCCGGGGGGCGGCGCCGGGAGGGTCGCCGATGCGGACTCGCTCATGCGCCGGTGCTCACACCTTTCAGTCGGTGAGGGGCTTCACCCAGCGTCGCCACTGCTCCTCGGGCGCGTACCCGGCCGCCCGCCAGGCATGCTGGGCCCGCTCGTTGCGCCGCAGCACCATCGCGTCCCCGCGGCGCCCGCCCAGCCGTACGAAACGCTCCTCCGCGGCCGTGAGCAACGCAGAGCCGATGCCCTGACGCCGGTGATCCGGGTGCACCGCCAGCCGGTACAGATGGCAGCGCCAGCCGTCGAAGCCCGCGATCACCGTGCCCAGCAGGTCCCCGCCCCGCTCGGCCAGGAGCAGTGCCTGGGGGTCCCGGGCGACCAGCCGCTCCACGCCCTCCCGGTCGTCGCTGATGCTCGTCCCCTCGGCGGCCACCTTCCAGAAGGCCAGCACGGCGTCCAGGTCCTCGGGCCCGGCGGCCCGTACGCGCAGTTCGGTCATGCGGCGATCCCATCACGCGCGCCGGACCGCCACGCGGCATTCCGGCGTGCTCACGCCGGACGCGGCCCTTGCCGCTGCTAGCGTTTCGGCGCTAGCTTCGAGGCATGGCGAAGACCCGGAAGGCCCAGCTGAACGTGCGGGTGGACGAGGGCACCGCCCGGGCGGCCCGCGAGAAGGCCCTGGCCCGGGGGATGAGCGTCAACCGCTACATCGAGGAACTGGTCCGGCAGGACACCGGCGAGGCCGGCCACACCTTCGTGGAGGCCGCCGCCGACTTCATGCGGCAGTACGAGAAGGTGTTCACCGAGGAGGTCGGCGACGGCAGCCGCTGAGCCGTCGGACGAATCCCGCACGAGAGATCCCGGATGAGAGACCTCAGCATCGACCTCGCCTGGCTGCTGATGCTCGCCGAACAGCGCACCCCGGGAGACCCTCAGGTCACCGACTGGGGAGCGCTCGTCGCGGCCGTCGCCCGCCACCGGGCCGAGATATTCGACACCCCCGTCTACGACAGTCCGCACGCCCGCGCCGCCGCCCTGCTCCAGTTGCTGATCCACGTCCCGGCGCTGGAGCGCTCCAACGCCCTGTTCGCCTCCGCGGTCGCCTACGCCTACCTGGTCGCCAGCGGGGTCGAGGTCACCACCACGCCCGAGCGGGTGCGGGACCTCGCCCTGCTGGTCAAGAGCGGGGCGGCCTCGGTCGACGGCATCACGGAGGAACTGCGCCGGTGGAGCGGGTGAGCGCCCTGACTACGCCTCCGTCCCGGGCGGCCGCCAGGCCGTGCCGAGCACGCAGTACGAACTCGGCAGCGCCGGCCCGTTCTCCGGCATCATCACCCGCCGGTAGGGCCCGAGCGCGAAGCCCGCGTCCCGCAGCGCGGCGACCGGCTCGCGGGACAGGTGGCAGCCGCCGGACAGCGGAGGCCACAGCGTCCGGTCCAGCGCGCGCTGGGTGAAGGCCATCATCCGCCCACCGCCCCGGCCGTGCTCGAAGAACCGCACCTGTCCGCCGGGCCGCAGCACCCGCCGCAGCTCCCCGAGCGCCCGTGGCACGTCACGGACGCTGCACAGCACGAGCGAGACCACGGCGGCGTCGAAGGCCTCGCTCTTGACCGGGAGGGCCTCCGCCGCGCCCGGTGCCACGTCCACCGGCACCTGAGCGCGCAGCGCCGCCTCCACGGCCAGTTGCCGCAGCACGCGCTCCGGTTCGATGGCGACGACCTCCGAGACGGTGCCCGGGTAGTGCGAGAAGTTCAGCCCGTTGCCCGCACCGACCTCGATCACCCGCCCGGACAGCCCGGCGAGCAGCCGCTCACGAACACCCCCCATACCCATCCGGGTCTCCATGCCCACACTGACCCGGGCGTAGTAGCGGGCGAACAGCGGATGGTGCACGGCGTCCCGCGGCACTCCGCGGGCACGGGCGGATCGCAGTGCCATGGAACCTCCCTCACGAGGTGGTGCCTTACCGCGATTGTCCCCCGCGCGAGCCCCGCACACCCACCGCGCGGGCGCCTCGTTTCCGGGTACCGGGACGCCCGGCGGACGCGGGCTTGCTCCACCTCGGCGTCCGCCGGGGGCCCGAGGACCGGCCGGAGGTGCGGGCCCCGGGAGGCACGGTCCCGAGCCGGGAGCGGCGACCGGACGCCTGCCCGGCTCCGCCCGCCCCCTGGCCGGACCGATGGCCGCCCCGACCCGTACCGCGTCGGTCAGGGCGCCCCGACCCGTACCGCGTCGGTCAGGGGGCCTCGACCCGCACCGCGCCGGTCAGGGCCCCTCCCGGGCCCGGAACGCCTCGGCGTCCCACGTGCCCTCCAGCCGGGGCGCCAGCCAGTGCGGTGCCGCCGACCGGAAGGCGGCCGGCGGGAGCGAGGCCGCACCGGCGGGCAGGGCGCCGAGCAGAGGGGCTCCGGCCACCTCCGGGAGGTCCGCGAGATTGCAGCGTGCGGCGAGGTCCGGAGTGCCGGGCCAGTTGCCGATCACCACGCCCGGCAGCTCCAGGCCGCGGGAGCGCAGTTCACGCGCCGTCAGTTCCGTGGTGTTCAGCGTGCCCAGCCCGGCCGACGCCACCAGCAGCACCGGTGCTCCCAGCAGCGCGGCGACGTCCGCCAGCGTCCCGCCGGCCGCGTCGAAGCGCACGAGCAGTCCGCCCGCGCCCTCGACCAGCACCAGGTCGTGCTCGGTGGCCAGCTTGTCCGCGGCCTCCGCCACCTCCTCGGGGTGCACCGGCGCCCGGCCGGCCCGGCGCGCGGCCGTACCCGGCGCCAACGGCTCGGGATACCGGGCGACTTCGGCGGCCGTGACGGCGCCGGCGAGGCGCGCCACTTCCTGCGCGTCCCCCGGCTCGTCCGGTCGTACGCCGGTCTGCGCGGCCTTCAGCACGGCCACCGACCGGCCACCCGCCAGCGAGGCCGCGGCGACGGCGGCGGTCACGACCGTCTTGCCGACCTCCGTGCCCGTGCCCGTGATCACCAGTACCGGCATGTCATCCCTCCCGTGCCGCCGCGCACACCGCGCGGGCGATCCGCGCCACGTCCGCGTCCCCCGTGACGTACGGAGGCATGGTGTAGACCAGGTCGCGGAACGGCCGCAGCCACACGCCCTCGCGCACGGCCGCCTCCGTAGCCGCCCGCATGTCGACGGCGTGGTCGAGCTGCACCACGCCGATCGCGCCGAGCACCCGTACGTCGGTCACGCCCGGCAGTTCGAGGGCGGGCGCCAGTCCGTCGCGCAGCCCCGCCTCGATCCGCTTGACCTCCGCGAGCCAGTCCTGGCCGAGGAGCAGCCCGATGGACGCGCAGGCCACGGCGGCCGCCAGCGGATTGCCCATGAACGTCGGCCCGTGGGCCAGCACCGGTACCTCGCCCCGCGAGATGCCGTCGGCCACCCGGGACGTGCACAGCGTGGCCGCCATCGTCAGGTACCCGCCGGTCAGCGCTTTGCCCACGCACATCACGTCCGGCGTCACCGCCGCGTGCTCCGCCGCGAACAACGCGCCCGTACGCCCGAACCCGGTCGCGATCTCGTCGAACACCAGCAGCACACCGTGCGCGTCGCACGCCTCCCGCAGTACCCGCAGATACGCGGGGGAGTGGAACCGCATCCCGCCCGCGCCCTGCACCACCGGCTCGACGATCACCGCGGCCAGTTCGTCGGCGTGACGCTCGATCAGTGACCGCAACCGTTCGGCGTACGACTCCTCGTACTCCGCCGGCGGCGCGTCCGCGAAGACCTGGAGCGGCAGGACGCCCGTCCACAACTCGTGCATCCCGCCCTCGGGGTCGCACACCGACATGGGCTGCCAGGTGTCGCCGTGATAGCCGCCGCGCCAGGTCAGCAGGCGCCGCTTCGCGGGGCGGCCCAGTGAACGCCAGTACTGCAGGCACATCTTGACCGCGACCTCGACCGACACCGACCCGGAGTCGGCGAGGAAGACGTGCTCCAGGCCCTCGGGGGACATGTCGACGAGGAGCTTCGCCAGCCGCACGGCGGGCTCGTGGGTGAGCCCGCCGAACATCACGTGGCTCATCCGCCCGAGCTGCTCGCGCGCGGCCTCGTTCAGCACCGGGTGGTTGTAGCCGTGGATCGCCGACCACCAGGACGACATGCCGTCGACGAGCTCGCCCGCGCCGTCGGCGGGCCGCAGCCGCACCCCGCTCGCCGACTCCACGACGAGCGGGTCCTGCCGGCCGGGCATGGGGCCGTACGGATGCCAGACGTGCCGCCGGTCGATGGCCAGCAACTCGTCCACGGTCAGGGCGGGCTCAGGCATTGGGCGCGAGGTCCGTTCCGGCACCGCGGCGGCGCACGGCGACCAGGTCCCTACGGGCCTCGCCGGCCACCGCCGGTTCGGCGGCCGGAGCCGAGCCGCAACCCCCCGCGGCCGGAGCGGAGCCGCAGCCCTCCTCGGCCGGAGCGGAACCGCAGGCTCCGCCGCCCTCGTGCGACCCGCAGGTCCCGTCGCCCCCGTGCGACCCGCAGCCGCCGCCGTCTGCCGTCGCCCGGTGTTCCGGCAGGGTCACCTGGCCGGCGCCCTCCACCTCGAAACCGGCGTCCGCGATCATCTCCAGGTCGGCATGGCCCGCCTGCCCCTCACTGGTGAGGTAGTCGCCGAGGAAGATGGAGTTGGCCAGGTTCAGGGCGAGCGGCTGCATCGTGCGCAGGTGGACCTCGCGCCCGCCCGCGATGCGCACCTCGACGTCCGGGCAGACGAACCGCGTCATCGCCAGGATGCGCAGGCACCGCTGCGGGGTGAGGTGCCACTCCTTGGCCAGCGGCGTGCCCTCCATCGGGATCAGGAAGTTGACCGGCACCGAGTCCGGGTCCAGCTCGCGCAGCGAGAAGACCACGTCGACCAGGTCCTCGTCGCTCTCGCCCATGCCCGCGATCAGCCCCGAGCAGGCGGACAGCCCGGCGGCGTGCGCCTTGGTCACCGTGTCCACCCGGTCGGCGTACGTGTGCGTGGTCGTGATGTCCCCGTACGTCGCCTCGGACGTGTTGAGGTTGTGGTTGTAGGCGTCCGCGCCCGCCTCACGCAGCCGCTCCGCCTGGCCGTCGGAGAGCAGGCCCAGGCAGGCGCACACCTCGACGGCCTCGTTCTGCTCCTTGATCGCCTTGATGGTGTCCGAGACCCGGTCCACGTCCCGGTCGGTCGGGCCGCGTCCGCTGGCCACCAGGCACACCCGCTTGGCGCCCCCGGCCACGCCCGCCGCGGCGGCCTGGGAGGCCTGGTCGGGCCTCAACCAGGTGTACTTGAGGATCTCGGCCTTGGAGCCGAGCCGCTGCGAGCAGTAGGAGCAGTCCTCGGGGCACAGGCCGGACTTGAGGTTGACGAGGTAGTTGAGCTTCACCCGTCGGCCGAACCAGTGACGGCGTACCTTGCCGGCCGCGGCCACCACATCGAGCAGGTCGTCGTCGGAAGTGGCGAGGACGGCAAGAGCCTCCTCGCGGGTCGGCGACTCGCGCCGAAGCCCCTTGTCCACCAGCGTGTTCAGCAGGTCCATGAGAGCCGATCCTGTCTTAAGGGGCCGCCCGGGGCCAAGGAGAGTTCGCACAACACTGACAGATCGCCGTGTGGGTATCGCCACACCTCGCGGGGGCCGTCGTGCCGCTAATGTCTGTCCACTGCCTACAAAACTCCGGAGGACCGACCCATGGCGTTCGGCTGGATCGACGAGCAGGCCCGGGCGCGCCGCGGGGCCGGGCTCGTACGCGTTCTGCGCCCCCGCCCGGCCGACTCGCCGCTGCTGGACCTCGCGAGCAACGACTACCTCGGACTGGCCCGGCACCCGGAGGTCACCGAGGGTGCGGTGCGGGCCGCGCGGGCCTGGGGCGCCGGCGCGACCGGTTCCCGGCTGGTGACCGGCACGACCGAACTGCACGCCGAGCTCGAACGCGAGCTGGCCGCCCACTGCGGCTTTGAGGCCGCGCTCGTCTTCTCCTCCGGCTACGCGGCCAACCTCGCCGCGGTCACCGCGCTGGCGCCGCACGGCTCCCTCGTCGTCTCGGACGCGGGCAACCACGCCTCGCTGATCGACGGCTGCCGGCTCGCGCGCGGGACGACCCAGATCGTGGCGCACGCCGACCCGGACGCCGTGCGCAAGGCGCTGGGGACGCACGACGGGCCGGCCGTCACCGTCTCCGACACGGTCTTCTCGGTGGACGGGGACGCGGCCCCCCTCGCCGCCCTCGCCGAGGCGTGCCGGGAGCACGGCGCCGGGCTGGTCCTCGACGACGCCCACGGCCTCGGTGTGCTCGGCGACGGCGGCCGGGGCGCCCCGCACGCGGCGGGGCTCGCCGGCGCCGACGACGTCGTCGTGACGGTGACGCTGTCCAAGTCGCTCGGCAGTCAGGGCGGTGCCGTGCTCGGCCCCGCCCGGGTGATCGAGCACCTGGTCAACGCGGCCCGGACGTTCATCTTCGACACCGGCCTCGCCCCCGCGGCGACGGGCGCGGCGCTGGCGGCGCTCACCCTGCTGCGCCGCGAGCCGGAGCGAGCGGCGCGGGCACGCGCGGTGGCGGCCGAACTGCACGCGCGTCTGACCGCGCTGGGGCTTTCCGCGGTACGTCCGGACGCCGCGGTCGTCTCGGTGCGCGCCCCCTCCCCGGAGGGGGCCGTACGGTGGGCGGCCGACTGCCGTGCGGCCGGCCTGTCCGTGGGCTGCTTCCGTCCTCCTTCCGTACCCGACGGCATCTCACGGCTCAGGCTGACCGCTCGTGCGGACCTCTCCGGGGAGCAGATCGAACGCGCTGTACGGGTGATCGGCGAGACGCGACCATGAGTCGGCGTGACACGGCCGTGTGCCGCCAGGCGATGTACCGGGTCAGCGGCGGTCGATCCCGGCCGTGAACGACGCCCAGCTCTCGGGGGAGAAGAGCAGCGCGGGTCCCGCCGGGTTCTTGGAGTCGCGCACGGCGAGCAGTCCGGCGCGGGGGCCGGCCGACGGCCGGGCCGTCTCCACACAGTTGTTCGCTCCGGTGCTGTAGCTGCTGCGCAGCCACCGCACGCCGGGCAGATCGGTACTGGCAGGGATGTTCCGGGAAAGTGGGGACATGGAGCCTGGCATGGTGCCTCCTTACGCGCCTGCCGCTGTCGCGGCGATGAAGTCCAACGAGTCCTCGGGCGAAAGGGCATGGATCAGAAGGGCGTTGAAGGCCTCGGTGTAGGCCTCTAGGTCTTCTTTCCGTTCGAGATGCAGGCTACTCGTCAAGTGGTCGAGAACAACCACGTCCAGATCAGAAGTGCTCGAAAAGGAGAAGATTACGAAAGGGCCGGTGACACCGATGTGCGCCCCGGCGGCGAACGGCAACACCTGGAGCCGGACATGGGGGAGACGGGCGGCCTCGACCAGTCGCGCGAGCTGGCGGGCCATGACGCCGGGACCGCCCACCTCCCGGCGCAGCACCGCCTCGTCCAGGACCGCGCTCAGTCGAAGCGGCGGCTGCGCCCGCAGCACGTCCTGCCGGGCCAGCCGGACCTCGACCAGCGTGTCCAGCCGCTCCTCCGGCAGCCCGTCCGCCGCGGCGCGCGTCACCGCGCGGGCGTACTCCGGCGTCTGCAGCAGCCCCGGGACCACCGTGGTCTCCAGCGTGCGCATCGCGCTCGCCTGGGACTCCAGGCTGATGAAATCCCGGTAGGTCGGCGGCAGTACCCCGCGGTAGGCGTGCCACCAGTGGTTGCGGCCCCCCGCGTCGTCGGAGCCCGCCAGCATCACCAGCAGCTCGCGCAACTGGTCGTCGTCCACGCCGTAGGCGTCCAGCAGTATCCGCACGTCGGCCGGTTTCGCCCCGCTCGTCCCGGTCTCGATCCGGCTGACCTTCGACTGGTGCCAGCCCACCAGCCGGGCCGCCTCGCCGCTGGTGATCCCCGCCGACGTGCGCAGGGCGCGCAGTTCCGCGCCCAGCTTCCGGCGGCGCACCACGGGACCGTGCTGCATGGGCCACTCCCTTACTCCCTATGGGCCGCCCAAATACGCTCTGCCGTCGCAGAGTTCACCGCTTCGAGCGACAGATATATGCATATCTTGGTGGATCGCCGCCCTTCACGAGCCTTGTGATGGCACTCTGGCGGCGAAGCACCAGTCCGGGACCGTACTCGAACCATCCGCTCCGTGTCCGGCTGCGGTCCCGTGGGAAAGGGACGACGTGGCCATGGCAGACCATCTGGAAGCATCCGTCACTCTGCCGAGCGATCCCGCCTCGGTGGCCGCCGCGCGTACCTATGTGGTCGGCACACTGGCGGAGTGGGGCCTGCCGCCGGACACCGAGGTGTCCGACACCGTCCGGCTCATCGTCTCCGAGCTGACGACCAACGCGGTCCAGCACACGTTCGGACAGTCACCCACCTTCACCGTGGACCTCGTGCTCGACCGTGACGAGCGGCTGCGCATCGGCGTGACCGACAGCCATCCGCGGTTTCCCAAACGCCTGCCCGCCGCCGTCCAGCAGGACAACGGCCGGGGCATGGTGATCATCCGCTGGCTGACGGCGGAATGCGGCGGCAAGCTGAGAGTGCGGCCCACCCGCGAGGGCGGCAAGACCATCTCCATCGAACTGCCCTGGGCGGCGCCGGGCGATCCGGTGCCCGCCGAGCCGGCGGCCACGGCCGTCGGACGGGCCGCGGGAAGTCAGGAGACCCAGCGGTGAGGCGCCGCCGACGGCAGGCGTGCCCCCGGCGGATACCGCGCACCCGAGGGGGTGACGGCGGGTCAGGACGCCGTCACGGCCCTCGGGCGGGCTACTTGACCCGGCCGTACCAGACGCTGCCGGTCCAGATCTTCTGCAGACGCACCACGTCCCCGGTCTTCGGGGCGTGCCAGATCCTGCCCTTCCCGGCGTAGATGCCGACGTGGTAGACGCTGCGGCCCGAGTGGAAGAACACCAGGTCCCCGGCCTTGCGGTTCTTGGCGGAGATGTGACGGGTCTTGTTGTACTGCTGGGCCGCGGTGCGCGGCAGCTTCTTGCCGGCCTTCTTGAACGAGTACAGGGTCAGGCCGGAGCAGTCGAACCTGCGTGGTCCGACGGCGCCCCATTTGTAGGGTGAACCCTTCTTGGAGGCCGCGATCTTGAGGGCCTTGGTCGCGTGGCTCGCGGCGGCCGCCTCGGAGGCGACACCGGGGACCACGACCGATCCGCCCACGGCGGCGAGGGTGAGGGCCGAGGCCGTACCGGCACGGACCATCAGCGACGGGACACGATTGAGCGCGGACATGCGCAACCCTTCGTCAGCCGCCTGTGAAGGATGACCTGTCGGATTCGGGCTGGCGAAGTTGCCCGGCCGCACGAGTGCGGCTTCACCCCAAGGGCTGCTCGGCCCGGCGCCTCTCCCGCGGAGATGACCGTTCCGGCGACCCGTCGTGCTCGGGTCCTCCACTCCTGCCGATCCACTCCTGTCGACCGGTCGTCCGGGCGGCGGCAGGACTCGGCGTCCGCCCGGACCGCCCCGCCGCTGCGGCGGGGGCTTGTCGTCAGTCACGGATCTTGTCCCGACCCAGGGGAAAATCCCAACGGAACGTGCCCTTTGTGTTGTTACTCACCACTCACCCGTTCGGGTGGACGCCGCTGTGTTCGAGCCATCGGTGAGCGCGTGGCCGACACCGGGACCAGCGGCGCAGTGGCTCGTTCCGCCGTCCGGGCCCGCGGGTCGCGCAAGCCCGGCCGGTCGGAAACCGGAGGTGTTCCTACGCCGGAAGGGGGTACGCCATTTGGTTCGTTTCGACTCCGGGTGCCTCAACCGTCGGAAGGCGGCGGAAGACCGACGCGTGCCGTCCGCCGTTCACCGTCCAGCACGCGCGGCGCCCGGGCCAGCGTGGCGGCGTGCAGGTCCGTCTCGCCCCGCCCGTGCATCAGCGCCAGTGCGTCGCGCAGGGCGGTCGCCTTGCCGACCAGCGCCTGGGCGGCCCGCAGCCCGCGGTAGGTGCCGCCGTCCCGCGCGGGGTTGATGCGTCCGAGCAGGTCGACGACGTCCAGGTACCGGTCGATCACCTCGGCTTCGGCGCGGGTCAGGGCGGGCAGGGGCGGCAGTTCCGGTGGCAGCATCGGCGGATCACCTCGCGCCGGGCGCCGTGGACGGGACCCCCCGGCCGGACGTCGGTGAGCCGCCGCGCGTGCGCTGTCGCAGCGTGCCGCCGAGCAGGACCGCGCCCAGGCCCAGCACCGCCCACCAGGTGAGCGTGAGCGCGGGGCCGGCGGCCGCGGCGCCGTCGAAGAAGGACACCGAGCGCAGCAGTGAGCCGCCCGCGCCCGGCGGCAGCCACTGGCCGATCGCCCCGGCAGGCTGCGGCAGCATCTCCGGCGCCGAGGACGCCGCGGAGAACGGGTTGCCCAGCAACATCATCACCGCACCGCCCAACGCGAGACCCGCGCGGCCGAGCAGTGCGGCCAGCCCGGCGATGCCCGCGCCCACGGCCAGGGCCGACAGCCCGAACACGCCGGCCACGGCCCACCAGTCACCGGTGACCACGCCGAGCCAACTGTGCGCGACCGATGCCGCGACCAGGCCGGTCAGCGCGGCGGCGCCGACCAGCGCGACGACCGTGCCGACGCCGCGCAGCCCCAGCAGGGAAGTGAGCGCGCCCGTCGCGATCCCGGCCAGCGCCAGGGGCAGCACGCTCGAGCTCAGTGCCGCTCCGCGCGGATCCGCCCGGGGAGCGGGCACCACGTCGAGGACCTGGACCGGGGTCCCCGTCGCGGACGCCTGCCCGGCTACCGCCTGCCGCAGCAGTTGGGCGACGGCGGGGCTCGCCGCGGACGCCGTGAGCAGCTTGGGGCCACCGTCGGCGGCGACCACCGCGCCGTACACGGCCCGGTCCTCGATGGCGTGCCGGGCCTCGGCCTCGTCGGCGTAGCGGTGGATCTCGAAGGCACCCTCGCGCTGGGTGAGCCGCCGCTCCACCTGCCCGACCGCGGTGGTCGGCCCCGCCACGCCGAGTGGCAGATCGCGGGGCGCCGTACGGGCGGCCGGCCAGGCGAAGGCCCACAGCGCCAGCGCCACCAGCACGGGGACCAGGACGATCACGGCGATCAGGCGTCGGCTGTCCATGGCGGCTCCTCTAAAAAGAAGGATCGTTCGTTTTGGCTGTGTCACCACCGTGCGACCGTGTCGGCGTCCTTGTCAAGAAGGAACGTTCGTTTTAAGTTAGGTCCATGGCACGCGTATCCCAGGCTCACCTCGACGCCCGCCGCCGGCAGATCCTCGACGGCGCCGCGCTCTGCTTCGCCCGTAACGGCTTCCACGCCACGTCGATGCAGGACGTGCTGAAGGAGGTCGACCTCTCGGCCGGGGCCGTCTACCGCTACTTCAGCGGCAAGGAGGAGCTGATCGAGGCCATCGCCACCGAGGTGCTGGGCGCCATCCGCGACGTGTACGAACGTGCCGCTCGGGAGAGCCCGCCGCCCATGCCCGACGAGCTCATCGCCCGCACCCTGGCGCACATGATGCGCGAGCGGCCGGCGGTGACGGACGGCGGTGAGTGGCTGTTCCCGCGGCTCATGATCCAGGCCTGGACCGAGACGCTGCGCAACGACGCACTGTCCGCCCTCCTGGACGAAGGCTTCGCCAAGGTGACGGCGGCCTGGACGAAGGTAGTGAGCCGCTATCAGGAAACCGGCATGATGCGCGACGACGTCGCCCCGGACGCCGTGGCCCGGACGCTGATGGCCGTGGTGCAGGGCTTCGGGGTCCAGTACGCGCTGTTCGGCACCTTCTCCCCGGAGGCGCTGCGGGCGGGCTTGCGGGGGTTGTTGAGCATGCGAGAGGCCGCCGACGGCACCGGTAACGAGTCGGTCGAGAAAGGGTGACGTGGCGGAAGTACTCCCGCCCCAGCCCTGGGCGGAGGCCGAGCTGCGCGGCTGAGTGGACGCGCGGGCATGGATGACCAGGAGGGCCCGAAGGCGTTGTTCGACGCGTCGGTGGGTTGGCTGCGCGAGCGGCGGTGCCGCTGCCGGGGGTGACGACCCTGGCCCGGCTGGTCGCCTCGGTGCGGGATGCGGCGAACCGCCCGGCTGTGGGACACCCTGTACGGGCTGCTCAATGCGGGCTACGGCGATGAATCTCGGTCGGCTGTTCGGTCTATGTGTGTGGCGGGTGCTTTCGCACCAGCCCGACCACCCACAGAAGGAGTGCAATGCTGAGACAGGTCGCGGAGGGTGTGCTGACCCACCGGAGCGAGTTGCTCGAGAACAACGCCGTCGTGGTGCAAGGCCCGACCGGGGTGCTGCTCATCGACCCCGGGCTCACCGAAGCCGAAATGACCTGCCTCGCGGACGACCTTCGCGAGCTGGGCCAGAGCGTGGTGGCGGGCTTCGCGACGCATCCTGACTGGGATCACGTGCTCTGGCACCCCGAGTACGGCGACGCGCCCCGGTACGGCACCGCCCGCTGCGCAGCGCGTATGCGAGAGGTGCGGGCGGCCCCGGACTGGAAGGCGCACGTGGCCGCGGGGTTGCCGCCGGAAATCGCCGAGGAGACACCGTTGGACCTGTACGGTCTCATCACCCCTTTGCCGGCCGGAGCGGCGCGGATTCCCTGGAACGGCCCCCGCGTCCAGATCATCGAGCACCCGGCGCATGCGCCGGGCCATGCGGCGCTGCTGATCGCAGAGCGCGGGGTCCTCGTCGCCGGCGACATGCTTTCCGACGTCCTCGTCCCGAACCTCGACGAGTTGAACGACACCAACGACCCTCTCGGGGAGTACCTCACCGGACTGCGCCTGCTCGAGGATGTCGCAGGCGATGTCGCTGTCATGGTCCCCGGCCACGGATCAGTCTGCGGAGCAGATGAGATACGCGCACGGATCGAGCAGGATCGGGCGTACGTCCTTGCCGTGCGTGCGGGCCGTGTCCCCAGCGACCCGCGAGTCGGCCCAACGGCCAAGCCCGGCTGGGAGTGGACCACCGACATATCCGTCGACCAAGTCCAGCGCCTCGCTGGACGAGCTGAATGAAGCGCGCGCAACGGCACGTCCGCGCACGCGGAAGCGACAGACGCGCTGATGCCGCCCGAGACCCAGTTTGCCGATCGCGTCGAGGAAGGCATCCGCACCACCGCGGACAGTGAGCGCCTTCCCGGCGGGCAGCCGCATGACAGCGGCCACCGCCCTGCGCTTCCGGGGCCGCGCCGGCGAGCATCAGTAGCCGGTTCACCCGCTCTCCGTGCCGGCGAACTCCGCCTGCTCTCCGCTTGTCCGGCCTTGAACTCCCCCGGGCAGGAACCAGGACGGGCTGGATCGGCCGGCCCCGGATTCAAGGGAGCCGCAGCACGCATCTTGGTGATCATCACGCCGCCCCCCGCAGTCTCCGCCGACGCCCACCGGCCCGACGGGTGCCGTCGTGCCCTGCGCATCGGGCTCGCCGGGCCCGTCGGGTCGGGCAAGACCGCGACCGTCGCCGCGCGGTCATGCTGGTCGGCGCGATGAGCGGGCCGCTCGGCGGTGACCACTTCACGGTGTCCGCCGAGGCGGCCCGGGGTGCCCGGCCGCGGGTCGGCTCGGCCGCCGCCACCCTCGCCCTGCCGGGGCAGGACAAGGCCGGGGCACGCTACGACGTCGAGCTGACCGTCGAAGACGACGCCGAACTGTGCTGGCCGCCCGAGCGGTTGGTCTCCGCGCACGGAAGCGACCTGTGCGCCACCACACGCGTCGAACTCACCGCCGGGGCCCGGTTCCTGCTGTGGGAGGAGCAAATACTCGGCCGGTCCGGCGAGGAACCGGGGCGGCTCACCAGCCGTCTGACGGTACGGATCGCGGGCCGGTGCGTACTCGACCGGGAACTGGCCCGCGGGCCCGGCGCCCCGGGCGGCTGGGACGGCCCCCGCCGGCCTGGCCGGGCACCGTGCCGTCGGCCAACTCGTCGTCGTACGCCCGGAGTCCGCGACGGACCCGCCGACGGACCGGACCATCGCCGAGGGCGTGGCGGACATGCCGCTCGCCGGGCCCGCCGCGCTGGTGACGGCCGTCGCGCCGGACGCCCTGCGGCTCAGGCGGCTGCTGGACGAGGCGGCCGGCGCGCTGGGCCGAGTTCCCGGCGACCGAACGTACGTCTCCGTTTATCGGATTGGCAAAGAAGTAGTACCGCCTCTGTTCGCAGGGAACGCACAGCCGCGAGGATCCCCGTACGTGTCGCAATCATGTACGGGGAGGGCCACTTGAGGAAGATCAGACTGGGGCGGCGGACGGCGGCGTTCGGCTCGGCCGGAGCGCTGGTCACCGCCACGCTGATGGCCGGTGCCGTCACGGCGCCCGCCGCGAGCGCCGCTCCGTCCGCCGGCCAGGCACAGGGACAGGGACACGCGAAGGGCTGGGACCGCGAGGCCCGCGGCACCACCATCGCCGCGGCCCGCGCCGCACGGGCCGGCGTCGACTGGCAGGACTGCCCCGCCGACTGGAACCTGCCGAAGCCGATCCAGTGCGGCTACGTCACGGTGCCGCTCGACTACGCCAAGCCCTTCGGGAAGCAGATCGAGATAGCCGTCGACCGCATCGGCAACACCGGCACGAAGGCCGAACGCCAGGGCGCGCTCATCTACAACCCCGGCGGCCCGGGTGGCTCCGGACTGCGCTTCCCGGCCCGCGTCACCGGCAAGAGCGCGGTCTGGGCCGACGCTGCCGAGGCCTACGACTTCGTCGGCTTCGACCCCCGCGGCGTCGGCAAGTCCGCGCCCATCTCCTGCGTCGACCCGCAGGAGTTCGTCAAGGCGCCCAAGATGGACCCGGTACCCGACTCCGAGGCCGACAAGCTCGCCCAGCGCAAGCTCGCCCGCGAGTACGCCGAGGGCTGCTACGAGCGCAGCGGCGAGATGCTCCCGCACATGACCACGCCGAACACCGCACGCGACCTCGACGTCATCCGCGCCGCGCTCGGCGAGAAGAAGCTCAACTACCTCGGCGTCTCCTACGGCACCTACCTCGGCGCCGTCTACGGCACCCTCTTCCCCGACCACGTGCGCCGGATGGTCGTCGACAGCGTCGTCAACCCGTCCCGCGACAAGATCTGGTACCAGGCCAACCTGGACCAGGACGTCGCCTTCGAGAAGCGCTGGAAGGACTGGCAGGACTGGGTCGCCGAGAACGACGCCACCTTCCACCTCGGCGACACCCGCGCCGAGGTCCAGGAGCGGTGGCTCGAACTGCGCGCCACCGCGAAGAAGGAGCCGCTCGGCGGGGTGGTCGGCCCGGCCGAGCTGATCTCCTTCTTCCAGAGCGCCCCTTACTACGACTCCGCGTGGGTGCCGGTCGCGACGATCTTCAGCAAGTACGTCGCCGGTGACACCCAGGCCCTCGTCGACGCCGCCGCCCCCGACCCGTCCGACACCGCGGGCAACGCCTCGGCGGAGAACGGCAACGCCGTCTACACCGCCGTCGAGTGTGCCGACGCCAAGTGGCCCGCAGACTGGAACACCTGGGACCGGGACAACACCCGGCTGCACCGCGACCACCCGTTCATGACCTGGGCCAACGCCTGGATGAACCTGCCGTGCGCCACCTGGCCGGTCAAGCAGCGGACCCCGGTGGACGTGCAGAGCGGCAAGGGTCTTCCGCCGGTGCTGATCGTCCAGTCCGAACGGGACGCGGCCACCCCGTACGAGGGCGCGCTCGAACTGCACCAGCGGTTCAAGGGGTCGCGTCTGATCACCGAGCGGGACGCCGGTTCGCACGGCGTCACCGGTCTCGTCAACCCGTGCGTCAACGACCGGGTGGACGCCTACCTGCTCACCGGCGAGGTGGACCCCAGGGACGTGACCTGCGCCCCGCACGCCACTCCCAAGCCGTAACGGCACCGCGTACGAGGAGGGGGCGGCCGGTCCGACCGGCCGCCCCCTTCGGCGTCCTCAACCCCGGCGCCCCGCCAGCCAGGTGTCCTCCGCCGCGTAGTCGAAGAGGTCCCCGTACGCCTTGAACATCTTCGGGTACGCCTCCCGCCAGTCCCGGCCGGCCAGCCGCTCCTTGAGGAAGGCGACCGTGTCCGGCAGGGTCTCGGCGTACCGGGCCACCGGGCGGTAGCCCAACTGCCGCTCGGCCGCCGTCATGTCGCACACCACCGGCGCGGGCACGGACCACGGTGTGTCGCCCACGGCATCCGCGGGCGGCGGACCGTCCACCAGCACGTCCTCGGCGTCCACGCCCATCACCGCGTCGATCGCCGCTCCGATCTCCGCCACCGTCGGCGCGTCCGGATCGACCGCGTTCAGCACGCGCGTCCCCGGCCGGGGCGCGGCCAGCCGGATCAGTTCGGCGATGTTGTGCACGCTCGCGGGATGGAAGCGGCTCGCACCGCCGTAGGCGAGGACGCGCCGACGCCTGCCGTCGAGGTTGCGCTTGACGAAGTACAGCTCGCGCGGGGTCCGGCAGTACGGACCGTGGACCGCGCCCGCGCGCAGCAGCGTGACGGGCAACCGGTCGCCCGCCGCGAGGAGTTCCCGCTCCAGCGCGGCCTTGCGGGTGCTGTACGAGGTGTCGCCCGGGCGGACCGTGCGCTGCTCCTCGGTGACCGGCACCGGGTACTCGGGGAAGCCGTCGGGCTCGGCCTGGGTGTCGAAGTTGCGGCCCCTGCCGTCCTCGTAGACCGACACGCTGGAGATCACCACGGCCGAGCCGACCCGCCCGGCGAGCGAGACCAACTGCCGCGCGTGGTCCTCCCCGAAGGCCACCATGTCCACCAGGACGTCGCAGCCGTCACCGACCGCGGCCGACAGGGCCGCTTCGTCCTCCCGGTCGGCCCGCGCCACCCGGACGTCCCCGGGCCAGTCCCCGTCCCGCTCGCCGCCCCGCGAGACGGCCGTCACCTCCCAGCCGTCCCGGGCCAGCGCCCCCACGGCCACCCGCCCGATCTGTCCCGTCGCTCCGACCACCACAGCACGTGTCATACGGCGACCGTAGGCGCCCGCCCGGCCCCCGGCCACGCTCTTCTGCCGACGGCAGACAACGGGCTGCGGCGGCAGACAACGGGCTGCGGCGGCGGGCGGCGGGCTGTCCGCGGCGGGCTGCCGTCGGCGGGCGGCGGGCTCCTAGCGGTGCGGCAGCCGGGGGAACCTCGGTCCCTTCGCCGCCTTCGCGGCCTCCTCCGCCTTCACGTCGGCGGCGTACCGGTCCACGTACTCCTGGCCGGACAGCGTCAGGACGGCGTACATGATCTCGTCGGTGACGGCGCGCAGCACGGCCTTCTCCCGTTCCAGGCCGGCGTACCGGGAGAAGTCCAGGGGCTCGCCGAAACGGATCACCACCGGGTGCAGCTTCGGGATCTTACGGCCCGGCGGCTGCGCCTCGAAGGTGCCGATCATCGCGCAGGGCACCACCGGCACCCCGGCCCTGAGCGCCATCACGGCGACGCCGACCTTGCCCTTGTACAGCCTGCCGTCGTGCGACCGCGTGCCCTCCGGATAGATGCCGAGCAGCTCGTCCTTGCCCAGTACACCGAGCCCCTCGCGGATCGCGGCCTGTCCCGCCTCCTTGCCGGAGCGGTCGACGGGGATCTGCCCGGCGCTGCGGAAGAAGAACGCGGTCAGCCGGCCCTTGAGGCCCGGGCCGGTGAAGTACTCGGCCTTGGCGAGGAAGGTGATCCGGCGCCTGAGCACCGCCGGCATCAGGAAGTGGTCCGCGAAGGAGAGGTGGTTGCCCGCGACGATGGCCGCGCCCGAGGCCGGCACGTGGTCCAGGCCCTCGATGCGGGGGCGGAAGACGACTCGCAGCAGCGGGCCCAGCAGCACGTACTTGAGCACGTAGTAGAACACGGTGTGTCTCCCGCTCTCCCGGTAGGCAAGGCACGGCTCCGTGTGGGACGTCCGCGTCCGGTGATCGATCGTAGCCCGGCCCCTGCCGGTCCGGCCGGGACCGGTTCGGCCACTCTTCGGACCGCACCGCCCGTGCGAACGTGCCCGCCCCGCGGCGGTGGATCCGGCACATGTCCGGGACGCCGACGAGGCGGTGGGGTGCGGGCCCACCCCACCGCCTCGTCGGCGCGCGCTCAGAACTTCGGAGCCGGAGCCTGTGCCTCGACCATCTCCGCCGCCTCCTCGTCGGTCTGCACCGAGGGCGGGGAGCCTTCGAGCGGCTGCTGGGCCGTCTCCTTCATGCAGGCCACCGCCACGACACCGACCAGGGCCGCGGCCATCGCGTAGTACGCCGGCATCATGTCGGAGCCGGTCACGCTGATCAGAGCGGTGATGACCAGCGGCGTGGTACCGCCGAACAGCGAGGCCGACAGGTTGTAGCCGACCGAGAGGGAGCCGTACCGGACGTTGGTGGGGAACATCGCCGGGAGCGCCGCCGACATCGTGCCGAGCAGACACACCAGGGAGAGCCCGAGCATCAGCATGCCGGCCGAGACGGCGAGCAGACTGCCGTCCTGCACCAGCACGAACGCCGGGGCGGACAGGACGAAGAAGCCGACCATGCCGGTCATGAGGAGGGGCTTGCGGCCGAAGCGGTCGGAGAGGCGGCCGACCTGGTTGATGATCAGCATCAGCAGCACCATGGTGGCCACCAGGATCATCAGGCCGTGACTCTCGCTGTAGTCCAGTTCGTCCGACAGATACGTGGGCATGTACGACAGCAGCATGTAGTCGGTGATGTTGTACGCGCCGACGAGCGCGATGCACAGCACCAGCGAGCGCCAGTGCGTGCGGAAGATCTTGGCCAGGTCGCCCCGGGCGGTGGTCTCCACCGCCGTCGCCGCCTCCGAGATGTGGACGTTGGACTCCTCCAGCTTCAGGAACGCGGGGGTGTCGTCCAGCTTCAGCCGCAGGTAGATACCGACGATGCCGAGCGGCGCCGCGACGAGGAACGGGATGCGCCAGCCCCAGGCGTCCATGGTGTCGCTGCCGAGCCAGGCCGTGAGGGCGGTGACCAGACCGGCGGCGCCGGTGTACCCGGCCAGCGTTCCCAGCTCCAGGAAGCTGCCGAAGAAGCCGCGCCGCTTGTCGGGCGCGTACTCGGCGATGAAGGTGGACGCACCGCCGTACTCGCCGCCGGTCGAGAAGCCCTGGAGCAGACGGAACATGATCAGCAGGACCGGGGCCCAGAAGCCGATGGAGTCGTAGCTGGGGATGAGCCCGATGGCGGCGGTGCCGATCGCCATGAGGATCATCGTCAGGGCGAGGACCTTCTTGCGGCCGACCTTGTCACCCATCGGGCCGAAGACCATGCCGCCGAGCGGGCGCACCAGGAACGCCACGGCGAACGTGGCGAACGAGGAGAGCAACTGCGCGGTGTCGCTCCCGGACGGGAAGAACACCCGGCCGATGGTGCCGGCCAGGTAGGCGTAGATGCCGAAGTCGAACCACTCCATGGCATTGCCGAGCGACGCCGCCTTCACGGCTCTCTTGACCGCGGCCTCGTCCGTGACGGTGATGTCCGACCGGCGCAGCCGGGGGTTCTGCCGGCGCCGGATGGCCCGGAACAGGGCCGGGTGGCGGCGGATCGCCGCGGCGTCGGGTTCCTGGCCGTTCTCGTTGGGGGACGTGGCGGCCTCCCTTTCCACGGGCAGACGCTCCTGGCGGAGTGCTGCTCGGTCGTACGTTTCTCAGGTCGTACCGTTCCCCCGATCATCCTGGGTATGGTCGTGACTTCGGTCATGTGGTTGAGCCGACGAGGTGAACACACGGCCTCGGGCGCGGTGAGTACGCTTCGTACATGCGGATCTCCGTCTCCTCCGACATGGACGAACCCGTCGCCCGCCTCCTCGTCGAGGAGCTGCGCGGACGCGGCCACGAGGTACTGACGCACGGCGCGCTGCGGCCCGGGGCGGACCCCCGGTGGGCGGTGTGCTCGGAGCGGGCGGCGCGTGAGGTCGCCGACGGCACGGCCGACCAGGCGGTGGTGTGCTGCTGGACCGGCACGGGGGCGTCGATCGCCGCGAACAAGGTGCCGGGCGTACGGGCGGCCCTGTGCGCCGACGCGTACACCGCGGACGGGGCCCGCCGCTGGAATGACGCCAACGTGCTCGCGCTCAGTCTGCGGCTGACGTCGGAGCCGCTGCTGCGGGAGATTCTCGACGCCTGGTTCGCGGGCCGGCCCGGCCAGGACGCCGAGGACCGGGACAACGTGACACACGTGGAGCGGCTCGACCGGGGCCGAGCCGCTCCGTGACGGCACCTCGGGACGGGGTCAGGACGTCAGGACCTTCTCCAGCGTCCCGAGCGCCCCTTCCAGCTCGGCACCGCTGACGGTCAGCGGCGGCGCCAGGCGGATCGTGGAGCCGTGCGTGTCCTTGACGAGGACGCCCTCGCGCATCAGCCGTTCGCTGATCTCGCGTCCGGTGCCGAGCGCCGGGTCGACGTCGACACCCGCCCACAGCCCGCGCGCGCGGAAACCGACGACGCCCCTGCCGACCAGGGCGGTGAGGCCCTCGCGCAGCACCGTGCCCAGCTCGTCCGCCCGGCGCTGGAACTCACCCGTCTCCAGCAGCTCCACCACCGCCGTGCCGACCGCCGCCGCCAGCGGGTTGCCGCCGAACGTCGACCCGTGCTCGCCCGGGTGCAGTACACCGAGCACCTCCCGGCTGCCGACCACCGCCGACACCGGGACGATGCCGCCGCCCAGCGCCTTGCCGAGCAGCACCACGTCCGGCACCACCGACTCGTGCTCGACGGCGAGGGTGCGTCCCGTGCGGCCGAGGCCCGACTGGATCTCGTCCGCGATGAACAGGCATCCGGCCCGGCGGGTCAGCTCCCGCACACCCGCCAGATAGCCGTCGTCCGGGATGTTGACCCCCGCCTCGCCCTGGATCGGCTCGATCAGCACGGCCGCCGTCGTCTCGTCGACCGCCGCCTCCATGGCCGCCAGGTCGTTGTACGGGACGACCCGGAAGCCGGGGGTGAAGGGGCCGAAGCCGGAGCGTGCCGTCTCGTCCGTGGAGAAGCTCACGATCGTCGTCGTACGGCCGTGGAAGTTGTCCGCCGCGACCACGATCGTCGCCCGGTCGGCCGGGACGCCCTTCACGTCGTACGCCCACTTGCGGGCCACCTTGATGCCGCTCTCCACCGCCTCGGCGCCGGTGTTCATCGGCAGCACCATGTCGGTGTCCGTCAGGGCGGCCAGCCGCTCCGCGAAGGACGCGAGCCGGTCGTTGTGGAAGGCCCGCGAGGTCAGCGTGAGCCGGTCGAGCTGCCGGTGGGCGGCCTCGATCAGCGCCGGGTGACGGTGGCCGAAGTTGAGCGCGGAGTACCCGGCCAGCATGTCCAGGTAGCGGCGGCCCTCCACGTCCTCGACCCACGCGCCCTGCGCACGGGCCACGACCACGGGCAGCGGGTGGTAGTTGTGCGCGAGGACGGGCTCCTCCGCGCGGATGAGCTCCTCGGAGCCTCGGGTGCGGGCGGGTGCGGTCATGAGCGGATCTCCCGGATCTCCTGGGTGCAGCACTTGATGCCGCCACCGGCCTTGTGGAACTCGGACAGGTCGACGGGGACGGGGACGTAGCCGAGGCCGGCGAGCCGGTCGGCGAGTCCCCCGGCCCCGGGCGAGATGAACACGTGCCGGCCGTCGGAGACGGAGTTCAGCCCGAACGCCATGGCGTCCTCGCGGGTGGCGGTCACCGCGTCCGGGTAGAGCCGCTCCAGCACCTCACGGCTGCCGGGCGAGAAGGCCCCGGGGTAGTAGGCGATGTTCCCGGCGGACCCGTCGTCCCCGTCGTCGAGCACGAACAGGGCCGTGTCCAGATGGTAGAAGTACGGGTCCACGAGGGTCAGCGAGATCACCGGCACGCCGAAGAACTCCTGCACCTCGCGGTGCGCCTCACGGGTCGTACGGAACCCCGTGCCGGCCAGGATCCAGCGGCCGGCCGGGACCAGGTCGCCCTCGCCCTCGCAGACCGCCCCGGGGTGGTGGACCTCGAAGCCCTCCGTCTTGAACCACGCCTCGTAGGGCACGGACTCGGGACGGCGCTCGGGCGCGTGGAAGTGGGAGCCGAACACCCGGCCCTCGACGACGACCGCGCAGTTCGCGGCGAAGACCATGTCGGGCAGACCCGCAACGGCTCCGATGGTGTCGACGGTGTGGCCGTGGGCCCGGTAGGTGCCGACCAGTGCCTGCCACTGGTCCAGGGCGCGGATGACGTCGACCGGCCGGTCGCGGCTCATCCAGGGGTTGATCGCGTACTGCACGGCGAAGTGTCTGGGTTCGCAGACCAGGAAGCGCCGCCGGCGCGGCACACGGGATTCGGGCACAGAGGGGTTCCTCCGCTTCCTGACGGACTGTGACTGAGGGATGACACCACGGTAGAAAGCGAAGGAGACAGACGACAAGCGACAAGGGCTGCGTGTTCGCGCAGGATCGCTGCGTTCTCGGCCAGGTCAGCGCACGTCTGCTGCGCCCTCGGCCGCTCCCGGTGGCGTGCCTTCGGGCGCCGGATGGCTCGCGCCGGCCTCCGGAGCGTCCCGGATCAGGTGGGACAGCACCATCACGCTGATCGTCTTCCGGATGAACGGCTCGGCCCGGATCCGCTCCAGCACCTCCTCGAAGTGCTCCACGTCCCGCGCCCGCACGTGCAGCAGCGCGTCCGCCCCACCGGTCACCGTCATCGCCGCCGTGATCTCCGGATAGCCGCGCGCGACCTCCGCCAGCCGCCTCGGCGGGGCCGCCCCCTCGCAGTACACCTCCACGTACGCCTCGGTGCGCCAGCCCAGCGCGGAGGGCCGCACCGTCGCCGTGAACCCGGTGATCACACCGGTCTCGCGCAGCCGGTCCACCCGGCGCTTGACCGCCGTCGAGGACAGCCCGACCTCCGCGCCGATCTCGGCGAAGGACGTCCTGGCGTTCGCCATCAGGGCGGTGACGATCTTCCGGTCGAGTTCGTCGAACGGCGTGGGCCTGCTGTTCATGCGGGCACTGTATCCAGCGGGTACGTCCACGCCGGGCACGTGTGCAGGCGCACGGATTACTCCTACACTCCACCTTCATGCTGCGCGCCCTGGCTGTCGACGACGAACGCCCCACGCTCGAGGAACTCGTGTACCTGCTGAACGCCGATCCCCGCATCGGCACGGCGGAGGGCGCGGGCGACGCGACCGAGGCGCTGCGCCGCATCAACCGCGCCCTGGAGTCGGGCCCCGACGGGCCGGACGCCATCGACGTCGTCTTCCTCGACATCCAGATGCCCGGCCTCGACGGACTCGACCTCGCCCGGCTGCTGACCGGGTTCGCCCGGCCGCCGCTGGTCGTCTTCGTCACCGCGCACGAGGACTTCGCCGTCCAGGCCTTCGACCTCAAGGCCGTCGACTACGTCCTCAAACCCGTCCGCAGGGAACGGCTCGCCGAGGCGGTGCGCCGCGCCGTCGAGCGCCGGGGCACCACGACCGCCGCCCCGCGCATACCCGTGCACGAACCCGACCCCGACCACATCGCCGTGGAGCTCGGCGGCGTCACCCGCTTCGTCCCCGTCGAGGACATCACCCACGTCGAGGCCCAGGGCGACTACGCCCGCCTGCACACCGACCGGGGCAGCCACCTCGTCCGCATCCCCCTGTCCACCCTGGAGGAGCGCTGGCGCGCCCGCGGCTTCGTCCGTATCCACCGCCGCCACCTCGTCGCCCTGCGCCACATCGGCGAACTGCGCCTGGACGCGGGCACCGTCAGCGTCCTGGTCGGCGGCGAGGAACTCCAGGTCAGCCGGCGACACGCCCGCGAACTGCGGGACCTGCTCATGCGGAGGCCGTGAGTCATGCCCCAGGACCCCACCGAACGCCGCGTCACCGTCACCGGTCCGCCCAGGCGCACCGGCCGGGCCTCCGGCTACTACCGCCCGCGCACCGAGATCGACGAGCAGACCACCCTCGGCCACACCTACGTCCGCTCCCTCATGCGCAGCCAGCTCCGCGCCGGCCTCACCGTCTTCGCCGTCCTCGGACTCCTCGTGGGGCCGCTCCCGCTGCTCTTCGCGGCGATGCCCGGCGCCCGCCGCCTGGAGTGGGCCGTCCTGGGCTTCGGCCTGTACGCCCCGCTGGTCCTCCTCGCCCGCTGGTACGTGCGCCGGGCCGAGCGCAACGAACGCGACTTCGTGCGCCTCGTCGAGGACCGATGACCTTGCCGGACGAGGCCGTGAAGACACCATGAACTCCAGCTACGCCATACCCGCCGTCGCCCTCGTCGTCGTCGCCACCGTCCTCGTCGGCGCCTTCGGCCTGCGCATCTCCCGCACCACCTCCGACTTCTACGTCGCCTCCCGCACCGTCGGCCCCCGCCTCAACGCCGCCGCCATCAGCGGCGAGTACCTCTCCGCCGCGTCCTTCCTCGGCATCGCGGGCCTGGTCCTGGTCCAGGGCCCCGACATGCTCTGGTACCCGGTCGGCTACACCGCCGGCTACCTGGTCCTGCTGCTCTTCGTCGCCGCCCCGCTGCGCCGCTCCGGCGCCTACACGCTGCCCGACTTCGCCGAGGCCCGGCTCGCCTCACAGGCGGTACGGCGGCTCGCGGGGGCCTTCGTCGTGGGCGTCGGCTGGCTGTACCTGCTGCCCCAGCTCCAGGGCGCCGGACTGACCCTGACCGTGCTGAGCGGGGCCCCCGACTGGCTGGGCGGGGTGATCGTCGCCGTCGTCGTCACCGCCATCGTCGCCGCCGGCGGCATGCGCAGCATCACCTTCGTCCAGGCCTTCCAGTACTGGCTGAAGCTCACCGCCCTGCTCGTCCCCGCCCTCTTCCTGGTCCTCGCCTGGCAGGGCGACGGCGCCCCCGGCCGCCCCTTCGAGGAACCCGCCACCTTCCGCGAGCAGCGCTCCGTCCGGGTCGACGACGGCCTCACCCTCAAGCTCGACCGGCCGCTGACCGTCACGGTCGACGGCACCGTGGACGGCCGAGCCCACGACGGCACCCGGCTCAGCCTGCCCGCCGGGACCCACCGCATCGAGGACGGCACCCGTCTCACCTTCGCCGAGGACACCCCGGTCCCGGCCGCCGGACGCGGCGCCGACGACGCCCTGTCGCCCTCCCGGGCCGAGAGCCGCACCGAACGCCCGCTGTACGCCACGTACGGACTGATACTCGCCACCTTCCTGGGCACCATGGGCCTGCCGCACGTCGTGGTCCGCTTCTACACCAGCCCGCACGGCGTCGCCGCCCGCCGCACCACCGTCGCCGTGCTCGGCCTGATCGGCGCCTTCTACCTGCTGCCGCCCGTCTACGGTGCCCTCGGCCGCCTCTACGCCCCCGAGCTGACCCTCACCGGCGACGCCGACGCCGCGGTCCTGCTGCTGCCCGACCGGGTGATCGGGGGAGTGGGCGGCGACCTGCTCGGGGCGCTGGTCGCGGGCGGTGCCTTCGCCGCGTTCCTGTCCACCGCGTCGGGGCTGACCATGGCCGTCGCGGGCGTCCTCACCCAGGACGTGCTGCCGTCCCGGGGCGTACCGCACTTCCGGCTCGGCACCGTCCTCGCCATGGCCGTGCCGCTGGCGGCGAGCGCGCTGGTCGGCGGGCTGCCGGTCGCCGACGCCGTCGGGCTCGCCTTCGCCGTGTCCGCCTCCTCCTTCTGCCCGCTGCTCGTCCTCGGCATCTGGTGGCGGCGGCTGACCCCGCCCGGCGCGGCGGCCGGGATGCTGGTGGGCGGCGGCTCCGCCCTGCTCGCCGTCGCCGCCACCATGGGCGGCTTCCCGGGCGGCGGCGGTGCGCTGCACGCGCTGCTGGCCTGGCCCGCGCTCTGGTCGGTGCCGCTGGCCTTCCTCACCATGGTGCTGGTCTCCCTGGCCACCCCGGGACGGGTACCGGCCGGGACGGCGGCGATCCTGGCCCGCTTCCACCTGCCGGAAGAGCTCCGCGCGGACGAACTGCGCACGGAGGACCTGCGCAGGGACGAACTGCGTGCCGCGCGGGACCTGCGCGAGGAGGCGACCGGGTGAGCGGCTCCATGGGCGGTTTCCTGGCGGGCCTGGTCGTCGCCGTGCTCCCGCTGCTGGCCGCGGGCTTCTGGCTGGGGCGGCGCACGGCCCGCCCGCAGAACCTCGGCGGGCTCGGCACGCCCGTCGAGCACGCCACCTTCCAGACCCTGCACACCGCCTCCCTGGCCACACCCCCGCTGCGGGCGGGCCTGACCGAGGAGACCGCCGGCAAGTCGGCCCGCAAGCTGCGCTCGCTGCTCGGCACGGACGCGCTGTGCCTGACCGACCTCGAGGAGGTCCTGGTCTGGGACGGCGTGGGCGCCCACCACCGCGCGGAGATCATGGAACGCCTCGCCGGCCCCCTGGAGACCGGCCGCGGCGAGGCCTTCCCGCTCACCTGCGACACCCCCGACTGCGCGGTGCGCTGGGCGGTCGTCGCCCCGCTCACCGTCGACGACCGGGTGCACGGCGCCCTCGTCGCCTGCGCGCCCCGCGAATCCGCCGTCCTGGTCCGCGCCGCCGGCGAGGTCGCCCGCTGGGTCTCCGTCCAACTGGAGCTGGCCGACCTCGACCAGTCCCGCACCCGGCTCATCGAGGCCGAGATCAAGGCCCTGCGCGCCCAGATCTCCCCGCACTTCATCTTCAACTCGCTCGCGGTGATCGCGTCCTTCGTGCGCACCGACCCCGAGCGCGCCCGCGAGCTGCTCCTGGAGTTCGCCGACTTCACCCGCTACTCGTTCCGCCGGCACGGAGACTTCACGACCCTCGCCGACGAGCTGCACGCCATCGACCACTACCTGGCGCTGGTGCGGGCCCGCTTCGGCGACCGCCTCGCCGTCACCCTCCAGGTCGCCCCCGAGGTGCTGCCGGTCGCGCTGCCCTTCCTCTGCCTCCAGCCGCTCGTGGAGAACGCCGTCAAGCACGGCCTGGAGGGCAAGACGGACCGGTGCCGCATCCAGATCACCGCGCAGGACGCGGGCGCCGAGGCCCTGGTCGTCATCGAGGACGACGGCGCCGGCATGGACCCCGGCCTGCTGCGCCGGATCCTCGCGCGCGAGGTCAGCCCGTCGGGCGGCATAGGACTGTCCAACGTCGACGACCGGCTCCGCCAGGTCTACGGAGACGACCACGGCCTCGTCATCGAGACGGCCGTCGGCGCGGGCATGAAGATCACGGTCCGGCTGCCGAAGTACCAGCCGGGCGTGCACTCGGCGGGCCGGCTCGGCCGCGAGTGATGCGTCGGGCGCCCCGGCGTGGGGCTCAGGCGCTGCGCGTGGTCACCAGCCCCAGCGTGATCAGACCCAGAACGACCCAGCCGAACCACAGCCAGCCGTTGCTTCCGAGCGCCACCGTGTAGGCCGTCACCGCGACCAGGCCGCCGATGGTGAGCGCCCCCATCGTCTTCGTGGAACTGTCCGTGGAACCGGGCATCGCAACACCCTCCTCATGGTCCGTTCCCCTCCATGGTGCCCCCGTTCTGCCTCCGTACGGTGCAGACGGCAAGATGTGAGCCGGATTTCCAGGCCCCCGCGGCCGTCCGGGAACCGGCCTCGTACAGGGAGGGGTCGAATCCGTAGTCCCGCGGCGGCACCTCGCGCGCACACGCCCGGTCCGCCGCCGCGGGCGCCCCGGCGAGCGTGACGTCGGAGGGCAGCCGGGTGAACCCGAGCACCTGGGCGTCGTACCGGCCCGCGCAGGGCACCAGCCGGGCCTCGCGCGCGGAGCGCACGTCCAGGCAGTCCCGGCGCTGCATGGTCGCGGTGTCCGCGAAGACCGAACCCGGTTCGCGGTGCCGCCCGAGCGGCCCGTACACCGGCCCGTGCACCCCCAGCACCAGGCACGCCGTACGCCCCCGGGCGGTCTCGAAGCCGTCGTCGGCCGGGACGACCGCCACGCTGCGCACTCCGGCCAGCCGGGCCCGGGCCTCCCTGGTCCGCTCCTCGCACCGCGCCGGTCCCAGCTCGCGGGCCTGTTCGGCGGAGGAGGCGGGCACGAACGCCATCACCTGGCCGTCGGGCGCCGGGCCCCGGCAGGCCGGGTCCGCGGTGAGGCGCGGCGTCCCCGCGAACCGCGTACCGCCCGGCCAGTGGGCGCGCACGCAGTCCCCGTCCTCGAGCGGTGCCGCGAGTCCCACGGTGTCGCCGTACGGCGTCCCGGTCCCGTCGGCCGCCCGGCCGGCGAGGGCGTACCAGACGCCGCCCAGGGCGAGGACCAGACCGAGCCCGCCGGCCAGGGCGGCCCGCAGGGCCCTCGGACGCCGGCGCCGGTGCCCGGTGGTGGCGGCAGCCTGCCGATCGGCGGGGGCGGCCGGGCGGGACCCGGGTGTGGGCGCCGCTGACCAGGGCGGCCGCGATCCCGGGTCGGTCCGCGGCCGGGCGTACGTATCGGTCTGCGGCGTGACGATCCACGCCAGTTCCGCCTCCGCCTCGGCCACCGTGACACGCGGCCCCGGGGCTCCGCCGAGCAGTCTCGCCAGCAGGGGCCCCAGCGCACCGGCGCGTACGGGCACCTCCCGGTCGGAGGGCTCGCGGCCCTCGACGGCGTAGTGGAGCGTGCGGCCCAGCGCGAGGAGACCGTCACCGTCCCCGGGCCCGGCGGCGACGTGGTCCAGGAGCAGGATCCTGCCGTACGGCGCGCCGCCGCGGTCCGGCGCCAGCAGGATGTCGGCCGGCCCGACACGCCGGTGCGGCACACCCGGCTCGTGCCCGGCGGCCGGCGCGTGGAGCACGGAGAGCACGGCGAGCCCGATCCGGGCGCAGTCGGCCGGGGCCAGCGGACCGCGCCGGGCCACCAGCGCCCTCAGGTCGACGGCGCCCGCCACGTACTCCATGACGGTCCACGGCACGCCTTCGTGCTCCACCACGTCGTGAACGGCCACCACGTGCGGATGACCGGGCGGCGGTGGCACGTCCCGGGCACCGGTGCCGGCGGCCTTGAGCGCGACCTCGCCGCCCAGCCGCTGATCGTGCGCGAGCCACACCCGGTCCGACCCGCCGTCGCCGAGCGGGCGCAGCAGCAGATAACGGCCGGCGACGACCCGGCCCACGTGACGTGTCATACCGCTCCCCCCGGGCGGTTGCCCCGACGCGCCACATGCTACTGAACGAAACCGCCGGTCAGCCGCCGCGTGTGTTCAGTGAGGCCAGATAGGCGTTGTATGCCGCCAGTTCCTTGTCGCCGTCGCGGTCGGCGGCCCGGTCGGTGCGCCGGGCCTGCCGCTCCTCGGAGGCGTACCACTGGAACAGCAGCGCCAGCAGCACGAGCACGGACGGGACCTCGCTGAAGGCCCAGGCGATGCCGCCGGCCGCGTTCTGGTCGGAGAGCGCGTCGATGCCGAGCGAGGCGGGCGGGTTCCTGAACGTCTCGACCATGGGGGAGGACGCCATCATCAGCGCGATGCCGAAGAACGCGTGGAACGGCATGCCGGCGAACAGTTCCAGCATCCGCATCAGGTAACCCGGCCGGTGCGGGCCCGGGTCGACGCCCATGATCGGCCAGAAGAACACCACGCCGACGGCGAGGAAGTGCACCATCATCGCGATGTGCCCGGCCTGGGAGCCCATGAGGAAGTCGAAGAGCGGGGTGAAGTACAACGCGTACAGGCTCGCGATGAAGAGCGGGATGGTGAAGGCGGGGTGCGTGACGATCCGCATGTAGCGGCTGTGCAGCAGCATCAGCAGCAGTTCGCGGGGGCCCTTGCGGCCCCGGCCGGCCGTGGGCAGCGCGCGCAGGGCCAGGGTGATCGGGGCGCCGAGCAGCAGCAGGATCGGCGACACCATGCTGATCACCATGTGCTGCACCATGTGCACGCTGAACATGACCATGCCGTAGTCGTTGAGCCTGGTGCACATCATCAGCCCGATGCTCAGCACACCGACGACGAAGGACACGGTCCGGCCCACCGGCCACTTGTCGCCGCGCCGGGTCAGCCGGACGACGCCCCAGCCGTACAGCGCCAGGCCGAGAAGACAGGCGATCAGGAAGAAGGGGTCCGCCGACCACGCGAGACCACGCCCCAGCGTGAACGGCGGCAGATCCATCGTCATGCCGTGCCCGCTGTGATCCATCCGCCGGCTCCTGTTTCGTGGGGGTTGAGCGCGGTTGAGCGCCGTCTGTCCGGAGCAAGACTAGAACCGCCCCCGGCGACATTCGTCACCGGGGGCGGCACTGCGGCGCGGGCCCGCCGCGAACCCCTGGGCCGAGCTGTCAGCGGCCGGCCGGGTTCAGAGAACGCACTCCGCCTCCGCGTACCGCGCGTCCGGCACCGTCTTCAAGGACTCGACCGCGTCGGCGAGCGGCACCGTCACGATGTCCGTCCCCCGCAGCGCCGTCATCCTCCCGAACTCGCCGCGGTGCACGGCCTCCACCGCGTGCCATCCGAACCGCGTGGCCAGCACCCGGTCGTAGGCCGTGGGCGTCCCACCGCGCTGGACGTGCCCGAGGATCACCGGCCGGGCCTCCTTGCCGAGCCGCTCCTCCAGCTCGATCGAGAGCTGGCGGGCGATCCCGGCGAAGCGCTCGTGGCCGTAGACGTCCTTGCCGCCCTCGTCGAAGTCCATCGTGCCGGCCTTCGGCTTGGCGCCCTCCGCGGCCACCACGATGGCGAACCGCTTGCCCGCCGAGAACCGCTCGCCGACCTTCGCGGTCAACTCGTCGATGTCGAAGGGCCGCTCCGGCACGACCACGGCGTGGGCGCCGGCCGCCATGCCCGAGTGCAGCGCGATCCAGCCGGTGTGACGCCCCATGACCTCGACGATCAGCACCCGCTGGTGGGACTCGGCGGTGGTCTTCAGCCGGTCCAGGGCCTCGGTGGCGACGGTCACGGCCGTGTCGAAGCCGAAGGTGACGTCGGTGACCGCTATGTCGTTGTCGATGGTCTTGGGCACGCCCACGATCGGCAGGCCGTTGTCGGAGAGCAGCCGGGCCGCCTTCAGGGTGCCCTCGCCGCCGATCGGGATGATCGCGTCCAGGCCGAGCTCCTCGACGTGTCCCCGGGCGCGCTCGACGCCGTCCCGCAGATGCTCGGGACGGACCCGGGAGGAGCCGAGGATGGTGCCGCCGCGCGCCAGGATGCCACCGACGGCGTCCAGGTCGAGCTTGAGGTAGTCGCACTCCAGGAGGCCCTTCCAGCCGTCCCGGAAGCCGATGACCTCGTCGCCGTGGTCGACGACGGCGCGGTGCACGACGGACCGGATGACGGCGTTCAGGCCGGGGCAGTCGCCGCCGGACGTGAGGACACCAATGCGCATAGCCCGAAATACCTTCTCAACGTGGCACGGGTCCGGACCGCGCTGTCCGGCTCGATCCCCGCCACCCTAGCGGCATCGGGGGGCGGGACCGAACCGTGCGTCCGCCTACTGGACGTGCCCGCTCACCTGTGCGGACGAGTCATCAGACGGGCCCGTCCGCGGAGGCCGGGCAGGCCGCCGCGCGGCTGTGTCTAGGCGGGCTGCTGGGCGGCGGCGATGCGCTCGGTGCGCAGCGCCTCGTACCAGCGGTCGTCGGTCGGCGGCAGCGCGTTGACGTCGAGGGCCAGCTTCAGCAGCAGGTCCGCGATCTGCGGGTTGCGGGCCAGCACCGGACCGTGCATGTACGTGCCGAAGACCGTGTCGTTGTACGCGCCCTCGGTGCCGTCGCCCGTGCCGTTGCCGTTGCCGAAGCGGACCTGGGCGAGCGGGCGGGCGCCGGGGCCGATGTGGGTGACGCCCTGGTGGTTCTCGAAGCCGGTCAGCGGCGGCAGGCCCAGGCGCGGGTCGATGTCGCCGAGGACGTCGCCGACGCACCGGGCGCCCTCGCCGCGGGTGGAGACCACGTCCAGCAGGCCGAGGCCCGGCTCGCGCTGGCCCAGGTCGTTGATGAACTCCTGGCCCAGGATCTGGTAACCGGCGCAGACGGAGAAGACGATCGCGCCGTTCTCCACCGCCCGGTACAGGCCCCCGTCACGGCGCAGCCGCTCGGCGGCGAGCCGCTGCGGGCGGTCCTCGCCGCCGCCGATCAGGTAGATGTCGCCGGAGGTCGGGATCGGCTGGTCGCTGCGCACGTCGAGCCGGGCCACGTCGAGGCCGCGCTGCCGGGCCCGGCGCTCCACGACCAACGCGTTGCCCTGGTCGCCGTAGGTGCTGAGGAGGTCCGGGTAGATCCAGACGATCCGCAGTTGGTTGTCGCTCACGAAAGTCCCCTGAAGTCTCGCGGTCAGTTGCCGACGCGGCGGCGCAGGTCCTGGAAGGCGGTGTAGTTCGCGATGACCTCGACACGTCCCGGCGGGCAGAGCTGCACCGCCTGGTCGAGGTCCTCGCACACCTGGAACTGCTGGTTCGCGACCTCCAGGCGCACCGCGAGGTCCAGCTTCCGGTCGCCCACCACGCAGATCGGGTGGCCGGTCAGCCGGGTGTAGTCCACGTCCCACAGCCAGGACGTGTCGGTGCCGTCGGCGCCGCGCGCGTTCACCGAGAGGATCACCGGGGCCGGCGGCGGGTCGATCAGGGAGAAGGTCTCCAGCCAGCCCGCCGGGTTCTTGGCGAGCAGCAGACGCAGGTCACGCCCCTGGAACTGTACGACGTCGTAGCGCCCGGCGACCGCCTGCACCTGGTACATGCGCTCCAGGGCGACCTGCGGCGGCACCCCGAAGACGGCGGCGACGGCGGCCGAGGAGGCGGCGTTGGCCTTGTTGGCGCGCCCCGGCAACTGGAGGTGGATGGGCCAGGCGGAGCCGTGCGGGTCGAGGACGTGGTCGCCGGACAGGGCCCAGCTCGGCGTGGGACGGCGGAAACCGCACTCACCGCAGAACCAGTCGTCACCGGGGCGCTGCATCACACCGCCGCAGGACGGGCAGGACCAGGCGTCGTCCTTCCACATCTGCCCGGCGGCGACCCAGATCACGTTGGGGGAGGAGGACGCGGCCCACACCACCAGCGGGTCGTCGGCGTTGGCGACGATCACGGCCTTCGAACCGGTCAGGCCCTCGCGCCAGTTCTCGGCGAGCATCCGGGTCTCGGCGGCGCGGTCCAACTGGTCACGGGAGAGGTTGAGCAGCGCGATGCACTTCGGCTCGGTGGCCTGGGCGACGCCGACGAGGTACTTCTCGTCGACCTCGAGGACGCCGTACCGGGACTCCGCGCCGGCGGCGAGCGCCGAGGTGATGCCGGCCGGCATGTTGGCGCCGAGGGCGTTGGACACGACCGGCCCGGCCGCCTTGAGCGCCTCGGCGATGAGCCGGGTGGTGGTGGTCTTGCCGTTGGTCGCCGAGACGAGGGTCACGTCCAGATGCTGGGCGAGCCTGGCGAGGAGGTCGGGATCGAGTCGCAGCGCGACCTTGCCGCCGATCACCGAACCGCTGCCGCGCCCCGCGGCACGAGATGCCGCCGCGACCGCCTTGCCCGCGGTCACGGCGATCTTGGCCCGGGGCGTGAGCGGGTCCGAGTTGCCTGCCATCAGTTCTCGATCCTCCTTGCGTACGCGCCGCGCCTGAAGCCTGACGGCCACGTGGTGTGGACCTCAGCCTATCGAGATCCGTTCGCACTCCCGAATCGCGGCACCGGCCATGGGGTTTTGGCGGTGGGCGCGGACCGCCCGGGGACACAGGGACCTTACTCTTGCCGCCATGCGACACGGCTCCATCCCGGGCGCCCACGGGCGCGTCCGACCCCTCAGCCTCCTGGGCGACCCCGTCCTGCACGCGCCCTGCGCCGAGGTGACGGGCTTCGGTCCAGAACTCGCGGCGCTCGTGGAGGACTTGTTCGCGACCATGTACGCCGCCCACGGGGTGGGCCTGGCCGCGAACCAGATCGGCGCGCCACTGCGCGTCTTCGTGTACGACTGCCCGGACGACGAGGACGAGCGCCATCTCGGCCACGTGGTGAACCCGCGGCTCGTGGAGACGGGCGGGGTGGTGGTGCGCGGGCCGGAGGGCTGTCTGTCGCTGCCGGGGCTGGAGGCCGGGACCGAGCGTCACGACGAGGCGGTCGTGACGGGCTTCACGGTGACCGGGGAGCCGGTCACCGTGCGCGGGACGGGGTTCTTCGCCCGGTGCCTCCAGCACGAGTGCGATCACCTGGAGGGCCTGGTGTACGCCGACCGCCTGGCCGGCCGGCGCCACCGGAAGCTGACGCGGCAGGTGGCGCGGACGTCCTGGCGCCGCTGAGCGCGCCGGCCGGGGAGGGGCTTCGCCGGCGGTCTCGTCGGGGCGGTCGCACCGGAGGGGCTGTGCCGGAGGGGTTGTGGCCGGCGGGGCTGTGCCGGCGGGTGGCGCCGCCGCACGGGCACGTACGGTCCGCGGACACCGCCCGCGGCCGTCAGAAGCCCGGGCCGCCCGCCTTGTCGCCGGCCGCGGCGAGGCGGCCCCACAGCAGGTCGGCGAGGCTGCGCACCAACTCCGCCCGGGAGCACGGGCGTTCGCCCAGCCACCAGTCTCCGGCGGCGTGCATCATACCGACGATCCCGTGCCCCCACACCCGGGCGAGCTGCTGGGTGCCCGGCCCGACGTCGAGGCGCTCCTCGATGACCTGGGCCAGTTCCTCGCCCATGCGGCGCAATAGCGGAGCCGAGTGCTTGCCGACGTCGAAGCCCTGGTCGGCCTGGTCGCCGGGTGTGGTGGTGCCCTCCGCCGGATGCATCAGGAAGCGGTACACCTGCGGGCGTGCCTCGATCGCCGCCAGATAGGTGTCCAGGGTGGCCTCGACGCGTTCCCGCCGCTCCGCCGGTGCGTCCAGGGCGGCCCGCAGCGATGCGAGGAGGGCGTCCGTGTGCCGCCTGGCCAGGGCGGCGTACAGTCCGCTCTTGTCGCCGAAGTGGCGGTAGAGGATCGGCTTGGTGATGCCGGCCTCGGCGGCGATGGCGTTCATCGAGGCCTGTGGGCCGTCGCGCAGCACCACCCGGTCGGCGGCCTCCAGCAACTCGCGCCGTCTGCGGTCGGCGGACCGCTGCTGATCGGTCCGCTGCGTGGTGTCCATGTGCTCTCCCCACCCGTGCTGGTTCGGTGACGCCTGCGCAAACTAACACCCGACGGGCGTCGGACATCGAACGGGAGGGCGACGGGGCCTCGGGAGTTGACTTTTCCTACTAACCGGTAACAGACTCGGGTTACCGCAAGTAACATGCACGTGCGTCACTGGAGGGGACATGGCCGAGTTCACCATGGAGCTCAACGACGAACAGAAGGAGGTCCGGGACTGGCTGCACGGCTTCGCGGCCGACGTCATCCGCCCCGCGGCCGCCGAATGGGACGAGCGTGAGGAGACTCCCTGGCCGGTCATCCAGGAGGCCGCCAAGGTCGGCATCTACTCCCTCGACTTCTACGCCCAGCAGTACTTCGACCCCACCGGCCTCGGCATTCCCATGGCGATGGAGGAGCTGTTCTGGGGCGACGCCGGCATCGCCCTGTCCATCGTCGGCACCGGCCTGGCCGCCGTCGGCGTCCTCGCCAACGGCACCGAGGAGCAGATCGGCACCTGGATCCCCCAGATGTACGGCGACGCGAACGACGTCAAGGTCGCCGCGTTCTGCTCCTCCGAGCCGGACGCCGGCTCCGACGTGGCGTCCATGCGCACGCGGGCCGTGTACGACGAGGCCAAGGACGAGTGGGTCCTCAACGGCACCAAGACCTGGGCGACCAACGGCGGCATCGCCAACGTCCACGTCGTAGTCGCGGTCGTCGACGCGGAGCTGGGCTCCAAGGGCCACGCCTCCTTCATCGTCCCGCCGAACACGCCGGGGCTGTCCCAGGGCCAGAAGTTCAAGAAGCACGGCATCCGCGCCTCGCACACCGCCGAGGTGATCCTGGACAACGTGCGCGTCCCCGGCTCCTGCCTGCTCGGCGGCAAGGAGAAGCTGGACGCCCGCCTGGCCCGCGCCCGGGAGAAGGCCCAGAAGGGCGGGGGGCGTGTGAAGAACGCGGCGATGGCCACGTTCGAGGCGTCACGTCCGGCGGTCGGCGCGATGGCGGTCGGCACCGCACGCGCCGCGTACGAGGTGGCCCTCGAGTACGCCCAGACCCGGGAGCAGTTCGGGCGGCCGATCATCGACAACCAGGGCGTCGCCTTCCAGCTCGCGGACATGCGGACGTCCATCGACGCGGCGCGGCTGCTGGTGTGGCGGGCCTCGTGGATGGCGGTCAACGGCAAGCCGTTCACGGCGGCCGAGGGATCGATGTCCAAGCTGTTCGCGAGTGAGACGGCGAAGAAGGTGACCGCCCAGGCGATCCAGATCCTGGGCGGCAACGGCTACACCCGGGAGTACCCGGTCGAGCGGATGCACCGCGACTCCGCGATCTACACCATCTTCGAGGGCACCAGCGAGATCCAGCGGCTGGTGATCGCGCGGACCCTGGCGGGGATGCCGATCCGCTAGGACGGGCCAGGACGGGCCAGGGCGGGCCAGGGCCGGCCCTGCCGGCGCCTGAGCGGCGTCGACTGCTCGACGCCGTACCTGGCCCTCAGCGCCTCGATGGCCTGGTGGTCCACAGGGCCGCCCTCGACGAGCATCTCCAGAAGCCTCGAAGCAGTGTTCGTGGCCCGGGGGCGGGCTCGCCCGGAAGAACATCCTGGCGGGCTCGCCCTTCGGGTTCGCGAAGGCGTGGGGCAGTCCGGGGGTACGACGATGACCGGGCCCGGCCTGCTTTCCGGGGGCCTCACCCGCCATCACTCACGGGGGCGGCGATCTCTCGCCGGGCTACTCCTCCCGGGGACCGGGCGGGCGCAGGGCGCGACGGGCGTCAGGAGGACTGGCCGCTGCTGTGGGCGATGCACGCCACGTCGATCCGGTCGGCCAGTTTGGCGAGCTCGATGGTGAGGGCCGCGACCGTGTCCTCGTCCAGCGTCTCCTCGCCGGCCTCCACCAGCCGCAGCCATCGCCCGCCCACGGTGCGCAGAAGCTTGCTCACGTCGGACGCGGCGACCTGCAAGGTGCCGCGGTCGTCGACGATCAGAGGCAGGGTCACTTCGCGGTTCACAAAGGGGATCGTAGTCGCGGAAGGCTCACGCTCCGTGCCATACGGTGGTGATGTTGCAGAACTCCCGGATTCCGTGCCCGGACAGCTCACGACCGTAGCCCGACCGCTTGACCCCGCCGAACGGGAACGCCGGATGGGACGCCGTCATCCCGTTGACGTACACGCCGCCCGCCTCCAGGTCCCGTACGAAGCGGTCCACGTCGGTGTCGTCGCGCGTCCAGACGTTGGAACTGAGCCCGAAGTCCGAGTCGTTGGCGATCAGCACCGCCTCGTCCAGGTCGGCCGCGCGGTACAGCGTGGCGACCGGGCCGAAGGCCTCCTCGCGGTGGATGCGCATCTCACGCGTCACGCCGGCCAGTACGGTCGGCGGGTAGTACCAGCCCGGGCCGTCGGGGCGTTCGCCTCCGCACAGCACGGCCGCCCCGCCGCGTACCGCGTCGTCGACCAGCTCCACGAGGTCGTTCACGCCCTGCTCGCTGGAGAGCGGGCCGACCTCGGTGTCCTCGTCCATCGGGTCGCCTACCCGCAGCGCCCGCATAGCCTCGGTGAAGCGGGCGGCGAAGGCGTCGTACACGTCCGTGTGCACGATGAACCGCTTGGCGGCGATGCAGGACTGCCCGGCGTTCTGCGTGCGCGCGGTCACCGCGACCTCGGCGGCCCGGTCGACGTCGGCGGACGGCATCACCACGAACGGGTCGCTGCCGCCCAGCTCCAGCACCGTCTTCTTGATCATCTCCCCGGCGGTGGAGGCGACCGCGCGGCCGGCCGGCTCGCTGCCGGTGAGGGTGGCGGCCCGCACCCGCTCGTCGCGCAGGATGTCGTCCACGGCGGCGGAACCGATCAGCAGCGTCTGGAAGCAGCCCTCGGGGAAGCCCGCCCGGTGGAACAGGTCCTCCAGGTACAGGGCGGTCTGCGGCACGTTCGAGGCGTGCTTGAGCAGCCCGACGTTGCCCGCCATCAGCGCGGGCGCCGCGAACCGGATCACCTGCCAGAGCGGGAAGTTCCACGGCATCACCGCGAGCACCGGTCCGAGCGGCCGGTAGCGGACCAGGGCGCGGGAGGCGCCGGAGTCCTTCACGTCCGCCTCGGCGGGCTCCTCGTCGGCCAGCAGCTCCGCCGCGTGATCGGCGTACCAGCGCATGGCCTTGGCACACTTGGCGGCCTCCGCGCGGGCCTGCTTGATCGGCTTGCCCATCTCCGTGGTGATGACCTGCCCGATCTCCTTGCGGTCCGCCTCCAGGAGATCGGCGGCCCGGCGCATGAGGCCGGCCCGCTCGTAGAACCCCGTGGTCCGGTACGTGCGGAAGGTGGCCTCCGCGAGCTGGAGCCGGCGCTCGATCTCCTCCTCGCCCATGGCCTCGTACGTCCTGAGCGTCTCACCGTTCGCCGGGTTCACCGTCGCGATGGGCATGGCCGACCTCCCTGGGTGCGGACTCGTGCTTCGACCTTGGCGTGCGGCGCGCAGTGCCGCAACGCGGACGGGTCTGGTCCGGGTTCCGCTCGCTGCTCGTCACTCGTCATCCGTCGCCTTCTCGTCGGTGCGAGTGCTCAGCCAGCCGGTCGAGAAACGCGGCCTGCGCCTTCACGATCACCTCGCGCGCCCGGTCCACGGTGAACCACGCCACCCGGTCCAGTTCGGGGAACTCCACGGTCCGCCCCGACCTCGGCGGCCACTCCATGCCGAACGTGCCGGGGACGACCGCCGCCGGATCGAGGTCCGCCTCGACGGCCCAGACCGTGACGACCTTCCCGCCCGCCTGCCGGACCTCGCCGAGCGGGACGGCCTCGCCGTCGGGCGGCGGCAGCCCCAGCTCCTCCTCGAACTCGCGCCGGGCCGCCTCCCAGGCGGGCTCGTCGGGGCCGTACTCGCCCTTCGGGACGGTCCACGCGCCGGCCTCCCGGCGGGCGTGGAAGGGGCCGCCCATGTGGCCGAGGAGCACCTGAGGTTGCCGGTCGGGGCCGCGCCGGTACAGCAGGAGGCCCGCGCTGCGCCTCACGGGGCCGCCTCGGGGTGCGTGGCGAGCAGGGCGTCCACCGTGTCCGCCTCCTCGGGGCGCTTGTCCTCGCGGTAGCGGAGCACGCGGGCGAAGCGGAGGGTGACACCGGCCGGGTACCGGGTGGAGCGCTGGAGGCCGTCGTAGGCGATCTCCACGACGAGTTCGGGGCGTACGGTCACGCCCCAGCCGTGCTCCTCCACGGCCAGCTCCCTCAGACGCCCGGTCTGCCAGGTCAGCAGCGCGTCGGTCATGCCCTTGAAGGTCTTGCCGAGCATGGCGAAGGAACCGTCGGCGGTGCGGGCGCCGAGGTGGAGGTTGGAGAGCTTGCCGGTGCGGCGGCCGTGGCCCCACTCGGCGGCCAGCACGACCAGGTCGAGCGTGTGGACGGGCTTGACCTTCAGCCAGGACGCGCCGCGCCGGCCGGCGCTGTAGACGGCGTCGAGCCCCTTGACCACGACACCCTCGTGACCGCGCTTCAACGTCTCGGCGAGGAACTCCTCGGCGGCGCCGGTCTCCGCGGGCCCGCGGACCAGCGTGCGCCGCACCCGGGCCGGCTCGGGGACCAGCCGGGCCAGCTCCGCGTGCCGCTCGGTCAGCGGCAGGTCCAGCAGGTCGCGGCCGTCGACGCAGAGCGCGTCGAAGAACACGACGGAGACGGGCACGGCCCGCGCGGCCGTGGCGACGTCCGTGCGGGAGCCGACCCGCCCGGCGGTCTCCTGGAAGGAGCGGGGGCGTCCGCCCTCGTCGAAGGAGATCACCTCGCCGTCCAGGATGAACCGCTCGCCGGGCAGCGCGAGGGCGGCGGCGGTGACCTCGGGGAGCCGGTCGGTGATGTCGTCCAGGGTGCGGGTGTAGAGCCGTACGGCGTCGCCGTTCCGGTGCACCTGGACCCGGATGCCGTCCAGCTTCTCCTCCACGGCCGCCGCGGCGCCCAGCCTGCCGACCGCCTCGGCGACCGAGGAGGCGCTGTGGGCGAGCATCGGCAGGACCGGCCGGCCGACGGTGAGCCGGAACCGTTCCAGGGCGTCCGGCCCGTCGGCGAGCAGGGCCTCGGCCACCGTCTGCAGCGAGCCGGCGAGCATCACCGCCCGCCGTACGTCCGCCGGGGGCGCGCCGGTCGCCGCGGCGAGGCCCTCGACGGCGGCCGCGTCCAGGGCGCCCTGCCGGACCTCGCCGGTGAGCAGCCCGACCAGGAAGCGCTGCTCGTCCGCGGTGGCCGCGCCCATCAGCTCGCCGACCAGCCGGGTCCGCTCGGCCTGCGAGCCCGCGCCGGACACCGCCGCGAGCCGGGTGAGCCGGACGTCCACCTCCCGGACGGTCAGGGTGGGCTCGGTGGCCGGTTCGACCGGGCGGGCCAGCACCTTCCAGCCGACGCCGATCCGGCCCTGGGGGAGCCGTCCCGCCAGATACGGGATGACGACCGGCACGTCCGCCGCCTCCGCCTCCCGGAACAGCTCCGCGAGCAGGGCGGTCTTCCGGGACCGCGCCGAGATGGCGGCGACCTCCCGGGACACCTGGGCCAACCGGGCAAGCAGCATGCAGCCATGGTGCACCGGGGAGCGCCAGGACACACCCCGCGGATGGTCCGCCGCGTCGGCCCGCGCGGCGACCGACGCCATGCCCGTCGGAGTGCCCGCCGGGTGCTTGGGCCTTGGGCCGGTCCGCGGCTCCGGGCGGTCGGTCGTCGGGTGCTCGTGTCGCCGGGTGGCGGTCGAGCGTCGGGCCGCCTCCGGGATCCGCCCGGCGGTCCGTGCCAGGGGCGCGGTACCGGGCGCGGCAGGCTCCCCTGCCGGAAGGGCGGGGGCGAGGCAACGCACCCGCCTCCCCGCCCCGTCGATCCGGCGGCACCGCGGCGTTTCCGCGGCCCTCCCGTGGCGCCCCTAGCCGGCGATGGCCGCGTCCAGGTCCGACATGACCAGGTCGCCGACGATCGCCGACGCCGCGCGGTAGCCGCCGCTCGCCGCGTGCACGACCTGCTCCGCGAACCCCATCGCGTTGCCGGCGGTCCACACGCCGGGCACGCTGGTCCGGCCCGTCGGGTCCACCACGGGGTACGCGCCGAACGGGGTGTCCCGCAGCTCGGCGCCCAGCCGCTCCATCAGGCCGGTCTGCGGTACGGCCTCGGGGCCGACGAACACCACCGAGCGGTCGTGCGCCGTGCCGTCCGCCAGCCGGACCCCGGTGAGCCGGTCGTCCTCGACCCGCAGGGCGGCGACCTCACCGGGCACCACCTTGACCCCGGCCGCGGCGAGCCGGCGCAGGTCGTCGTCGGACAGTTCCTCCTCGGGAACCGTGTGCAGGAACAGGGTCACGTCGTCCGACCAGTTGGACACCATCAGCGCCTGGTGCACGCCGAGCGGGCTGGTGGCGAGGACGCCGAAGCTCTGGTCGCGCACCTCCCAGCCGTGGCAGAACGGGCAGTGCAGCACATCCCGGCCGAACCTCTCGGCGACACCGGGCACCGCCGGCAGCTCGTCCCTGAGCCCGGTCGTGACGATCAGCCGGCGGGCGTGCACGGTCCGTCCGCCGGCCAGCTCCACGGCGAAGTCCTCGCCCCGCGCCACGTCCACCGCCCGGTCGCGGACGAGTTCCACGCCGTACCGGGCGATCTCCTCCCGGCCGAGCGCCAGGAACTCGGCCGGCGACATGCCGTCCCGGGTCAGGTAGCCCTGCATGTGGTCCGAGGGCGCGTTGCGCGGCTCACCGGCGTCGACGACCAGGGTGCGCAGCCGCGCCCGGCCCAGGACGAGCGCGGCGGACAGCCCGGCCGCACCGCCGCCGACCACCACCACGTCGTACTCGCCGGTCAGGTTCTTGTTCTGGGTCACGGTGACCACCTCCACGTAGAAGGTCGCTCGGACGGCGCGGGATTGACAAATACATTTGCCGGTTCTGCAATAAAGACATGACTGCAGACGACGTTCTCGCCGGTGTCGGACCGAGGCTCCGCCAGGTGCGCAAGGAGCGTGAGGTGACCCTGGCGGCGCTGTCCGAGACGACCGGGATCTCGGTGAGCACCCTGTCGCGGCTGGAGTCGGGCCTGCGCAAGCCGAGCCTCGAACTGCTGCTCCCGATCGCGCAGGCCCACCAGGTGCCGCTGGACGAACTGGTCGGCGCCCCGCCGGTCGGCGATCCCCGGGTGCGTGCCAAGCCGATCGTGCGCCACGGCCGCACCCACTGGCCCCTCACTCGTCAGCCGGGTGGACTCCAGGCGTTCAAGGTGCTGGAGCCCCGGCGCCAGGACGAGCCGGACCCGCGGACCCATGAGGGGTACGAGTGACTGTACGTCCTCTCCGGCCGGCTGCGGCTCGTGCTCGGCGATCACGACGTGGTGCTGTCGGCGGGGGAGGCGGCCGAGTTCGACACGCGGGTGCCGCACTGGTTCGGGTCGACGGGGGAGGGGCCGGTCGAGTTCCTCAGCCTCTTCGGGCCGCAGGGTGAGCGTATGCACGTACGGGCGCGGCCCTCGGCGCAGCCGTGACGGCCCGTCGGCCCGGTCGTGGCGGTCCGTCCCTCCGGGTATTGCCGTGGCCCGGTCCCGGTGGTTCTCCGCCGGTCGCGCCGCCCGCCCGGTCGCGGTGTGCGCCCGCCCGGTAACGTCGTCCGCTCCTCCCGGCCGGGACGGCTCACCCGTTGTGACCCGGCGACTGCCCGCGACCTGTTCCCTCATCGGCAAGCGACCGCTTAGTATGCGGGGGACCCGGTCGGACGACGCAGTCGGTGGAGGCCCCGCATGCAGGCATGGCAGGTGCACGAGAACGGCGAGCCGGGCGAGGTGATGCGCCTCGCGGACGTCGCGCCGCCGACGCCCGGCGACGGGCAGGTCCTGCTCAAGGTCCGCGCCGCGAACATCAACTTCCCGGACGCCCTGCTGTGCCGGGGTCAGTACCAGGTCAGGCCGCCGCTGCCGTTCACGCCGGGCGTGGAGATCTGCGGCGAGACCGAGGACGGGCGCCGCGTCATCGCCAACCCCGCGCTGCCGCACGGCGGCTTCGCCGAGTACGCCCTCGCGGACGCCCGGGCTCTGCTGTCCGCCCCGGACGCCCTCGACGACGCCGAGGCCGCCGCCCTGCACATCGGCTACCAGACCGGCTGGTTCGGCCTGCACCGCCGGGCCCGGCTTCAGGCGGGCGAGACGCTGCTCGTCCACGCCGCCGCCGGAGGGGTCGGCAGCGCGGCCGTGCAGCTCGGCAAGGCTGCCGGCGCCACCGTCATCGGCGTCGTCGGCGGCCCCGACAAGGCGGCCGTCGCCCGCGAGCTGGGCTGCGACGTGGTCGTCGACCGACGCGACGAGGACGTCGTCGCCGTCGTGAAGGAGGCCACCGGCGGCCGGGGCGCCGACGTGATCTACGACCCGGTGGGCGGCCAGGCCTACGCCCAGTCCGCCAAGGTCGTCGCCTTCGAGGGCCGGATCGTCGTCGTCGGCTTCGCGAGCGGCACGATCCCCAGCCCCGCGCTGAACCACGCCCTGGTGAAGAACTACGCGGTCCTCGGCCTGCACTGGGGCCTGTACAACACCAAGAACCCCGAGCTGGTCCAGCACTGCCACGAACAGCTCACCGAGCTGGCCGCACGGGGCGCAGTCAAGCCGCTGGTGAGCGAGCGGGTGCCGCTCGGCGGCGCCGCGGACGCCGTGCAGCGCGTCGCCGACGGCAGGACGACCGGCCGGGTGGCCGTCGTACCGGAGAAGCTGGAGAAGGGAGCCGCCGCATGACCGACGCAGCGGAACTGCGCCGCCGTACGAAGGAGCTGCTGGCCGCGCATCCACCGGCCGGCACCGACCGCCTGGACTTCCTCCGGGCCCGCTTCGACGCCGGACTCGCCTGGGTGCACTACCCGGAGGGGCTAGGAGGGCTCGGCGCCCCACGCTCCCTCCAGGCCGTCGTGGACGCCGAACTGGTGGCCGCGGGCGCCCCCGACAACGACCCCCGGCGCATCGGCATCGGCCTCGGCATGGCCGCGCCGACCATCCTCCAGTACGGCACCGAGGAGCAGAAGCGCCGCCTCCTGCGTCCGCTGTGGACCGGCGAGGAGGTCTGGTGCCAGCTCTTCAGCGAGCCCGGTGCCGGATCCGACCTGGCCGCCCTCGGCACACGGGCCGTCCGGGACGGCGGGGACTGGGTGGTCAACGGACAGAAGGTGTGGACGTCCAGCGCGCACCTCGCCCGCTGGGCCATCCTCATCGCCCGCACCGATCCGGACCTCCCCAAGCACCGGGGCATCACGTACTTCGTGTGCGACATGACCGACCCCGGCGTCGAGGTCCGGCCGCTGCGCCAGATCACCGGTGAGGCGGAGTTCAACGAGGTCTTCCTCAGCGACGTCCGCATCCCCGACTCCCGCCGCCTGGGCGAGACCGGCGACGGCTGGCGGGTCGCGCAGACCACGCTGAACAACGAGCGCGTCGCCATCGGCGGTACCCCCGTCCCCCGCGAGGGCGGCATGATCGGCAAGATCGCCGCGACCTGGCGGGAACGCCCCGACCTGCGCACCCACGACCTGCACCAGCGCCTGCTCGGCCTGTGGGTCGAGGCCGAGGTCGCCCGCCTCACCGGCGTCCGCCTGCGCCAGCAACTGGTGGCCGGCCAGCCGGGCCCCGAGGGCGCCGGCATGAAGCTGAACTTCGCCCGCCTCAACCAGGAGATCAGCGGCCTGGAGGTCGAACTCCTCGGCGAGGAGGGCCTCCTGTACGACGACTGGACCATGCGCCGCCCCGAGCTGGTGGACTTCACCGGCCGCGACGCCGGGTACCGCTACCTGCGGTCCAAGGGCAACAGCATCGAGGGCGGGACCAGCGAGGTCCTGCTGAACATCGTCGCCGAGCGCGTCCTGGGGCTGCCCGCCGAGCCGCGCACCGACAAGGACGTCGCATGGAAGGACCTCGCCCGATGAGCGCACAGTCGGAACCCGGCCTGCTCTACTCGGAGGAGGAAGAGGCGCTGCGCGCCGCCGTCCGGGACCTGCTCACCGACCACTGCGACCCGGCGGGCGTCATCGCCCGCACCGAGTCGGCAGCCCCGCACGACGTGTCGCTGTGGAAGGCCCTCTCCGACTCGATGGGCCTCGCCGGCCTGCTGATCCCCGAGGAACTGGGCGGCCAGGGCGCCACCCACCGGGAAACCGCCGTGGTCCTCGAGGAACTGGGGCGCGCGGTCGCTCCGGTGCCCTATCTGACGAGCGCCGTGGTCGCCACCGAGGCCCTGCTGGCCTGCGGGCCCGACGACCTGCTCACCGAACTGGCGTCCGCGACGACCGTCGCCGCACTCGCCGTCGGGCTGCACGTCGCACCGGGCGCCGCCGTACCGCACGTACGGATCGAAGACGGGCTCCTGCACGGGGAGTTGACCGGCGTCGCCGACGCGGCCGTCGCCGACGTGCTGCTGGTGCCCGCGGACGACGGGGGACTGTACGCGGTCCGCGCCGCCGACGTGACCGTCACCCCGCAGGTGTCCCTGGACCTGACCCGGCCGGTGGCCCGGGTGACTCTCGACGGCGCGTCCGGGCGCCGGCTCGGCGACGCCGGACCCGCCGTACGGCGCGCCCTGCGGGCCGGCGCGGGTCTGCTCGCCTCCGAGCAACTGGGCGTCTCCGACTGGCTGCTGACCGAGACGGTCCGCTACCTCAAGGAGCGCAAGCAGTTCAACCGCCAGGTCGGCGGGTTCCAGGCGCTCAAGCACCGGCTTGCCCGGCTGTGGCTGGAGGTCGCGGGCCTGCGCGCCGCCGCCCGCAACGCGGCCGACGCGCTGGCGACCGGCGAGGACACCGACGTGGCCGTCGCGGTGGCCCAGGCGTACGCGGGCCAGGTCGCCGTCCACGCCGCCGAGGAGGCGCTGCAACTGCACGGCGGCATCGGTATGACGTGGGAGCACCCGGTCCATCTGTACCTGAAGCGGGCCAAGGCCGACTCGATCGCCTACGGCGCGGCCGGCACCCACCGGGCGGCGCTGGCCGAACTGGTCGACCTGCGGGCACCCTGACCGTCCGCCCCCGTACGCGAAGTGCCCGTCCCGTCTGGGGCGGGCGCTTCACGTAGGGCGCCCGCCCGCCGCCGCGCGGAAGTGAACGAGCGGCGGCGGTCCGGCCAACTCCCCGCACGACTCTGCTCCCTGAAGGCATCGGGACTCCATACTCACAGGCGTCCCGTAAGGCACCTCCAGGGAGGCAGAGCATGGCCCTCACCACCCGACGCAGAGCCCTCACCACCCTCGGCGCCGCCCTCGCGGGCGCGGTCGCCCTGCCCGCCGGCACCGCACTGGCGAGCGAAGGCAGGCACGGACCGCGCCCGTTGTGGCGCGCCCACGCCCACAACGACTACGAGCACCCCCGCCCCCTCCTCGACGCCCTCGACCACCGCTTCGGCAGCGTCGAGGCCGACATCTACCTGGTCGACGGCCAACTTCTGGTCGCCCACGACCCCGAGGACCTCGACCCCTCCCGCACCCTGGAATCCCTCTACCTCGACCCCCTCGCCGCCCGGGTCCGCGCCCACCACGGCCGGGTGTACCGGCGGGACCGTCGCGCCCTGCATCTCCTGATCGACCTCAAGACCGAGGGATCGTCGACGTACCTCGAACTCGACCGCCACCTGCGCCGCTACAAGCACCTGTTCACCACCTACGCCCACGGCCGGGTGTTCCCCGGCGCCGTCACCGCGGTGATCTCCGGTGACCGGGCCGCCCGCGCCCCCATGGCGGCCCAGCGCACCCGCCGCGCCTTCTACGACGGCCGTCTCACCGACCTCGGCAGCTCCGCGCCGGCCTCCTTCATCCCGCTGATCAGCGACAACTGGACGCTCAACTTCACCTGGCGGGGAGTGGGCGCCTTCCCGGCGGCCGAGCGGCGCAAGCTGCGGGGCATCGTCGGCGCCGCGCACTCCCGCGGGCAGCGGGTACGGTTCTGGGCCACGCCCGACATCGCGGGCCCCGCACGGGACGCCGTGTGGACCGAACTGCTCGCCGCCGGGGTCGATCACCTCAACACCGACGACCTCGCCGGGCTGGAGACGTTCCTCGACGCCCACCGGGACGCGTAGGACACCGACGTAACACCACTCGTTCGGAGGACAGGTCAGCCGCCCGGACGAACCCTCCGCTACGCCACACTTACGGCCGAACGCCGCGAAGTGGACGTGGCGGAGGAGGTTGACGATGGCCGTTTCCATCTCAGTGGTGCTGTTGCTGTCCGTCCTGGCGGTGATCTTCCTGCGCAACGGCGGGCTGAAGGTCTCGCACGCACTGGTGTGCCTGTTGCTCGGCTTCTACCTGGCCAGTACGAGCATCGCCCCGACCATCAGCAGCGGTCTGGCCGCGACGGCGGAGATCGTCGGCAGCCTCAGACCGTGAGAGAAGGACAGGGGCGGCGCGGCGGTGTCATGGTGAGGAGAAGACCCCGATGCCGTTCGGCACGGGGCGCTCGGCGCCGCCGCTGGGACTGTTGCGCACGGAGACGCCGGCCGCGCCCGGCTCCCGGGCGACCAGGGTCGTCGAGCCGCCACCGTCCAGACTGAAGGCGTCGACCGCGCCCAAACCCCGCATTACGGAAGCGACTTCGGCGATCGTGAGGCCGGTGCGGTAGGCGGGCGAGCCGTCCAGCGCGAGCAGGAACACCCGCCTGCCACCGTCCGCCACGCCCGCCGCGGTGCGCACGGCCGACACGGTGTCGTCGAGGGCGGGCAGTGGTCGCCCGTCCGCCAGCACGGGGTAGCCGCCGAGCGCGAAGCGGTACGGGACCCGGGAGGCCGACGCCACCAGCCGGTGCCGCACCCGGACCGGCTCACCGGGGGAGAGCCGCCGCAGCCGCCGCGCGCCCTCCTCCCGGCCGACCAGCACCGTCGTTCCGGAAGTGACCGGGCCGCTGCCGGGTGTCCCGGAGGCGGCGACGACCCGGCCGCCGCGCACCGTCACCTCGTAGGTGTCCGTGCTGCACGGGGCGGCGCGGTCGGTGTCGGTGCCGCAGGTCGCGCGCATCCGGGAGGCGCCGCCCCACGCGCTGGTGAACGCGCCGATCGAGCCGGTCGGCAGCGCGTACTGGTTGAAGCCGCCGAGTGGGAGCCGCCCGTCCCGGGTGCGGACGGATCCGTCCAGGGACAGCCGGTCCAGTCGGGCCCGACGGTCGACCCCCACGCCGAGTACGTCGCGGGTCGTCGTGCCGGGCGGCAGCGCGGGCCCGAAGCGCTGGCCGTCCGGCACCGCCCCCTTGAGTGCCCGGCCGTGCGCGATCGCCGGGCCGACGCTCGCGCCGGTGGCCTCTACGCCCGGGTGCTGGGTCTCGGTGATGTTGAAGAAGTCGCCGTTGACGCCGGCGACGGCGCCCTGGGTGCCGGCCAGCCGGGAGACCGGGGCGCGTGCGGCGACCGCCCCCGGATACAGCAGGCCGAGCCGTACGCGCGGGTCGCGAAGGTCGACACTCAGCACGTGGGCGTGCGTCACCCCCTTGGCGGCGGGGATGTCGAACTCCTCGTACGTCACTCCCGGCGCGATCTGCGCCGCGTACTGCGCGGCGCCCGCCGGTGCCGCGCCCGCCGGTGCCGCGCCCGCCGGTGCCGCGCCCGCCGGTGCCGCGCCCGTCAGGCTCGCGCAGGCCAGCGTGCCGAGGGCCGCGAGGAGCGCCAGTAATGGTCTGCGCGAGGGTGCCGCCGGTCTGCCGTCCGCTTTGCCCGGCGGTTCCGCCGGTCTCCCGTCCTCCCCGCCCGTCGGGAAACGTGTGCGACGGTGCGTCACAGTGCCTCCTGATGTCTCGTCACCTGACGTAGGCTCAGGGGCAGTGCACCAGACCGCGGCGTCCCGGGGGACGGCTATGCGCCGACGACGCGGGAACGGATGAGGAAACGCACCCCCTCGGGCGCCTCCAGCGAGAACCCGCTGCCCCGGCCCGCGACGACGTCGACGATCAGCCGGGTGTGGCTCCACAAATGGCTTTACTGATGTAGGTCTGTAAGTTCGTCTACGAGGTCGAGCACGTCGCCAAGGCGTCCCCGGAGGCGTTCGACCATGAGGATGAGGCCGGCGGCGTCCAGCTGGGCGAGGTCTTCGGCGCGGGCGGAGTCGAGGTCGCGGCGCGCGTAGTCGATGCGTGCGTACTGGAGGTCGGTGAGGGTCCCGGTGGGGTGGGACTGCTCATCGGTCATGTGGTGCCACCTGCTGATCTGTCGTGCTGGGGATGTGGGGACGCGTGGGGGGGGCCTGGGTAATCGTTAGGCAAAAGCTTGCATGTTGCAATAAGTCGAACGTCACGTCACTCGAACGAGTGTCTTAATTGAATCGTGCTTGTATGCCGCAGGCGAAGATGCCTCATTTATCGTGCTGACTTAGGATGATCTTCGTCGGAGCGTTTGTCGAGTGCACGCACCCGACGACGATGACTGGCTCTACGAGCACAGCCACGTCCTCGGCGAGCGCATCCGCGCTGAACGCGAGCGTAAGAAGATCACGCAAGAGCGCCTCCACCTCGGCGCCGGCATCAGCCGCAACGTCCTCCAGCTCATCGAATCCGGCCGCCACAACCCGACGCTCTTCACGCTGCTGCGGATCGCCCGCGTTCTCGACGTGCCCCTCGCCGACCTCGTGAGATGAGCGGCCCGCCCCCGACGGAGGACGGAGACGGGCCGCAGTCAGGAAGGTTTCAGGGCTTGGGCGGGAAGATGAACCCCCGCACAGGCCGCTGCTCCTTCGGGTCACGCGATGTGGGCTGCTGCGTTCGCTTCCACGCCGCCACCAGCTTCGCGTAGCGCGGGTCGATCCACTCGGTCACGGTCACCTCCAGGCTCAGGGTACGGACGCCAGGCGGCCCCGGTCGGCAGTTCGCCATCCGGGGCCGCGGTTCCGCTACTGGCTCGGTCGGCGGTCTGCGAGCCGGGAGCGGAACGTCTCGGGGCCGCCGCCGTAGGGCGTCCAGTGCCCGCCCTTGCCGTCGTCATCCGAGTGGTACGGCTCGCGGCAGCAGTGCAGCTTGCGCGGGCCGAACTTCTCCCAGCAGTAGCCCATCTCGTGGCCCGGGCGGTACGGGCGGTCCGGGTCCTGCGGCATCAGCGTCGGCCGTCCCTCACGAGCCGGTACAGGGCGCGGGCGGTCTCGCAGGCGGCGGTCTCGCTGGGCGCCGGCCGCTTCCGGCAGTCCCCGCAGCCGGGGGCGTGGACGAGGAGCGCGCGGTGCGCGCGGTCGGCGACGTGGCGTCGGCACGCGCGCGGGAACCAACGGCCGGCGGTGTCGAGCGGCTCGCCGAGGTCGACGGCCGTCTCGCCGGTGAGTCGTTCGGTGCCCCAGACACAGACGGCGCCGCGGGCCTGGTCGACGGTGACCTTCGCCAGCAGGAGCGGCGGCAGTCCGAGGACGCGCACGATGGCGGGCGGTACGTCGAGGGGGGCGGGGGCCTCTGCCGTGGCGGCAGGGGGGCCGGTACGGTGCATGCGTCGACTCCTTCGCAGTCGGCCATGCCCCCGGACCGGTAGCACGGTCGCGGGGGTCTTCCGTGTCGACGCTACCTGGCGTGTCAGGTGTTGTCAGGTGACGTCACCCGACGGGAAGCATCGTCGTATCGCTCCTACGGTCGATATATGACCGTGGACCTGGACGGACCGGACCCCTTGTACGAGCAGATCGCGGCTGTGCTCACGGCCCGGATCGCCGACGGCACGTACCCGCCGCGTCGGCGCATCCCGTCGGAGGCCGCAGTCGTGGAGGAGTTCGGGGTGTCCCGGCCGACCGCGCGGGCCGCCGTGCAGCTTCTTGTCGACCGCGGGCTCGTCCACACCGTCCGAGGTAAGGGCTCCTACGTCGTTGACGAGCCGCCCCGAGCATGACTCCCTGTGAGTGGCGCGGCCGGTAGCCTCCCGGCATGGACGACGCCGCCGCGCAGCAGCCGTACATCGATCCCGACTCCGACCACGATGACCGGCCGGTGTGCGGGATCTGCCCGTCTCTGCGCTTCCCGCGCGAGGCCTTCGTCATCTACGACCGGCCCACCTGGGAGGCCCCGTTCGACCCGGACGACGGCCGGCGCTACACCCTCGACGGCAGGGTCCCCGCATGCGTGCACCCCCACAAGATCGGGCTCCCGCCAGACAGGCAGGCCCCGCCTCCCAAACCGCTGGAGACGGAGCCCGCCGCCCAGTCGGCTACGCCGCGGCGAAGTCGATGGTGGAGGCCATCCCGCGCTCGGTGATGCCGATCCCGGCGTACAGGCCGTCGAGGACCTGGCGGCGCCGCTCGGCCTCCGGCTCGTCGATCCAGTAGCGCGAGTCGACGTCACCGAAGGTGGCCTTGTAGGCCTGGTGGGTGTAGTCGCCCCAGTTCCAGGCGCGGCCGGCCTCGTGCTCGCGGACGGTGCTGTGCACGAACAGGTGGCCGGTGCGTGCCTGCACCCGAGACAGGGCGGTGAACTGGGCGCAGAGCGCGTGCACCGCGGTGTCGACCGGCACGGGCACGGGCAGCTCGGCCGCCAGCTCGTCGCCGTTGGTCATCTCGTACACCGCGCTCTTCAGCGCCATGACGCGCAGTGCGTCGTCGATGAGCGGCGGTGCGTCACGCTCGACGCTGTACTCGGGGATGAGGACCTGGCCGTAATCGTCGGTCCAGTCCGAGGAGTACTTCTTGCAGCCGTCGAGGACCGCGGGCATTTCCGGGTCCGCCATCCATGCGGTGTGGATCTCGCGGGCCCGTTTGCTGACGTTCTCCGGTGCGGGACGGGTCAGGGTGATGGCCACTGCTACCTCCGTGTCGGGGTTGCTGGTGCCCGTCATCGTGGATCGCCAGTTGGGACGGTTGTACTGACGAACGGGGGCCATTTGGGACGCCACGCGCTAGCGTCCGAAGTGGCCCAAACGTCCTGGGGAGTTGCCTTGCATCAGGAGCTGCAACGCGCTATCGAGAGCGCCGGATTATCCCGCTCCCGGCTGGCCCGTAAAGTCGGCGTGAGCGTCAAGACGGTGGATCGCTGGGTATCTGACCCACGTCGCGTCCCCCACCAACGGACGCGGGACGAGGTGGCAAGCGCGTTAGGAGTGGACGCAGACATGCTGTGGCCCAAGATCCGGGGGGCGGCACCCGGGCCAGACCGGGAGATCGTGGCGACCTACCCATACCGCAACGCCTGCCCAACCGCTGTGTGGTCCCGCCTTTTCGACGGCGCGAAGCGGGAGATCACCTACGCCGGGTACACCAACTACTTCATCTGGCAGGAGCAGCCGAGGATGCCCGAGCGGCTCGCGGCCAAGGCGGCGTCGGGCTGCGCGGTGCGTTTCCTGGTCGGCGATCCCGAGTCTGAGGTGACGCGTCGGCGCGAGGAGATCGAGGCCGTACCGCTCACCGTGTCGACGCGGATTCGGATCACGCTGGACGCGCTCAGCCGGATCAACGGGGACGGCGTGGAGGCTCGGCTATCCGACGGGCACATCGCCCTGTCGGTGTTCCGGTTCGACGACGAGATGCTGGTGACGCCGCACCTGGCGAACCTCCTCGGCCACGATTCGCCCCTGCTGCATCTACGACGTCGGGGTTCCGGCGGGCTGTTCGATCGGTTCGCTGAGCATGTTGATGCGCTGTGGGGCGAAGCCCGGCCGGTGACGGCGTAGACCCAGACATGACGAAGCGGCCCCGCCCTCCCGGAGGAGAGCGGGGCCGCGGTTATCGGGCGAAGAGGGCGAGCGCGCCGGTGGCAGCACCGGCGACGCCGGCGAGGACACCGATGGTGGGCATCGGCCAGCGGGCGCGCTCGAGGGTGCGAATCCTGATCTCGTGGTCTTGGACGTCGGAGCGGATGTCCTTGGCCTCGTCGAGGAAGTTGTCCACCTTGGACTCGATGCGGCCGACCGTCTGAGCCAGGTCCCTCACCTCCTGGTACATCTGGGCGTTACTGATGTACACGCCCGTCTCGGGCGTCGTCATCAGACCCCCTTGGCGAGGGATGCGCTGTTGGTGACGTCGCGAATCCGCGCGAACAGCCCCTTGGCCAGAGCAAGGACGGCTCCGACGCCGCCCGCTCCGGCGGCGTACCACATGCTGCCGTCCAGCGGGGTGGTGACGACGATGCCGCCGATGAAGCTCTGCAGGAACGTCGACAGGACGCGCTCCAGGAGGTCGCGGCCGTAGGTACTGGCGGTCTTCACGACGGTCTGGCCGTCGAAGTGCAGGTCGGGCATGTTCAGGACTCCTTCTTGAGGGCGGCGACGTCGGCGCGCAGCGCGGCGACGTCCTTGCGGAGCGCGGCGAGCGCGCTGGGCAGGCCCGCCACGGCGTTGTAGATGGAGCGGATGTAGCTGGACGCCGTCCAGCGCGGGTTCTTCTTCACGTCCGGCGCGAACGACGGTGCCGGAAGCTTGTCGGTGTCCCAGGTCGCGTCGAAGACGTCGCCCTTGTCCATGTCGAGATCCTCCTTGGGAGTGCTGGTTTCGGGGGTGCTGGGCTTCCAGCCGCCGCTGGAGGGGCCGTCGAGGCGGTCGGCGATCCGGGCGCGCATCGACGCCATGGTGAAGCCGCGCGGGTCGACCTTTCCGGGCTGCCACTCGAGGTGGCCGATCACGGAGCGTTCGTTCCAGCCGTGGTGGCGGCAGACGGCGGCGGCGGCCCGTTCGATGGCCTCGAGCTGGGCGGCGGGCCAGGGGTCCTTGCCGTCGCCGAGGTTTTCGCACTCGAATCCGTAGAAGTGCCGGTTGCCGTCGGTGTTCGCCTCGTTGTCGGCGGGCAACGGCTGCTCGTTGATGACAGCGCCCAGGACGTTGTCGTCGCCCAGGCCCGCGTGGTTGGCGCGGCCGTAGCCGACCAGGTGCACCTTGCCGTCCTTGGTGATGACGCCGTGGCACAGCGGACCGGGCAGGCTGGCGTATCCGTGGCGGCAGATGTCGACGGTGCGCTTGCTGCCCTTCGTCACGGTGTGGTGGACCATCACGCCGTGCACGGGCCCCCAGCGGCCTTTGTGGTTGCGGTTGTGGTCTTCCCAGTCGCCGACCTCGACGACGGTCAGGCCCTCGTCGCGCAGGGCTTGCAGGAAGCTCCGCGCTGCCATCGGTGCGGCCATCAGGCCTCCAAAACGTGAAAGAGGCCCCGGCCAGACGGCGCGGGGCGGGATGGATGGTCAGCAGGATCAGGGGGCGGCCTCGTACGTGCCCCACGCCCGCAGCGACGAGCCCGCATCCCACGTCCACGGCGTCGACGCGTCGATCAGACCCGCACCAGACGCGGTGGAGATCGCGTTGATGTTGCCGCCGGACATCTCGAACTCGAACGTCCCCGTAGTCGTCAACCGCACGCGGATCGGCTGCCGCGTCCCCGCGCCGCTCGAGTAGCCGGACGGCGCCCCGTTCCGCTGGATCTCACCAGCACCACACCCGCCGGCCGTCATGGCCGCCGAGACCGGAGCCGAGATCCGCCAGTTGTCCGTACCCGACCCGAAGTTCGTCGTCGACCCGAACACGATGTCCAGCCGGAAGAAGACGGTGGTCGCGGACTGCGCCCACCGTGCGGAGACGGCGGCGTCCCCGAAGGTGGGGGTGGAGGCGCCGGACGTCGTCCATACCGGCGTCCAGTCCTGCCACGTCGGCGAGATCGACGCCAACCGGTTGGCGCTCACGATCATGCCCGGCTGCCAGGGTTCAAAAGCCACGGGGTCTCCTACAGGGCGAGTCTCATCGGGTTGGCGAGCCGCAGATCCGCGCCCACCGCATGGCTCTTCTCGATGCCGTTGACAGAGCGGACCATGGTGAACGCCTGCGGGCTCGACGCGCCGGAGATACCCGTCACGGTCATGACCTCGCCGCCCACACGGACGTCGAAGTCGGTCTCGTACCGCCACAGCGGGCCAGCGGTGACCGCCACCGACAACGTCGTGTCGTCAGCGTCCACGGCCGCGGCGAGTTCACTGCCGTCCGTGTCGACGATGCCGAGCTGCTCGTCGCCCAGTACGCCCACCTTCCAGGGCCCGGCTGGCACGCAGTCGTAGGTGATGGTCCACGTGCGGGGCAGCAGCGTCTCTTTCAGGCCCATGACCATCAGGTCGACGTCGTCCGGCGCCACCCAGCGCGGCATGTTCGTCAGCCGGATCACGTCGCCCTCGCGAAGGGCGAGCACCGCGGGGATCAGCTCCGGGTGCCGGTGGAGGTTGATGGTGACGGCCGGGTAGCGGGGGGCGTCCCACGTGCCCAGATGCAGCTCCCAGAATGCTCTCGGTTCGGTCTGGGCGTCGGTCGCCAGAGACAGCGGGATGGAGGTGTCGTAGACGCCGACGCCGTCCGGCGGGTCCTGCACCGACAGGGGGCCGGAGGCCAGCACCACGCGTGTGGACGAGCCAGCCTCGCGCGTCACGGTGACGTCATTGCGGATGGCCGTGTCGTCGTCGACCGGCTCCAGTGGCCCGGCGATCTGCCCCTGCGCGTAGTCCAAGATGAGTGCCGGGTCCTGCGAGTACAGCGTCGACCGAGGCCGGTACAGCAGCCGCAGTGCGGTCTGGTCCTCGGTGAGTAGACCGGCGTCCGCGTCCGCCGCCGTACGGACCAGGCTGAGGACGGGTGCGATGTCCTGATAGCCCACCGGCTCCGTCGAGGCTGGCGGTGCGGTCAGCGTGACCGGGAGGCCCTCCTCGTCGGACAGCCGCAGCATTCGAGCGCCCGCGGTCTCCCCGGACCAGGCGTTCATCGCGTTGTCGTAGGCGGTGGTGAAGAAGACGTCCCACACGGAGATGTGGCCGATGGCCAGTCCGTTGATGTCGGCGGAGTAGCCGCCGGGCGGTGAGTGGACACCGGTCGGGCGGCCGGTGATACCTGCCACGGTGTTCTGGTAGAAGCCGGCGTCGCCGGTGATGTCGGACCAGACGAGGGCGTAGTGGATGTTGCTGCCCTGCTGTTCTACGGCGAATCGGCACTTGACCCATTGGCCGAAGATGTCGACGCCGGTGTCGATGATGCGGTCGACAATCGGTTCGCCTTCGTAGCCGAGGCCGAGGAGGCGGGAGGTGTCGGGGCCCATCTGGATGTACCAGTCCCGGATGGTGCCGGTGGAGTGGATCAGCATGAATGTGCGCCGGGTTGGCGGTACCTGCGGCATGCGGTACATGAAGTTCACGGACCAGCCCGGCAGGCTTGCCCACGAGTAGTTGCGGACCATGCCGTTGAGGTGGGAGAGGTTCCCGGGCTGGGAGTTGACGGTGGGCAGTGGTCTGGACGAGGGGAGGCTGTTGTCGGCGGCCCACTGGGCCTGGGTGAAGCGGAGGGGGTCGATGCCTGCCACCGGCGAGTAGGCGCGGTCGGCGTGCTGGCCTTCTTCCATCGGCCAGTACGCCATCGGCTTGAAGCTCGGGATGCGGTGTCGCAGGGAGGAGTCCACGGCCTTGGTGCCGCGTCCGAGGCGGCGCAGGATCCCGGCCGCCTGCACGGGTACCCACGCGTCTGCCTCGCTGGGGACCCATTTTTGCGGCCACTCGCTGATCTCGCCGATGAACCGGTCCACGCGGTCCCGGATCTCTGCCGCGTCGGAGAGCGTCCAGGGTCGGCCGGCGCCGTCCGTGAATGCGGTGGTGCCTGCGGTCTGGGCGGTGAAGTCTGGGTTAGCGACGACGGGTCCGTCGATGCCGTTGCGGACCTCCGCATGGTAGACGCGACCGGCTACGGCGATCCTCGGCGGGGTCGCGTTGTCCTGCGCCGGGGCGATTAGCAGGGGGGCTGGTCCGGCGTAGATGCTGGAGGGGCTGGCCACCGTCACGGGGATGTCGTCCCCGATCTGCGTCCACGGCCCGGCGATGGACTCCGCCCAGTACAGGCGGATCATCCAGTTCGTGCCGTCGCTGCTGTCGACGGTTCCGCGCAGGGCCGCGCGGCGCGGCAGGCTGGGCAGCGTCCAGTGGCCGGTCGGGCCGGTGCTGCCGTTGGTGGTGGTGATGATGTGAAGGGAGCCGTCCTGGATCCGCAGATGCCAGGACCGGTTGCCGGTCTCTTGCGACCACCGGCCGATGAGGATTTGTGCGGTGGGTGCGTACCAGGCGGCCTCTCCCTCCCAGCGCAGATCGATCGCGTTGGTGATGTCCAGAGTGGCGTGGTGGGGGGTGGAGGCGAAGCTCTCCGTGGCGCCGTCGAGCTGGAGGTAGGACTCGTCGCCGGGCAGGGACAGGCGTACGCGTGTGTTGCGGCCGATCTTCCCGTAGTACGGGCTCATCGGGTTGCGGTTGCTGTACTTGCCGGACTTGTTGTTCAGGGTGATCGGCACGGATGCCGGGTCCGCGACCGCCCCCTCGTTGCGGATGCCCCGCTGATGGGTGATCGGAGACCTGGTGTAGACGTCCGCAGTGATGTCGGTCCAGACTCCGTCGATCAGCAACTCGATCCGCAGCCCGAGCGGAGTCTCCGGGAACGCCACTGCTACCTCCTGTTGTTGCCCAGAACGACCTGGACGTCGCCACCGGCGATGCCGACCTGGTTGCGGATGATGGTGAGGAGCTGGTCAGTGAGAGCGTCGCCAGCCCTGAGCGTCGCCGTCCGTACAGATCCGCCACCGCTGCCGCTTGCGTTCATCGCGGATCCGACGGCGCCGGCGTACGACGCGGACGGCGTCGGCGTGTTCACCAGGCCCGCCATCGTCCGGTCGAGCTCCCCGGACGAGGACTCGATACCGGCGACGATGCCGCGCGGGATCCACCGGCCGACGCTCTTGGCCATGACCTTGGACGGGCTGGCGATGCCGAGGGCCTTGGCGATCGGGCCGGGGATCATGGACCGGGCGAAGCTCATGAGCTGGCTCCGCAGGTAGCCGCCCATGGACCGGACGCCGTTGAGCAGGCCGCGTACGACGTCCTGGCCCTTGCCGTACAGCAGGCCTGCCACGTTGCCGAAGGCGCCTGCGATCCTGCGGGGCAGCCCGCGTACCCACGAAACGACTCCGAGAGCCCGATTCACTGTCGAGTCACGGAAGGATTGCCAGGCGCCGACCGCCCGGGCCCTGATCGCCGAGCCCAGCCCAGACAGGGCGCCGCTCGCCCGCCCGGGCAGGGCCTGCACCGACGCGATGAACGACGCCCAGGCCGAGCCGACGGGCCCGGACACGTACCGCGACCACAGGCCCGAGAACCAGCGCCCGATCGCCGCGCCGAGGACAGACATCACGGCACCGGCCTGGCCCGCCTTCGCGGTGATCCAGCCCGTGAAGCTGGCCCACCAGCGCGGTACGTTCTCGATGAGGGCCGTGATGAGGCGGCCGACGAAGCCCACCATCAGGCTGATCGCGGCGACGCTGATCGCGGCGGCGGCGAGTGCAGGCAGGGCTACCAAGGCCAGGGTGATGGCCCCGGCGATCGCGGCGACTTTCAGGACCTTCGTCGGATTCTGCATGATCCACTCGGCTACCGACTGCCCCGCCCCCGCGATCCCCTCGATCATCTTCGGTGCGAGTTCGCGGGCCTTGGCTGCGAGCCGCTGCCCCAGGATCGGGAAGAACGCCACGATTCGGTCGGCGAACGCGGCACTGTCGGCTTCCTTCCCGGCCTGTGCCCACATGCCGCCCAGCGCCTTACCCGCCACGTCCCGGACGTTGGTGAACGCGGGGACCACGGTGCCGCCGAGGAAGTCGACGAGGTTCTGTTGCATCTTCCGTTTGAACTGCTCCAGGCGGGTGCCTGCGTTGTCGCGGAGAGTGTCGCCCATCTCCTCCGCAGCACCGCCGACGTCCCCGAGCGCAGCCGTGGCCTCCGACGGATCCAGGGCGAAGAGGGCTTTCTGCGTGTCCTCGGCCTTCGTCCCGAACAGAGCCAGCGCCACCTCTGCGCGCTTCGCCGGGTCCTCGATCTTGCGGAGCCGGTCGAACATCATGTCCAACGCGGCCTCGGCTGGAGGGCCACCCTCAGAAATGACCTCCTGCATGTCCTTGCCCGACATGCCGATCGCGGCGAAAGCAGCTTCCACCTCCTTGCCGCCGCCCTGCGTGATCAGCACGAATTCTTTGAGCGCGTCGGCGACCACATCCGTGTCGCGGGCGCCAGCCTTCATGCCCTGCGAGAGGAGGCCCGTCGCCGTGCTGGCGTCCAGGCCCATCTGACGGAAGATCGTGGAGTACTCGTTGAAGGTGTCCGCGATGTCGTCGGCGCGTGGCCCCATCTTCTGCAGGCCTGCGGTGAGGGCGTCGAGGGCCTCGGTGCCGTCCTTGGCCAGCCCCGTTTTGATCATCTGGCCGACGGCGTTCGCGGTCTGACCCAAGTCCAGCTCGAACGTGGACGCCAGGTCGGAGACCTTCGTCGCGATCGACTCCAACTGGGCCTCAGTCGCCCCGGGCGGAGCGATACCCGCCCGCATGATGGCGCTGATCGCGTCCGCAGCGGTCTGGAAATCCTCGGTGACCGCGTTCGAGTACAGGCGCCCGGCAAGCTCGCCGTACTTCTTCGCCTCCGCCGGCGTCGCACCGAGCTGCGCACCGAGCCGTCCGACGATCCGGGACTGGTCCATGGCCTCGCCGAAGGCCTGCATGAGGAGAGCGCCGGCCGCCGCGCCCACGCCAGCGGCGGCCATCTTCAGCGCGCCGAGTTTCTCGCCCATGCCGCTGACGGCCTCGTCCGCGCCTGCGTTGCCCGTGTCGCTGAGCCCGTCGCCGAGTCCCTCGCCCGCTTCCCGGCCCGCCGTGACGAAGCGGCCGCGCATGTCGCGGAGGCGGCCGTCGGCGCCGCGGACGATGCCGTCGCCGAGGTTCTCTCCGGCTTGCCGTCCGGCGCGTTCGGCGTCGCCTTCCATGCGCTGGCCGGACTGCCGGAGGGCGGTCTCGGCTTGGCGTAGGGCTGTGGGTACGCCGTCGGCGTCGAGGGTGATGAGGCCGGTGAGTTCGCCGACGGTGAGCGCCACTGCTACCTCCTACGGGGTTGCTTGGGGGGTGGAGGTGCGAAGTGCCTGCTGATGCGGGAGTCGGCGGAGAGGAGCCCGTAGAGGCGGGTGCAGAGCCAGCGCCATGACCTCTCCCGGAGCAGGCCGGGAGTGTCGAGGTCGAGGCCGTAGGTGTCCTGGAAGTCCGCCTCGACAAGCGGCCATTGCTCGAGCAGGTCGGCGCGGGTTACCCGCTTGCCCCGTTGCCGCGCCTGCGACGCTGGCGGGAGCCCGCCCTCGTACCACTCGTAGAGCCCCGTGACCGGGTCGTATTCGCCGCGGCCGACGCCGAGGGCGCTGACCTCTGCTGCCGACGGCCCGCCCGGTTCGGGGCGAGGAGAGAAGGGTCGCCACCGGAGCCCCAGAACTTGGCGGCGGTGTCGCGGTCGTTGAGGACCCACACCATCGCGGTCATCGCGGCGTGCCGGAAACGGGACCACTTCACCTGGGCGAGCATGTCGTCGTGAACGTCGCCGAGGACCAGGCGGAAGAGGTCCCGTTCTTCCGCGTCGTCGAGGACTTCCTGATCCGGTTCGGTGCCGTCCAGGAAGAGCTTCGCGGCGGCCTTGGTGATCGTGTCGACGCGTAGGCCGTCCTCCGCGGGCGGTGACGGGATGCTGAAGACGCGGGTCTGCCCGTCCTTGCAGAGGACGGGCAGCTTCAGGTAGTCGTCGAGGAAGTCCTCGAGCGCTTCGAACTGTGCGGCCATATCAGGGGGTCACCACGAGCGGGTTCTCGATGGCCGTGCGCGGGCCGTCGCCAGTGAAGGTGATCTCGACCTCGCCCAGTGCGGAGTACTCGCCGCCGGCCGGTGCCCACGTGGGGATGGCCTTGCCCTCGTACGCCTCCGGGAGGCCGTTGCGGTTCATCCACCGCAGGTGCACCAGGTTGGCTTCACCGTAGGCGTCGGAGGCGAGGCGGATGGCCTCGTGGACGTCGTTGTACACCTTCGAGGTCTTGTTCGCCTTGCGGCGGATCGTGACCGCCAGCTCCCAGGCCTGTGCCGTCTTCGTGTTCCCGGCCCAGCCGTCCGAGTCGTAGTCCGAGGAGTCCTCGATGTTGGGTTCGGCGGACGGCTGGAATTCCCTGACGCCGGGGCAGAGCTGCCAGTCCGGCAGTTCGGCCGTGCCGATGTTCACTTCGAGGCGCCACTCGCGGGCCAGCTCGGTTTCGGTGGTCTCGACGGGTGTCGTCATGGGGATGCCTCTCCTCAGTCGATCAGATGGGGCCCGGACCTGACCGTCCGGAAGTAGTAGTTGCCGACCAGCTCCATGCGGCCGCGCGTGTCCTGGCCGATCCACGCCTGAGAGTTCCGCCAGGAGATCTCCACCCACACCCCGCGCAGCCGGTAGGAGCGGCGGTTGTGGAGGACGTTGAAGACGTCGTCAGCGAGCTGCACCAGCCCGGCCGCGTCCGTGCCCCAGCGCATGCGGGCCTGGATGCCGGTGACGGAGTCGGTGGAGTCGTCGTCGGCCACCGGATACGGCGTGAGGCCAAGCACGCGGTCAGGCTCGTCGGGGACCTTGCCGAGGCGGATGCCGGTGACATCGGCCGGCAGAACCGCGCCCGGATCGTAGGCGCCGACGCCCTCGGCGTCGAGGAGCTCGGCGACGCCCGTGAACAGGTCGGCGTCGTGGCTCACCGCAATGCCCGCCTCACCTCGGCCGCGATGATCCGCTGCACGGGGCCGCGGTTGGCGTTGAGGGGCTGCTCCAGGTACTTGGCCTGCCTGCCGGGTGCGTGCCGCCAGTCCAGCTCTTCGTGCTGGCGGACGGCGTACGGGCCGTCGAAGGACACGGCGGCGGTGAGGTCGCCGTCGTCGACGGAGGCGGTGCCGGTGGACTGGAGGTAGCCCTCGTCGAGCGGGACGACGTCCTGTGCCTCGGCGAGTACGTACTCGGCGGCGAGGAGCAGGCCGCGGGCGGCGGCGGCGCGGAGTTCCCGCTCGACCGCCGCGCCGTTGAAGTCGAGTCGGAATCGCTGGGCCACAGCGGCCTCCCTACTGCAAGAACACCTGCGTGTTGTTGGGTACAGGCAGCCCGACCGCGTTGACCCGACCGACCTTGATGACCTTTGTTTTGCGGCCGTCCGGCAGCGTCACCCGCGAGTTGAGCGGCGGCTGATGGTCAGGCCAGGCGATGTACGAGGAGGACGACGTCACGTTCTCCCCGCCTGGTGTCGTCACCTGCTGTGTCGACTCGTCCAGCAGGCAGCGCACAATCTCTGCGGGGCGGTATACGTCACCGACACTGGATGACCCCTGGTACGGCTCCACCGTCAGGCGGTGCCGCAGCACCTTCCTGGGGACTCGCCTCACCACGGCGTCGCCACCACCCCGAGCCGCAGCTTCTCCGACGGCAGACGTCGGAGTGCAGACGCTGCACGCGGTGGCAGGTACCCGTTGGCCACCGGCTGCGCCGAGATCGAGTTCGAGCCCCGCGACATGGACACCGGCCCGGCGCTGACGGACTGCCAGTCCCCGTCAGCGCCCAGTTCGTCGCCCGTCTCGTCCCACCAGTCGACGATGGCACACACCGCCTCAGCGAACGCTGCCTGCACGTCCGGGTCGGTGGGCATGCCCGCGCTGTCGGTGTCATACACGGCAGTCAGCAGGGCGTCGTCGAGGGACTTGGAAGCATCGGCGAGTTGACGGACCGCGTCCAGGGGCGGCGCTGCCTGCAGCTGGTTGGCGAGCTGCGTCGTGGTCGCGTAGGACCGGCCGGTCAGCCCAGCACCTGGGGTAGGGGCCACGGAGACCTGCTCGATCTCCACCGAGGCGCCCGTGCCCGTCACCGTCCACCGCAGCAGCCACACCCCGGCCGCCGTGTACGTGAGCGGCGCCGTCCACGTCTGCCCGCTATCCACAGTCGACGTGACCGGTGTGGACACTGTGCCGTCCGGTGCCGTGACGGCCAGCGTGGCCGTGGTCGTCGCGTCGTACGGGGCCACCAGCAGCTGCGCGGTGACCACGTCTCCCACGTCGGGCATCAGCCACCTCCAGAGGTCGAGGGCGTCAGGGACGGCCCGGATACGGACGCGGCCAGATGTGGGTCGGCCGTCGACGGGGTCAGCGTCGGCCCGGTCACCGACGGGGTGAGCGTTTCCGCGGGCTGCTGCTTGCGGCCCTCGATCGGGGCCGCGATGTCGTGCGCGCGGGCGGGGCGCAGGCGCCGGGTCTGGAACGGCTGCCGGATGGTGCCGGCGCGCTCGGCGGCCGACGCTGCGCCCAAGGTGTGGTGCTTGCTGCTGGTGGCGGCGGTTGCCCGGTCGGTGCAGCGGGCCACGCCGAGCCGGTGCTCCTTGCCTCGCGGCACCTCGACGGCCCGATCCGTGGCCGACGCGGCGCCGAGCGGCACCACACGGTCCGCAGCAAGCCCACCCCCGGTCTCCGCCGTGCCAGCGGTGCCGAGGAGTAGCTGCTTCGCGGCCCGCAGCCTGCCCGCGTTCTCCATCCCCCAGGCGGCGCCGAGGTCACCGGACGACCGCAGGTGCAGCATTCGGGCCCGGCTGTCGTCCGTGGCCGTGCCCAGCGTCAGATGCTTGCCCGCCGTCATCCGGCCGGCGTGCTCTTGGCCGTGAGCCTCGGCGAGCGGGACCCGGCGGCCGGCGGCCAGCGGGGCAGCGGAGTCCGCCGTGGCGGCCGCACCGGTGGGCTGGTCCTTGGCCGCGGTGACCGGCAGCGCGGTGTCCCCGGCCGCCGCCAGGAGCCAGGGAGCCGTCTTGCTGCCGGTCACCGGGAGCCCGCGCTCCGTGGCGCGGGCGTCTTCGAGCCGGGTCTCCCCGGCGGTCGTGAACGGGCGGGCCTCCTCGGCGGCGCCCGCCGTGCCGAGTACGGCCCGCTTCGTCGCGGTCAGGGCCAGGGCCGTGTCGCTGGTGCTGGCCACACCGGCCGGCCCGGACTTGGCCACAGTGGCCGATGCGGCCGTCGCATGCTCCCACGCGGCGCCGAGCACCAGAGCGCTCGCGTACCCGACGGTTCCGGCCGCCGTGACCTCCAAGGCCTGGCCGACCACGGCCGTACGAGCGTGCCCCACGGGCCCGGCCGACGACTGCTCGGTGGCTGCGCCGAGCTCGGAACGCCTGGTGACCGTGAGCCCGTGGGCCGTGTCCGTCGTTCGGGCGTCGGCCAGTGTGCGGGCCTTGGTTCCGGTCAGCGGCACGGCCGCCTGGGTGTCGGTGGCGTCCGTCAGCGCCCTGGCCTTCGAAGCGCCGTACGGGGTGGCTCCGGTCTGCTCGGAGGCTGTGCCGAGCGGCACCACCACGGCGGCCGGAGCCACGTTGACGTCGTCGAACTCCGCGACGTTGAGCGTGCCGTCGTCTCGGTGGGCGATGAGCTGAACCTGAAGGTTCGGGTCGGACACCCACGCGGGCGCGGCCACCGTGCGGCGGGTCGTCCACGCAGCACCGTCTGGGCTGGTCTCCCACAGCAGATCCGCTCCGGTCTGCCGGATGCGGAGGTAGGCGTGGGCGACGGGGTCGTACGGGATCGCCGTGTATTCGGGGTCGGCGTATCCGGCGCGGAGGGCCATGCCGAGGGTGTCAGCGACGGCGTTGTGCTCGATGACGACGTCCGTGCCCGGGGTCGTGGTCTGGATGAGGACCTGCGACCAGCACGCCACCAGCGAGTCACCGAGGGGCGCCGGATACATGCGGCAGGACACCTGCGAGTTCCGCAGGGTGTAGATCTTCGCGGAGGCGTACGCCGCGTAGTCCAGGCCGCACGGGACCTGAGCGCGGCCGCCGGCCTCGGTGACGCCGCCGTACGAGTCGGGCCACAGGACCGGGTCGACGATGCCGTCGTCGAAGTCGTCGACCAGCTCGCTCGTAGGCGTGGCGATACGTCCGGCCAGGGGGCCGGCCGTGTCCCGCGCGCGGGCGGGGCCGAGGGTGCGGTCGTCGACCACGACGTCATCGAAGTCGATGTCCGCGATGGCCGGGTTGATGATGCCGAAGCGGGCGTACCGACCACCGCCGAGGACCGAGCTGGTGCGGGTGGCCCACAGGACGCCGTCGAGGCGGGCCTTGATGATGCCTGCCGTGTCGTCGTAGTACATCTCGACGTAGTGCCACTGGCCGAGGGTGAGCGGCGCGGAGGCGGTGCCGGTGGTGCCACCGGACAGGGTCGGGATGAGCGTCAGGTTGGGCTGGAGCTTGAGGCAGTAGAACCCGGAGACGGTGGTGGGATTGAACGACCACGCCATGATCGCGGTGGTCTGGTCGGGTGCCGTGTTCACCCGCACCCATGCGCGCAGGTGCACGCGCGCCGTAGGGGTGTCCGTCGGGTAGATCTGCTTGGTGATGCTGGCCTGCACTGCGGTGGCCGTGGTGCAGGACAGTGATGCCGCGCCCTGACGGGGCGTGGTCGTGTCGAAGGTGACGGTGCCGTTGGTGACGTCCCACCCGGCCGCCGACTGCGTGTCGAAGGTTTCACTCCACAGCCTCACGGCACCGCCCCCTCTCCCGCGCTATGCGGCGTTCTCCGAGACGGCGATGCCGCCCGCACCCACGCTCGCGGTGATCGACGTGCCGTCTGGGGTGACCGCGAAGTCATGCACGGTCAGCGGGATCATCGCGGCGTCGGTGTTCGTACCGTCGGGGTCGAAGCAGATGACGATCTTTCCAGTCGGGTTTCCTGTCGCATCCGCCCACACCAGCGCATCGGCCGTGAAGCTGGCCTCATTGGTGGTGTCGTCGACCGTCTTCGTGACGCCCGTGAGTGTCTTGCGCCCCATGGTCGTCTGTTCGTTGGAGGCCCCGGCGAGGAGGGCGGCCAGAGTGTCGTAGTCCTGGAGCGCGTCATCGGATTCCAGACCCGTGGCTTCCAGGACGACGGCTACGAGCGCTGCGCCACCGGTGCCCGCCTGGGCGGTACGGGCGAACCAGAGATGTTCACCCTTCGCGATGTTGGTCACGTAATTGCCCATTGGGTGACTCCAGTCTTGATTAGAATTAGGGGCATGTCGTCAGTGACGCGGATGTGCGATCAATGTGGCAGCGAGTTCTCCCGGAAGCCCAGCGATGCGGGCAGGTACTGCTCCCGGGCCTGCTACCAGCGGAGCAAAGTCCGCATCGTGGAGTCCGTTTGCAAGCAGTGCAATCGGACCTTCACCCACCGCCCGGCGCTCAGCCCCAAGTTCTGCTCACCTACTTGTTCAGCCGACAGCATGCGGCGGTCAGAACCCGCCAACTGCCAGCAGTGCGACAGCGAGTACCGACGTCCTCCGACTCAACGCGGCAAGTACTGTTCGCCGGAGTGCCGAGCTGCGGCGTCAAGGAAGACGGACCGCGCGCACCGTCGAAATCTGCGTGTGCCCGGGCACCCGCTCGCCTTGAAGTCGGGCCTTGTTCATGAGCAGCGCGTCATCCTGTACGAGAGGATCGGCCCCGGCTCACATCCGTGTTTCCACTGCGGAGAGAGCGTCACCTGGACGCCAGGCAACCGGACGCGGCCCGGCTCCCTCATCGCTGAACACCGCGACCGGGACCCCGAGAACCAGTCTCCTGAAAATCTGGTGCCGTCCTGCCAGCGTTGCAACAACCTGAACTCGGACCGCCCAGTCGCGGTGGGTGAGACGTTCCGGCTCCGGAAGAACGGCACCAAGTTGCGCGGCGAGCGACGGAGCTGCGAGCGATGCGGCCAGTCGTTCGTCACCTGGGGCGCTCAGAAGCCTGGGCGTGGCCGCTTCTGCTCGCTCTCCTGCGCCCGCCGCAAATCGTGAGGCGAGAGGGAGGCCACAGTGGACCTCCCTCGCTCGCGACGAACCGATCAGGTGACCGGGTTCTCCCCGTACTTCGCGATGAGCACGGCCTTGGTCAGGGACGGGATCTCGGCCCGCTCCTCGTCCGAGACGGCACGCTTCTGCGCGTACTCCACCCACGTCTCCTTGGACGCGGAGCGGTCCGGCGGGTCCCCGGCGTCCTCCTGCTGCTCGCGGTGCTCCTCCTCGGCTGCCGCGCGCGGTCCCTCGGTGGAGGTGAGCGCGACGCCCGGGGAGGTCTGCGGCCGCTGGAGGACGCTGTCCGGGGTGGGCGCCTCCGGGGTCTCGTCGGCGTCCAGGCGCTCCCAGTTGGGGAGCATGTCGAGGCGGGTGTCCGCGTGCTCGCGCTCGACGACGTCACCCGTGTTGGTGTTGTGGTAGCGGATCATACGGCAGCAGCCCCCTGGATGAGCACGGCACGGTTGGCGTCGAGGGTCTTCGTCCCGTACAGGCAGTCCACCGAGACGACGGTCTGCTTGTACTTGATGTCGTAGTCGTAGACCACGCGCAGCGCGAACCCCTTGTAGTTCATGATCGTGGCGTCCTGCGCGCCCGGAGGAACCTCCAGCGTGCGGGTCACCAGCGCGAACGCCGTCTTGTGGAACGCGACGTCGACCTCGGTGGTCGGCTGGCCCGTTGTCGGGGTCTCGGCCGGGCCCGCGATGTTCTGCGTCATGTACGGGTTGAACCCGGACGCGCGCGCGCCGAACTGGGCCTCGGTCAGACCGACCGTGGAACCGCGCTCGTTGGCCGCGCGCCAGATCTTCTCCGCGACCCACCGGGCCTTCGTGCGCGGGCCGACGACGACGTTACGGTCCGACGCCGGAACGTTCTTCGTGTCCAGGACCGCGCCGGCCTCGATGAGGACACGCGAGTCGGACCACGGGTACTTGCCGTTCGCGTAGTTGTGGTCTTCGCCGAGCGGGTCCTCGGCGACCGCGCCGACGGTCTGCGTGACGTCGTCGCGCAGGGCCAGGAGGTCGCGGTCGATCTTCTGGGCGATGGCTTCCATGGCCGGGTCGAGGAGCTGCTCGCCGAAGTCGTTGATCTCCAGGTTGAGCTGCTCGGTCGTCACGGTGAAGCTGACGTCAGGCAGGTGGTTGAGGACCACCGGGAAGCCGGACTCGGTGGCGTTCTGCGGCACGATGCCGGTCGCCCGACTGAACTCGTTGGCGACGAACGTTGCGGGCTTGCGCACCGTGATGGTGTCGCCCTGCCGTCCGGCGAAGTCCGACTCGTAGTCGCGGTAGACGAGCTGCGCCATGTGCGTGGACTCGTACAGCGTGGCGAGTGCCCTCGTGGCGATCAGGTCAGGGGTCAGGAACGTGTTGGCCACAAGGGCCTCCTATCCGTGGGGAGGCTCAGCCCTGGCGTGCCTTGCGGCGGGCTTCGCGCTGGGCCTCGATGCTGTTGCCGTTCTTGGGCTTCTCCGAACTTCCGGAGAAGTCGCCGGATGTGCGCGCGGGCGCCTGGCTCGCGGCCTTGAGCTTGGGGTTGTCCGCGACCGCGGCCTTGATGGCGGCAGACACGGCCTTGTCGAACCCTTCACTGGACGGGTCGAGGTCGGCGATCGACTTCAGGAAGGACCTGCTGTCGGTGAGCGCCGACGCGTCCGCGCCGTGCTTCCCGGCCCCGCGGAACACGGCCAGCTCGATCGCGGTCTCGCGGTGCGCCTTCTGCGTCCGCTCGATCTCGGCGGTGAGCTTCGCCGGGTCCGGGGCCTCGTCCTTGTCGTCCTTGACCAGGCCGAGCGCCTTGCCCATCTCCTGGACGAGCTGCGCCTTGGCCTCCTCGGCCGCCTGCTTCTTGGCCCCGGTGCGGGCCTTGGCCGCCTCAGAGTTGGCCTGCCGCAGCTCCTTGCGGAGCCGCTCCAGCTCGGCCGCCGGGTCCTCGGTCTTCTTGGCGGGTGCCTTCGGCTTGGGCTTGTCGCCCTTGGCCGCGTCGTCGTCCTGGTCGTCGTCGCCGGTCCCGCCAGCGTCGTCGTCCTGGTCGTCGTCCGTGCTCGTGTCGTCACCGTTGTCGCCGCTGTCGGATCCGGAGTCGTCTCCGTCCCCGCCGTCGGCGTACAGGTACGGCGCGAAAGGGCCGTGGCCGTAGGGGTGTGCCCAGCCAGCACCGGCCAGCCTGGGAAGGGTTCGCTTCTGCATGCGTGCACTCCTGGTGCGCGTCGGGATAGTTCGGCCCCGCGCCTGGCGGGGGTTGTGCGATCCGGCCCACGCCTGGCGGGCGGAAGACTGTGGGCCCGGTCAGCGGGCCGTGGTGAGCTGCTCGCGGTGCGACTTGCGGGGCAGCCCGGTCTCAGCGATCAGTTCACGGATGCGGGCCTGATACGCACGGACGCTCGCGTTCGCCTTGCGGCGTGCCTGCTCGTCCATCGCTGCCTCGGCGCGCCGCTTCCACCGCCGGACCTGCCGCTCCAGATACCGTTGGTGCTGGCTATCCTCGTAGGTGCCCCGTGACGGCTGCGGCTTCGGTACCCGGGAGACGCCCGGGAGGAAGGCGGAGACCGTGTGTCGGCAGTTCGGATGCATCAGCCGAGCAGCCCGCGCTTCCGGCAGCGAACCAGCCACCCTGACGGTGACCATCTCGCCGTCCTCGGTCGCGTGCTGCACCTGGATCTCGCGTGCACCGGGCTGGCCGGTGCGGGTGAGGATCTTCCGCTCCCACGGCCTGCACAGCTCGCACTTCTCCGGCGCCTGCGACACGATCACCAGCTCCACACCGGCCGCGCCGAGCCGATCCGTGTGCGCCTCCACGGCGGCCCGGCCGAGTGCGGACCGCATTGCCATCTCGGCGTACGACCGCATGTCCCACGAGCGGCCACGCGCGTCCACGAATCCGGTAACGCCACGATCGGCGAACCGATCGAGGGCGGCCTGTGCGGCCTGCCTACGGGTCTGCGCGCCAAGAGCGGGGGCTGCGGCTGCGGCTGAGATGACGTCGCGGTAGGCGTCCATCGACACCCGCAGGATACGGAGGTAGACGGGCCCGGTCTCGTCGATGACCGCGCGCGCGAGGCGATCCACCACCGGGGCAGTTGGTACGGCTGCCGCAGCAGCCGCAGCCTGACCGACGCCGAGTGCCCCCAGCTCGGCGACGGCCGCCTGCTGCCCGCGGTCGTACGCCTCGGCGAGCGCCTGGTGGATCGCCCCGTTCGCGTCGAGCTGCAGGGCGGCGATCACCTCGTCGATCGCCGACTGGAGGTTGCCGACGGCCGCGAGCTTCATCTGCGCCCACACTGGGGAGTTGATGCCCTCGGCGAGGGCCCGCCGGATCTTCTCGATGAGTACGCCCTCGGCGGCCTCGTACAGGTCAGCGACGGCAGCCGCGAGGTCTTCGGCCATGGCTGGGGATACGGGCATGACCGATCACCACCTTCTACGGGATGTCCCCGGCCTGCATCGGGTCCGGGACCGCCGTGCCCGCCTCGACCTGAATCCGCCGCACTTCTCCGGTCACCTGGTCGTCGTCCCACTCCGGGTGGGCCATCCGCACCAACGTGTCCGTGCTCGCCGCCTGCGCCCGCCGCAGAACGTCCGCCGTGTTCGCCAGCGACAGCGGATCCTCCTGCACCGAGTCCTCGAACTCGACCGTCGGCCGCTGCGGCGTGATGCCCCCGCCGAACGCGTACTGGTCGACGGCCAGAAGCGCCTCCACCAGATGCGCCAGCGCAGGCCGCCAGCGCAGCACCTTCTTCCCGCGGGTCGTCATCGACCGCCGCTCCCGCGCGGTGACCTCCGTCGCGGTGACAGCGACGTCACCACCGATCCCGAACGTCTGCCCGCTGTACCCGGCGGAACGGAGGATCTGGTTGACGAGGTCTTCCGCCGTGTCGTGATGCTCCTGCACGCGGATCGCGAACTGGGCGACCGTGAGTTGCATACCGCCACTGGCTCCACGGTCGAGCATTCCGACCCCGGCGAACGCCTCCTGATCCGGGTTCCAGCTCGCGCCGCGCCCCGGTCCGGTGGACTGGAGGTACGTCTCGGGGACGACGATGCGGCCCTTGCCGAGGCGGATGTCCCGCATCCACGACGAGTAGGTCTCGTCCAGGGCGTCCATGAGCGGCTCGACGCCGTCCAGGTCCGAGCGGCCCCAGTCCTTCAGCTTCTGGTGGCAGCGCCACCGGCGGCTGTTCTGGTTGGGGATGTACACCACGTCGAGGCCGGCGTACCCGGTCTCGACCGCGCCCTCGTCGTTCACCACCGTGGCGAACCCGGCGGTTGCGTCCGAGTCCTCCAGCGGGACAGGCCGGCCGAGCTTGTCCTTCGTCCCCTGATAGAGGCCGTGCAGGATGACGCCCGGCTCGTGCCGCTGAAGGGATCGCCAGACCTGGCCGTCTTCTTCCCTGACCACTTTCCAGAAGGTGACCGCGGAGAGGCGGCCCCACGTGAATTCCGGCAGCGCCCTGTCGGCGTGCTCCGCAGTGACCCAGGCCCGGTCGGCGACGTCCTTGTCGTACACCGGCCGCAGGTAGATCCCGCCGAGCGCGGCCCCGACCTCTGCCGCGGTCTGCAGGGTAGCGAGGAGGCCGTCGTCGGCGAGGACGTCGAGGCGGGTTTGGGTCGTGTCGTCGTCGACGGTGAACCGCGGCGGCTCGGAGAACAGGAGGTCGGCGCTGCCGCCGCAGAGGTCGCCGGCGATCGGCACGTGCATCTTCGTGCGCCGCTCGCCCGGGGCGGTCGGTGTACCCCACCACCAGCGGGCCATCCGGCCGACGACTCCGCCGGCGTACTGGAGTCGCTTGGGGTCGGGGCCGCCGCCGGTGCTGCCGCCGTAGAGGGACTCCAGCCGGTCGGGGTCGCCGGACCACCATGTGTCCCAGGTGTGCATGGCGTCGAGGGCGGGGCCGAGGTACGGGGGCGGCCAGGCGGTGTCACCCGTGGGCAGCGGCATCCGGCACCTCCCCCTCGTCGTTGCCCGTCGGGCGTTCGATCTCGTTGGCCGCTACACGGAGGGCAGCGGCGAGGTTCGTGGTGAAGCTGTCCGGCCCGTCGGAGAGATCGAAGGTCAGCGTCCCGACCTCGTACGGCGGCAGGTCACCCATCTGGAGACGGACAGGCATCTTGACCTCTGCGGCCATCAGGCAGCCACCTCCAGTCGCGTAGGTAGGTAAGGCCGCCACAGGGCCTCGGTCGTACGGACGCCGTAGCGCAAGGCGTCACAGCTGTGGTCGTTCTCCTTGATGGGCTTGTCCTCGCCCTTCTCAGCCGCCTTGTCGTCCCAGGAGTAACCCGGGAGTTCGTCGATCAGCCCCTGCGCGGACTCGTGCACCAGCAGGTCGCCGGTCGAGAACAGCGACGACACCGTGCGGATCCCGTCCAGCACGGTGTTGTCCGCAGCCGTCACACCAGACACCCCATCGCGGTGCAGCTGCTCGATGTACGAGGCCGCCGACGGGTCCACGATGGTCCACTCCGGGGCGACGCCCACGACGTTGGTCTCCGGCTGCGGCACCCGGGCCAGCCACGCCCGGCGCGCCTTCGAGTACTCGCTGTCGGTCATCTGCCGGCGGGACGTACGTGAGTCGTGCCGGTACTCGTTGACGACGTACAGCTTCCGGTCCGTGCCGACACCGATCACGAGGTCGGCGTACGGGTTGGTCGTGCCGTAGTCGATTGCGTCGCACAGCCAGCGGTCGATCCGGGGCAGCGTCCGGACGACGTGCCGCTCGGTGTCGAACATCTCGTAGATTGCGCCCTCGCTCTGGACCCAGTGACCGGAGATGAAGCGCCGGTACCAGAGGCCCACGTACTCGGCTTTCAGCGAGGCGACGTACGCGGGGTCGAGGGCCGGGTTGTCGTCGAGGGTGAAGTGCCACTCGCGGAGATCGAGCTGCCCAGCGCGGTCGAGGAAGTCCTTCTTCAGCCAGTGTCCGGGGTTGTCGGGGTTGGTCGTGGCCAGCAGCCGCGCGCCCGGCACTGAGAGGCGGCCGAGGAGCTGGTTCCAGAAGCCGCGCGGGATCAGCGTGGCCTCATCTACCAGCGCCAGGCACGCGGTCAGTCCTCGAAGGCGGCCCTCCGCGCGGGAGTCCGCCGCACCGATCAAGTGGATCGTGCGACCGAGGACCGTTGCCGTGGTGGCTCCGCGGGTGTGGACGACGAGCTTTGCAACGGACCCGAATAGCGCTTCGTCCTGAAGCGGCTCCAAGACGTTCCGTTCGATCGTCTGCAAGGACCGGCCCACGATGACGATCAGCCCGGACGTCGGTGCCGCGGCCACGGCGATGAGAAACGCGACCAGCGAGGCGATCGTCTTCCCTGACCGGATGGCCCCGTGCCAGACGCAGATACGGGCCGTGGCCTCGGCGATCGAGCGGATCTGCTTTCGGGACAGGGGCAGCGAGTCGAGCATCAGCCCTCCTCGCTGTCGTCCCCTCCGCCGTCGAGGCCGGCCAGCTTGTTGAGGCCCTCGGCGAGGGAGCCGAGCATCGAGCGGGCGGCTTCCACTCCGGGGTCGCCGTCAAGCTGTTCGAGCTTGACGGCCTGGTTCATGTATTGCGTGATCGCCCCAGAGAGGGCTTTCTCCTCTTGGCCCGGTACGTGGTCGAGGCTTTCGGTCTCGATGCCGTTGACGGTGCTGGTGGTGAATTTGAAGCGGCCGTCGTCGGCGCCTTCGAGTTGGTCGAGGAGGCGTTCGGTGCGCGCGTACAGGCGCTGCACGATGGCAGCGCGGCGGGCCTTGGCGTCGGTGACCTTGGCTTGGGTGGCGACGGCGGTCATGGTGCGGTCGAAGGTGAGGCCGAGGCGTTCGGCGTGGACGCTGACGCCGCGAAGGCTGCGGCCCATCTCGCGGGCGATGGCGTTCCGGCCGAGGCCCTCGGTGTGGAGCCGCTTGAGTTCTTCGATCTCCTCGTCGTTGAACGGGATCGGGGCTGAGCCCTTGGACGTGGCCACGGTCACCTCCTCCAGGCGTGCGAAGGCCCGACCGCGGGACGGTGCGGCCGGGCCAGTCAGTGGATGTGGGACTACTTCGCTGGGCAGCTCCGGCCCTCGTTCGTCTCGAAGTCGGTGGCGCCCTCGTCCAGGCCGGTCACGACGGAGCCCATGTGGCCGGCGGCGTACCTGCCATTGGCGAGCCGGTTGTCGACCTTGTCGGTGCCGCCGGTTGAGCAGTTGATCTGCACGAAGTAGCCGGCCTCGTCGTCGAGGCTGTCGGTGACAGCGTTGAATACGGTGCGGAGATCCTTCGTGGTGTCGACCTCGACGACGACGAGGCGCTTGTTCCCCTCGTCGTCCTGCTCGACCACGGTGTAGGCGGGCTGCTTCGCGGCCGGCTTGTTGTCGGCGGGTTTGTCTTCCTCGACGGCGGCGCCGATGGCGAGTGCGACGACGAAGAACCCGACGATGCAGGCGGCGATGATGCCGAGGATTTTCCCGGCCTTGTTCTTCGGCTTCTGCCTGCGAGGCGGGGGCGGCGTCGGGCCCCACTGGGGCGGCTGCTGTGGCTGTTGCGGGCCGGGCTGGGACGTTCCCCAGGTGATCGGCTGTTGTGGCGGCTGCCATCTCGGCGGCTGCGGCGGCTGGTTCATGTTCCCCCCAGGAACGGATGTGAGATACGGGGGTCATGATGCCGCGTCTGGGGCTTCTGGTTCCGGGCATGCCAGATCTGCGGCTCAGTGTGCATGATCAGCTCGCGGAATTCAACACGTGATGAATGGCGGGCAGAGAGAAGCCCCGCCAGGACGGGGGGCCTGGCGGGGCCTCAGTTGCCGGGCGTTACCCGGCGCGCAGCCTCCAGTGTGACAGGAGGGCGGCTACTTCTTCCGCTTCTTCGGCGTGCCGGGCACGGGCTTCTTCTCGGGCGGGAACGAGCCGCCACGGCTCGCCTGGTACGTCGTCTCGTGGTCCTTCAGCCGGGGGTCGTCCTGCCGAATGGGCTTGCTGAATCCGAGTGCCATGATGGCGGTCCTGTCTCGTGTGATCGGGATGGGGACCGGGGCGTGGCCGCGCTCTTCCTGGCAGTTGGGAGCGGCCACGCTCCGGGGTAGATGGGCCCGTAGACGGGCGGTAGATCGCGGTAGATACGCCGGTAGACGTGCAGGTCAGGCAGCGGTAGACGGGGCGGTAGACGCCTCCTCGGCGACAGCCGGGGAAGGGGCCAGATCGACGCGCCGGACACCCCTCGTGGGGCTCTTACTGCCGGGCACCTTCACCTTGAGCTGGACGGGGATATGCAGGGCCTCCAGACGGGCCCGCAGATCACCCACCGTCCAGCCCTCCCCGTGGCCCCTCTCCTGGAGGTGGGCGAGGACCGTACGGAGGTGCACCGCGTCGGCCTCTCCCATCGCCTCCAGAAGGAGCGCCCGGACAGCGTCCACGTCGGGGCAGGCGGGGACCTCCTCGACGGCCGGAGCGCAGGCCTCACGGCCCGCTCGCCAGGAGGCGACCAGCCACCCGGCGGACAGCAGCCACAGGAGGTTGGGGAAGGCCCGCACCAGGCGCCACAGCAGGTAGCCGCCGAGGGCGAGGAGGACCAGGCGCGCCCAGCAGCCGAGCGCGGCCTTCACTCCGGTGAGATCGTCACGGCGGCCACGGCGTACCCACGCGGCGGCCCGCGCGCCCAGGCGGCGGGCGAGCACGGCGGACCCGGACGCGATACGGCCGGCGGGGCGGGAGAGGCGGCTCACAGCAGGCCCGCCCCTTGCACCACGGACACGATGCCGTCGCCCACGCCGTTCAGAGCGGCGGGCAGAAAGGACAGGGCCCCGGCCACGCCGGCGGTGAGCAGCAGGACGGCGCCGACGAACGCGCCGCCGATGATGCGCCGCTTCTCCTTCTTGCCCGCGGCCTTGTAGGCGAGGACGACGAGGGTCACGGCGATGACGACGACCACAGCGCCGGTGGCGGTGAGGCCGGTGAGCTGTCCGGTGGTGAGGCCTTGGCCGACGCGGGCGCCGGTGAGCCCCTGGCCCGCGGCCTCGCCTGCGCTGTTGCCGACGCCTCCGGTGCGGGAGTGGGCCCAGCCGAGGATGCCGCCGGGGCAGGCCGCGGCGCAGGCTGCACCCCCGAAGCCCTTGCCGAAGGAGGCGAGCATCTTGAATTCTCGGCCGCCGGTCCACCACGGGTAGAGGTTGCAGGTCAGGATGATCAGGGCGGCGAGGAGCCCGCCGAGGGTGAGGGTGGAGGTGGCGGTCACTTGTGCACTCCGGTGAGGGCGAGGATCGGGTCCCACCAGTCGAAGACGCCGAACGCGCCCAGGCTGGCGGTGACGAGGAGGAAGCGGGGGACGGCGCGGCCGGTGTGCCGGTCGAGGGCCCACGCGGTGGTCAGGGCGACGGCGGTGATGACGTAGGCGGCGAGGATGCCGGCCTCGGTGCGGGCCTGGTGGACGGTGTCGGACCAGAGGCTGACGGGGCTGTGCCCGCCGAGCCAGGGGGTGAGGGCGGCGAGGATCGCGAGGAGCATCCGCCAGGTGACGAGGTGCTCCCACAGCCAGTCCCAGGCGCGCGCCCACAGTGGCGGATCCGGGTCCGGATCCGGGTCCGCCCAGGTCAGGATCACGTCGTGGGTGTGGCGGATCTCGACTGGGCCCGGGTCCGGATCGTTCCGGACTGGCGTGGGCGGGGGCGCGGGGGGTGGTGGTGCGGGTTTCTCCCACCACGGCGGGAGTTCGTGGGGCTCGGGGGCGCGGGCGGGAAGCGGGGCGCCGGCGGGGATGATCCGGGTGGGTGTGACGGGGCGGGGCTCGGGCATGGGGGGCTCCTGGTGGCCGAAGGGGCGAGCGCTCAGGGCGCGGAGGAACACGCGGACGCGCTGCTCATCGGCGCCCTGGTCGGTCATGCGACGGTCCTCACGGGTCGGGGAGGCAGGTCGGGGTCTGCTCGCCGGGTCTGCACGGGGTCTGCTCGCCGGGTCACTCGCCGTCCCAGGGCCGACTGCTTCCGGCAGTCGCAGCGAGGGCCAGAACCGGGCGGTGCTGGCCGTCACTGGTGGTGCCGGACGCCGGGCTACTCGCTGGCAGGGGCGGTCTCCTCATGCGTGAGCAGGGCGCCCCACGCGCGGCGCAGGCGTTCATCGCTGCCGACGAACCCGCGGTCGCGGAACTCCTTCTGAGCGTGTCGGTAGGAGCGGGGCGGGTCGTCGGTGTAGCGCAGGTGCCGCAGGACCACGCACAGCTGCGCGTCGCTGAGGGGCTCGCCCGACACGGGGGTTGACACGCCCGCGACGGCACCCAGCTCAGCGAGCGTGACGGGCTGCGCCGGGGGTGTGTCGGCCGTGTCGGTGGTCGCGTCCGCTGCGGTGTTGACCTGCGTGTCGGTGGGCGTCACGGGGTGCGGGGCGGCCGTGTCGGGAGTGGTCTCGGGAGTCGTGGCCGGGGCGAGGCCGGGACGGTCTGTGTCGGGTGCCGTGACGGCGACCGATGCGGCTGTGTCGGGGGTCGACACGGCCAGCGTCAGGGTGCGCGCCGCGAACGCCGCGGCCTTTTGCCCGTGCTTCTTGTCGGTCTTCCGGAGGCGCTCCTCTGCCTTCGCGCGGGCCTTCGCGATGCGGGCCTCCGCGACCGTCAGCGTCTGCGCGCGGGCGATCTGCCGCTCCATCTCCCCGAGGTGGCTGGCGGTCTCGGTGACGACGTCGGTGACGGCGGCCGACCGCAGGTGCCGGGCGTCGGCGGCGGCGAGGGCGCGGGCGTTGCGGTCGGCGGCGGACTGGTCGGCGATCTGGGCGGCGGTGGTGTGGTCGGCGAGGACGTTCCCGGCGAACAGCCGCAGGGCCATGAACGCGGCGGCGGCCAGGGGCACGAAGGCGAACACCTTGGCGTGGCCCAGGATCAGCAGGGTGCCGGTGGAGACGCCGAGCGCGGCCAGGGACAGGCCGAGCATGACGGCGATGCCGAGGCGGGAGCGCTGCCGGATCGCAATCTCGCTCATGCGGAGGGCGCCGATCCAGAGGGCGTCGTAGACGAGGGCGATGGACCATCCGGCGATCAGGCCGAGGAGGCCGTCGAGGCCGAGCATGGGGCCGAGCTGGCCGCCGACGGTGATGGCGACGAGGGCGAGTGCGGCGAGGGTGAGGAGCTTCTCGACGACGGCGAACAAGTCGAGGCGGGCAGCGGCGGAGCGGATGCGGTCCATCGGGGTCCTCCTGGGTGGCCGCCTCCACGACGGGGGACGTAGCGGAGGCGGCCGGTCTCGGGTGGGGTCAGCGGCTGGAGCGGTACCAGCCGCCCTTGCGGTCGCGGGCGCGGTCGCGGTCTTCCCACGCCTGGCCTTCGCGGGCGGCGCGGCGGGCGACGCTGGTCTTGTGGCGGCGGAAGCGGCTGGCGTCGCCGGTGACCGTGACGCCGGCGGCGGGATAGTCCCGGCTGGACTTCGAGCTGCGGAAGAGGCCCATCAGGTGGTCCCTCGTCCGTTGCAGCCGGTGCAGGTGCGCCACACGGTGGTCTGGCCGCCGCTGGGCTTGGGCGTGGTCTCGGGGAATCCGCCCTTGCCGCCGCAGTTCTGGCAGGTGGGGCCCTGGTAGGTCATGCGGTCACTGCCAGGCGGGGCTGGGGCGCGGTGCCGGGGTCGGTCCAGGCACCGCACTTGCCGCAGACGAGCTGGTTGCCGTCGCGCCGCATGGGCTGGTTGCAGCAGACGTAGCCGGTCACCGCTGGCGCGAGGCACTGGGCGGCCTGGGTGCGGTTTTGCGCGGCGCGCTGCTCGTAGCCGGCGGCGCGGTCGTGGTCGCCGGCCTTGCGGGCGTCGGCCGCGGCCTCGACGTACAAGCTGGCGGCCCGCTGGTGCATGAGGGCGGCCTGGGTGAGGTGCTGCGCCGGGCTGGGCTGCTGGGGTTCCTGGTCGGTACCGTGGTCCACGGTCATTCCTCCTGGTGATGCAGGTGGATGGCTGGCCCGGACGGGAGGTGCGAACTCCCGCCCGGGCCGTTCTCGTTGCTGCCGTTCCAGAGTGCACGTTCTGCTTTACAACGTCAAGCAGAACAGGGAGGATGTTGCCGTGCCCAAGAGCCCTGAACCAGAGGGGAGCGCGCGCTTGATGACCACCACCGAGATCGCGAAGGAGCACGGGGTCAGCCGTCAGACGATCCACACGTATCGGCGGACCGGCATCTTCCCCGCTCCGGTCGAGGGCGAGGGCAGTACGCGGCCCCGGTTCCGTGAGGACCAAGTCGACGCGTTCTTCGAGGCGAACCCCAAGCAGCCGCGTAAGAAGCGCAGGCCCCAACCCGAGCAGCAAGGAGCGCCAGTGACCACGACGACCGATCCCCGGATCGCGATCCTGTCCAGCCTGAACGACCCGCCGTACAACGAGACGGCGGAGAAGCGCTGCGTCCCGTGGGGCGAGGCGGAGAAGCTGCTCGACGCCTACCGGGCGGCCGTCCTGCGGACCGCTGCTGACGAGCTGGCGGAGGACGATCACCTCCTCGCGGCCGAGGAGCTGCGCCGCATGGCCGACGAGAAGCCGGAGGCGCAGGATGGATGACCTGGTGCAGTGGCTGCGCTCGCAGCTCGACGAGGACGAGCGGACCGCCCGGACTGCGTGCGAGTACGCCGAGGCCGAGTGGCGGCTGGATGAGGACGGCGAGACGGTCTTGTGGTGGCCGCCCGAGCCTCACATCGCGGAGAAGGAGCGCGAGAAGGGGCTGCCCGTCGTTTCGGACCACTGGCGCGGCCAGACCATCTCGCCGGGCGGGACGCGCATCGCTCCACACATCGCGGAGCATGATCCGGCGCGGGTGCTGCGCGAGATCGACGCCAAGCGGCAGATGCTCGCCCGTGTCGTGAACCACGCGAACCTGATGGGGCGGGACGAGATCCACGGCGACCTGTTGCGCCTACTCGCCCTGCCCTACGCCGACCGGCCCGGCTACCGCAAGGAGTGGCGGCCGTGACGGCGATCTACCTGCCGGAGTCGGGGAGTCTCCCGCCGTGGGTGGGGATCCTGGTCGCCGCCGTCGTCCTGCCCCTGCTGGCCTACCGGGCGTACCGGCTGTGGCGGGCGTGGCGGCGCCGACGGTAGAGGCCGCCGTACGACAGCCCCGTCTCATCCGAGGCGGGGCTTCGCCGTGTCCGGGCTATCCCAGCGTGCGCCCGCCCGGGCCCGCGCGCAGGGTGGAGAGCATGAGCCCGCCGCCTGTGATCGTGTACCCGCCCGACGAGCAGGGCGGCCGGCGTGTGCGGGTCGACGGAACGATCCTCGGCCTGGCGTACGGCATCCGGGATGTCACCGCGTTCTTGCAGGAGGCCGGGCTCCAGGAGTTCGACGACATGGACGTCGTGCGGTCCGGCCTGATCGAGTGGCGTGGAGGCGGCCCGGAAGTCTGGACGCACTGACCGGGCCGGGCGTACGGTCTTGGCACCACCGAGAGGGGGGCGCCCGCTCGCGGTTGCGGCCCTCCGGCCCCTGCACCCCTGGGGTCGGAGGGCCGCGTCATGTTCGGCGGCGGTCCGGTGCGGGGTGCGTAGTCCCGCGCTGTCCGGACACTGCATCAGCTTCCGGACCGCCAGGCTCAGGATGCCACGGCCACCCACAGGACGACAGCGAGTGCCGCCACGATCAGGCACCGACCCAACAGGCGCCGCTGCTCCCGGCTCATGCCGCGATCACTCCGCCCTCGGTCCAGATCCGTCCGCACCCGGTGCAGTGCGCGACGGGCACCTTGCCTTCGCCGCCGTGGACGTCGATCTGCCCGCCGCACGCGCACGGGGCCTCCAGGGTCCGCTGCTGAGCCGCAATGTCCAGCGCCCGCTCGACCCGGGCCGCGGCGCCGGCCGCGACGGTCCCGATCCGCTGCTCCTCCTCGTCGGTGATCCGTCGGCACGGGCCCGGGGCGCGCTTGATGCGGGCGAGGAGCCACAGCGCGGCGTGGGGTGCGGTGCGTCGGCCGGTCCACCGCCAGCGCCGCGGGTCCACCAGGTCGGCGCGGGCCAGCTGCGCGCGGCGGGCCCGGTCGGCGGCGGCGATGTCGGCTTCGCGCTGGGTGAGGTACGGGTGCGTCGCGGTCCGGCGTGCGGTCGGTCCGGCGATGGGGGTGCGCTGGGCAGCGTGGGCGATGTCGTCGGCGCAGGCGATGAGGGCGGCTTCGACGGCGCGCATGGTGTCGAGGATGTGGAGGCGGACGGGGACGGGGCGTTCGCCGATCTGGATCGGGTCCCGCTCCAGGCTGCGGAGGTGGGCGGCCTGGTGGCGTTCGTACTCCAGCTGCTCGGCGTCGGCCTGGTCGAGGCGGGCGAGGTAGCCGCGGAGGCCGAGACCGAAGGCACCGTACTGGGCGGGGGCGCCGGCGGCTTCGCGGAGGTCGGTCCAGTGGAGGGCGATCGTACGGAGGTGGGTGGAGGTGGTGGTCATCGCGGGCTCCGTGGTGCTGGTGGGGCGGGTACGGTGATCAGCACCAGGGGGCGTGCCGGGTCTGGGGAGACAAGCGGCACGCCCCTGCCGTGTACTCACGGACGGGTCTGCGCTACATACCTGTCTCGCTTCATCTCCATGACGATCCCGGCAAACGCACGGCGGATCTGTTGCTCCGAGAGGCCTTCGTTCTTCAACCGAGCGACAAGAGTCGTCGTCAACTTCGCACACAACTCGTTGTGTTTCCTGACCGTCGCCCGCATCGACTCAACAGTCCTACGAAGGTCGTGCGTCATCTTGTGGTCCTTGGTGGCTTGAGGGGAGACTGCGCGCTCGCGGTCGCGCGCCAGGCCCCTGATCTCCTGCTGGAGCGAGGCGACACGACGGGCCAGCTCCTCGCGGGTGTCTGTCAGTTCCCTCTCCAACCGCTCAACCTTCTGCTCGGCCGTCGCGGCGCGCTGCTCCAGTTCCTCCCGCTCGCGGCGGTTCCTGGCGGCGTTGGCGTGCTTTCCCCTCACGGGTTCCTCCTGGTGGTCACGGGTGACTTGGGGGTCTTCCTGCGGCGCGGCTTTTGGTACTCGCCGACCTCTAGCCGCTCCTGGCGGCCGGTCCGGTGGACGGCTTCCGGCTGCGCCCGCTGCGGCGCGTGCATGAGCGCCTCGATCTTCCGCAGCTCTTCCAGCCGCTGAGCCACCAGCCGTTGCGCTTCGTCTCGGGCAGCGAGCGTCCGGGCGGTCGGCTTCCGTGCGGCCTGCTTGTCGGCGCGCTGGGCTGCCCTCTGCGCACGCTCGACGGCCTTCTGTGCTTGCCGGTGGCGGGTCTCGGCCTTCTCGGTGCTGCGGTCGACCTGGCGTTGGTACGCCTCGCTGATGGGCTCGGGCGGGCGCTGCCATCCATGGTTGATCTTGTGCTTGAGCTTCACGTGGTCACTTCTCCGTGGTGTGGTCGGCTGGCGTGACGATGGCTTGGGCTGTCGGGCACGGCCACGGCACGAGGTACTGGTAGCCGTCGCCTCCGTCGCGGCTGCACGTCCGGCACTGCTTGCTGTCGGGGAAGCCGGTGTCGTCGGGCTGGGGCTCGTGCAGGGAGGCGATGGCCGTGAGGCGCTGCTCGGCATCGCGGAGTTGGTCGCCGAGGAACTTGCCGTGCGGGAGGACGACGGACAGGGCGGCTTCGGCGGCTTCGTAGCGGGCGGCCTTGTGCCATGCGGGCAGGTTGGTGCGGCCGATGGCGTCGGCGATCTGCTTGAGCAGCGGTGACGTGGTGGACGGTGTCGCGTTGACCGGGTGCTGCGGGTGGTTGAGGTCGGCCATGGGCCCGTACAGGTTGGCGAGTGCGGCGACGGCCGTGGTGGTGGCGGGCTTGGTCGCTTCGGTCGCTGCCGGGGCGGGCGCCGTGAGGTCATCGGTGTCGGCTTCGTTCGCTTCGTTGACCTCCAGCGCGCGCCCGTTCTGCCGGATCACCTCGGCGAGGTCGGCGTGCGAGTACGGGTCGTCGTCGTCCATGAACCCGATGTCGCACAGGGCGCGGCGGATGTCGTCGAGCTGGTGCTCCTTCGCGCGGCGGGCTTGGTGGGCGAGGCGAAGGCGGGTCTCGGCGGTCACTTGGTCCTCCGTGCTGCGCGCTTCATCGCGCGCCGGGTCTTCCGGTTCGGTCGGGGGTCGGGTGCGTCGTCGTCGACCAGCTGCTCCGTACGCACCAGCTCGGTCTGCCAGGTGACGCCCGGGGCGGGCGTGTGCTCGCCCCGGGGTGCCGACGACGGGCCGCTCACGCTGCGCTCGCCTGGTCGTGGTTGGTGCCGAGCAGATGCTCGTCGGCGGCGGCCGCAGCGTCCAGCGCGGCGTGCCGGGCCCGCTGCCGCGCCTCGTCTCGGCGGAAGGACGCGGCGACCCCGAGGAAGAACGCGGCGGCGAGCAGGCCGGGGACGACGTAGTACGGGTGGTAGGTCGCAGAGATGCCGGCCACGACCGCGGCGAGGAACGCCGTGAGCTTGCAGGCGGCGGCGGTGCGCTGGGCGTGGGTCACAGGTAGCTCCCGACGATGGGCACGGTGCGGATGGAGTGGCGCTGTAAGGCGGTGAGGCCTTGGCCCCACAGGTCGGATTCGAGGGGGCGGCGGGCGTCGTGGCTGCGCTTCGGCCGGCGGGTGAGGCGGCAGTGGCAGGCGGGGGTGGGTGCTGTGGCGGGGATGAAGTGCCCGCGGGTGCACCGGCGGCTCACGATTGGACCTTCGGATCGATGAGGTCGGCCGCGTAGTCCGTGACCTTCGACGCCTGCGTGGCGCCGCGCGTCTCGTCTCGGGTGCTCCGGATCCGAGTGGCGAGGTGGTGGGCGTACGCGTCGATGGCCTGCGCCATCTCGTCCTCGCTGACGTCCTCGTGCCGCAACGCCAGCAGGTACGCGGCGGGGTCCTTGGCGTGCTCGGCGCGGCAGCAGCGCCGGTCGGAGAGGTGGACGCCCTTGTCTGCGAACGCCTTGACGATGGCGGGGTCGTCGAGGAAGTCCTCCAGGGATTCGTCCTCGGTGTCCCAGTCGCCTTCCTGGAGTTCGCCGATGAGGTCGCCGAGGACCTTGCGCTTGGTGGTGTCGTCGGCGCCGGTGTCCACGAGGGCGCGGGCGACGGGGGCGAAGATGCGGTTGGCGCTGTTCCAGCCCATGTCAGGTGTCCTTCCGGGTGTGGCGGGTGAGGGCCCGCCCGGCCCGGCCGAGGCCGAGCAGGGCGAGGCTGATGAGCGGGAGGGCGGCGACGGTGACGCCGAGGAGGCGGGCCATCAGGCGGCTTCCTCGTAGTCGGGCTCGCGTTGGGCGCCGGCGGTGCGGCGGATGGCGTGCCAGGCGAGTCGGGCCGTGCCCCAGACGATGGCGATTACCGCGTAGAGGGCGAGGGTGACGACGGCGGCCACGATGGTTAGCCAGGCGAGGAAGGCCCAGCCGAGGGTGTAGAGGGTGTTCCAGGCTTCGGTGATCACTGCTGTGCCCCGTCCTGGTGCGCTTCGATGAGCGTCCGGACAGCGGCCCGGTAGCGGCGGGCCTTGGCCACGGTGTCGTCGTCCCAGCCGTGCTGCTCTTGCATCTCCTCCAGCGCGCCGTGGACGCACGTCTTGTCGTGCTCGGTCTGCTCGCAGTCCCAGCCGCAGATGACGGCGTACAGCCAGGCATCCACGCGGTAGACGCCCCAGTCGCGGCTGCTGGTGGCGAGGAGCGTAGCGAAGCCGTCGAGAGCGGCAGCCAAGGTCGGGAGGTCGACGGCGGGCCGCTCGGTGGGTTGGACCTCGTCGGCCCTGCGGCGCAGCTCCTCGGCGACGCGGAGGATGCCGACGTTCTCGGAGACCTGCGCGGACTTCCGGGCTCCGAAGGCGGGCTCGAACTGGCGCTGTTGCTCGGCGATGTCGGCGGCGTCGCGGAGTCCGGCGGCGTAGTCGGCGCAGCGGTCGGCGGCGGCCTTCGCCAGGGTCTTGCCCAGCTCGATACGAAGGCGGGTGATCTCGGCTGTCTGGTCGACGGGCGCGGGCAGCACGGCGGGCCCGGACGGAGCGCGGAAGGACAGCATCGAGTCGAGCAGCTCAGCCACCGGCGGACACTCCTTCTCGGCGGTCAGGTGCTCGGCGTGCAGGCCCAGCAGCTCGGCGGCGCGCCCGAGCCCGGCAGCACGCTCGGGGAGTCCGGTGGTCGCGTCGGTCTGAAGGTTGGAGGCGAGGACGTCGGCGTGGTGGGCGAGGAGAGCGGCGAGCTGGTCGCGGCTGAGGCTGATGCGGGCGGGCACGGTGGCGGGTCCGGTCATGGTCTTCTCCTGGTGGGTGTGGTGGACTCGGGGGTACCGGCCGCCCCTGCTTGCTTCAGGGGCGGCCGGTCTGCGATCAGGCGCCCTGGGCCGGGTTGTGCTCGGGGCAGTAGTCCCGGCCCTCGATGTCCGCCCACCCGTCGACGGCCAGGGCGGCGTTGTGTCGTGCGGCCTGATCGGCGGGGGTGGTGGTCTGGTAGGCGGCGGTGATGGCGTAGTTAGTGCAGTTCTCGTCGTCGCAGGTGGTCTGGCTGGTGGTGGTGCGGTTGCTGCGCATCGGGGGCTCTCCTTGGGTGGGTAGGGTTCGGTCACCGGCCGCCCGCGCACTTCGCCTGCGCGGGCGGCCGGCCTGTCGTTCAGCGGCAGATGACGCAGACGTGGAAAGCGTCCGTGCTGTCGTGGCAGCGGTCGATGCAGCCGCGGCAGTACGGCGTGCTGGCGTACCGGGCGCTGCCGTCCCATCGGGGGTCGTCCGGATTGAACGGGCGCTGGCACTTCCCGCACGCCTCGGCGGTCTCCTCCGGCGTGGCGTCCTCCGTGGCGGGCCGCTCGACAACGGTCGTGATCCGCTCCATCAGCCGGTGCTCCCAGCCCGGCTTCATCTCCCGACGCGCGGCGAGCTTCTCCAGGGCCTTCGGCTTCGACTGCCACGACCAGCGGACGCCATGCTGCGCCCAGGGCTGGCCGGGGACGGGGCGGGACTGGATGAAGTAGCTGGTGCTGTGGTCGGTCATGACGGTCCTTCCGGGTTCGGTGGTGTAGGGCGTGCGGGTCAGGAGTCGCCAGCGATGGCGCGGAGCTGCTGGATGCCGTCCTGGCCGCTGTTCACGAGGGCGATCGCCGCGGCGTAGTCGGGGAAGGCGACGGCGAGCCGGGCGGCGTTGTCGGTGTCGGCCGACGTCCAGAGGCTGAGGAGCTTGGTGGCGAAGGTGCTCGGCGGCCATCCGCCGAGGCGGTCCTGCCACAGGACGTGCGCGGCGGTCTCCATGGGGATCTCGGCGGCGGGCTGCCCGGCGGTGATCGCGTCGAGCATCTTGGCGGCCTCAGCGACCAACTCGGGGTAGTGGTCGAGGCCGTCTTCCTCGCCGCACTCGTAGCCCTTGTGGATGTCGTAGTCGACCTCGTTGACGAGGGCGCGGACGAACAGGTCGAGGGTGCGCGGGGTGAGGTGGTAGGTGGTCGTGGGCTGGTCGGTCACGGTGTGCTCCTTGGTCTCGTGCGGTAGTGATCGTTGGCTGGATTGCGCGTGGCTGGCTGTAACCGGATGGCTGCGCTCAGGCGGGCCGGGGCTTGCCGCAGCAGGTTTCCTGGTTGGCGTACTTCGGGTCTTTGCAGGTCGAGCAGCGCCAGAGGAATCCGGCGCGGATTCCGACGCGTGTGAGGGCGTTCACCTCGGTCGCGGTTTCTGCGGAGCCGAGGAGTTGGGCGATGGCGGTGGTGCGGGCTTCGCGTTCCTTTTCGACGGGGGTCATGTGGCGGGCCTCTCGGTGGGTGCTGCTGATGTGGGTGTGGTGGGTGGTGGCGCGACGCTCGTCCTCGTCCCACCTAAAGGAGTGGGACGAGGGACGAGGTCGCTGGCACGTCGTCCCGACTTCGTCCGGGACGAGGTGGGACGAGGTCAAGCGATCAAGGGGCGTGCTGGTCAGGTGGGGTGTGACTTCGTCCCGTGACGGTTCGTCAGGTCGGGACGAGGTGGCTTTCAAGATCGGGACGAGGTCGTTAGGGCTGTGACCTGCGGGTTTCGTGTTTCGCCGTCCGGGCCGGTTCATGATCGGGACGAGGTCGGGACGAAGTCGTCCGACGGTGCGGGACGAGGTGGGGACGAGGTCGCTCACGCCTTCTCACCGCCTGTCGGGGGGAGCCGATGGAGGGTCGCCTTGCGGGGGCCCTGCTCGGTGACGACACGGCCGGCGTGGACGAGTCGGGTCAGCGCGCGGCGGGTGACGGAGGCGCGGCCCGGGATGAGTTCCTCGAGGGCGTTCTTGCTCATCGGCTCGGTCGCCTTGGCGAGGACGTCGAGGACGGCGGCCTCCCGGTCCTTGATGTCGGCCTCCTCCTGGGCGGCCTTGTCCTTGACGGCCGCGGTCTCCTGCGGGTCGTCGTTGTGCTGGACGGGCGGGTACAGGTGGGCGGCAGCGAACTCCTCGCCCTCGGAGCGGATGACGAGGTCGGCGAACCAGTGCATGGGGTTGCGGCCGCCGGGGAGGGCGTGGCGGCGGATCTGTGCGGGTCGGTCCTTGGCGACCCGCAGGCGGCTGCGGCCTTCGGTGTTGATGCCGAAGGGGCGGACGGCTTCGAGCATGTACTGGACGCCGTCGACGGCGTTGAGCTTGTGGACGCCGCCGAGGGCGTAGCGGCCGCGTGACTCGGTGGACTTGACGACGTGGTCGAGGGGGACGACTGCGGCGCCGGTGTCGGCCAGGGGGCGGAGGAGCATCCGGCCGAACTTGGCGATTTCCGTGTTCTCTTTCAGCTCCAGGCCCATCATCACCATGGCCTCGGTGACGCCGTCGACGATGATCAGGGACGGGCCGAGGTCGCCGATGCGGGCGATGAACTGGCGCAGCTGCACGGGGGTGGGGGTGCTGCCGGGGCGGACGTAGTGGAACAGGCGGGCGATGTCGTCGGGGTTGGCGCCGATGAGGAGGAGCCGGGAGACGACGCCGGCCTCGGAGTCCTCGAAGTCGAGGTAGGCGACGTGGTTGCCGCGGTTCATCTCGACGAGGCAGGAGACGAGGGCGACCCATGACTTCCCGGCCTCGGACTCGCCCTGGATGCCGTTGACGCGGCCCGGGTAGAAGAGGCCGATGCCGTCGTCGCGGGCGCCGATGGTGGGCTGCTGGGGCTTGTGGGTGCCGTCGAGGACGGGTGTGAGGTCGGAGAACGTCCAGCCGGTGGCGGTGTCGCTGCTGGTGCGGGGGCCGGTGCCTTCGACGGCCCGGTTGATCTTCTCTTGGACGAAGTCGAGGACGTCGGCGAGTTCGCCTTCGCCGGAGCGGAGCTTGGTCTCGGCGTCGGCGGTGGCGCGGAGGACTTCGCGGCGGATGTAGGCGTCGCGGATCTTCTCGGCGTAGTAGGGGCCGTTGGCCGCGCTGGGGACGGCGTTCAGGAGGTCGTGCAGGTAGGCGGGGCCACCGATGCGGGTGAGGTCGCCAGTGCGGCGCAGGTCGTCGGCGAGGGTGATGGGGTCGACAGGTTGGCCGCTGGTGGCAAGGCCGACGATGGCCTTGTAGATCGTCTCGTGGATCGGCCAGTAGAACTCGCGGCCTTCGAGGATCTCGACGACGTCGGGGATCACGTTCGCGGAGAGCACCATGCTGCCGAGTACGGCGTGCTCTGCCGCTTGGTCCCGCGGGGGTGTCCGGTTCGGGACGTCCTCGTCCGCCGTGGCGCGCGGGAAGGGGCGGACGTTGTCCTCCACGGTGGCGGTCTCCTCAGAAGAGCGTGGTTGGTTCGGTGGAGCAGCGGTGCGATGTGAGGTGCTGGTGGGGGCAGTCGGGTGGGTGGCGGGTGTGGGCCCAGCGGAGGCGGAGGGGCCCGTACTGCTGGCGGGGCAGGCACCAGACGAGGTCCATGTCGGTGGAGCGGGCCTTCGCGGCGGGCCAGGGCCTGGCTTCGTCGGCCGGTGGGAGGTCGACGGTGGCCTTGAGGGCTGCGGTGGTGCCGACCCACTGGACGAGGAGGGGTGCCCGGCACGCGGGGCAGCGGCGGGAGTCGACGCCTCCGCCCCGCGGCCGGGCGGCCATCACGCCTCGCTCGTTGCGCCGACGAGGAGCCCCGAGCCGTGCTTCAGAACGTCCTGCGCACGGTTGACGTCGGGGTCGAGTTCGGCGTCGAGGGTGCCGCCCTTGGTGCGCAGCCGGTACAGGCCCCGCTGGAGTTCGCGGAGCCGCTCGTCGGAGAAGTCGTCGGGGGCGACCTCGATGCCGACGATGCGGACCTTCACGGAGGGGAACTTGTCCTCGTCTGGGCCGGGCTCGACGCGCTCGGCGTGGGCCAGCTCGACGACGGCCATCCAACGACCCTTGCGCTGGCGGAACATGTCGAGGGCGTGGTCGGCGAGGGCGTCCTTGACGTCTTCCAGGACCTTGCTGTCGATCTTTACGTCGGGCATGGGGTGCCTTTCTGGGTTGGTGGTGCGGTGGGTCAGGTGGTCGTGTGGTCGACCGCGGCCTGCGCGGCGCGGTAGGTCTGGGGGCTGGAGCGGCGCTTGCCGGAGGCGATGGCGCGGTCGTCGTGGACGCGGGAGTCACTCAGCGGCGAGGGAGTGGTCCAGGCGCCGGCGGGGAGTCCGGGGCCGGGTTGCGGCTTGGGGCGTCCCTTGGCGGCCCATGGCGAGTGGCGGTCGCACTTCCAGCCGTTGACGTAGAAGTGGGTCTCGCCGTCGTGGTTGGTCGCGGGGATGTCGCAGGGTTCCGGGGTGCGGGCGCTCATGCCGCCGCCTTTCCGCGGGTGCCGGGGCGCGAGCGGCGGCGGCGCTGGCGGAGCTGCTGTTGGCTCATGCCGCCCCAGACGCCCCACTTCTCGCCGGTCTGGATGGCCCAGGCGGCGCACTGGGCGGCGACGGGGCAGGTGTTGCAGACCTTCTTGGCGGCGTTGACCTGCTCGCGGGCGTGCAGACCGTTGGCGTAGAAGGCGCGGGGGTCGACCCCGATGCAGGCGGCGCGGGCCATCCAGTCGAGGCTGCTCATGCCGCCACCTCCGCCCGGTGGAGGCTCGCGCGGAGCCGCTCGCCGATCCACTCCCCGACCTGCGGGGAGACGGCGTTGCCGAACCCGTCGACCTGGTTGCGGGCGGTGCCCCAGACCTTGAAGCTGCCGCGGTAGTCGCCGAAGTTCACGTCGAAGCCGCAGCCGCGGCCGATCTCGTACTCCCGCATCATGCGGAAGTGGCAGTCCTCCAGCGGGAGATCGGCGAGCGCGGCCCGCCACTGCGCGGTGAGCAGCGCCGTGGTGTCGGCGGCAGTGATGGTGCCGAGCGGGTCGGTCAGCGGATGCGGCGCGGTCCCGTGGCCGGGGCTGGTGCCGTTCTGCTTGTACCAGCCGGCGGCCGTGAGCAGGCCGGGGATCTGGTCCGAGGTGAAGGCGGGCATCGCCTCGGCGTGCATCGTGGGCACGGTGTGCTTCCGGTACGGCACGACGCCGGACGACACGACGGCGAGGGTCTCCGATCCGACCTGGGTGGGCAGCGGCTCGTGGCCGCTGCGCGGGGCACCCTGGTAGTTGTCCACGGCCAGCGCCAGGCCCGATGCGGTCTCAGCCCACAGCGGCTCCGCGAGGGGCCCGGTCGACAGGATCGACGTCTCCTGCTGGCTGGTCTGCGTCGCCAGCGGCTGCAACGGGTGCTTCTCGATCCCGTGCACGCCCTTCGCGGGCATGAACACGGCGGGGAAGTCCGCGAACCGCTGGCGGCACCGCTCGGCGCGAGCCATCGTCGACCGGGCAAGCGGACCGACGAACCCGTCCTTGAACGTCTTGACCGGCTTGTCGCCGATGCGGACGCCGAGGTCGGTCAGGTCCAGCGCTGCCAGGGACGGCGTCATCGGCGGCACGACCTCGCGGCGGCAGATCGGGCAGCGGTAGTCGTACTGCTTGCCGTACTCCACCAACCCGGACGCTGGGACGCCGGTGCGCCAGGTCCACACGGCTTCGACGTCCTTGTCGCAGCGGTGGCAGCGGGAGACCGGGCGGTGCTCCAGGTCCGGGGCGGGCAGGGACTTCTTCCAGAACACCCAGTAGCCGCGGTTCCTCGACTGCGGGACGCCGAAGAACTGGGAGTTGAAGAAGCACACCGCGCCGTCGTAGCCGAGCAGGTCGAACTGCTTGAGCCACCACCTGTAGGTGCTGCCATCGCCGATCTTCGGGCGGCCGGGGATGGCCGGCCCCCACGACTGGAGGCCGGTCGTGCACTCGATGAGGATCAGCCACGGGTGGTGCTTGGCCGCGTAGTGCAGGACGCAGTTGGCCGTGGCCCGGTCGCGCTCGGAGCGGGTGACGCGGGCTTCGTAGTCGGGGTCCTCCAGCTCGAAGAGCGTCCCGCCCTGCAAGTACGCCTTGATCGTGTTGGCCTGCGAGTGGTTGACGCAGCTCACGCCGGCGGCGAGGAGGTCGGCCCGGGGGAGGTCGCGGGCGGAGTGGTAGTCCGCGGCCTCGGGGTCGACCAGGTCGGCGATCCAGTGTTCAGCGTCCGGATGGTTGGCCTCGTGGACCTGCACCTTGTACGGGTTGTGGTTCGCCGCCATGATCGTGGTGAATCCGGCGCGCCGGATGCCCTCGGTGAGGCCACCGAAGCCGGAGAACAGATCGACTGCGGTGTACTCGTCGTGGCGGAAGCGGCGGCGCCGGGTGGCCGGCCGGTGGGTGGCGGTGCGGGCCTTCTGCGTCACCGGGCCACCGCCGGCATGTTCAGCGGCCACGTCACGCCGTCCAGCGCCCGGCGGTGGGTGTCCGGGAGGACGACGAGGGGGTAGCCGAGCCAGTGCAGGCCCATCGCGGCGAGGATCGTCGCGTCTGCCTGGTCGTAGCGTCCGCGGCCCTCGCACGGCACGCCGTATCGGTCGACCACAGCGTCGCGGACCATGGCCTTGGCGATCGTCTTCCGCTTGTTCGCCGGGTGGTCCTTGGCGGGGTTGGCGACGCCGCAGGCGTAGATGATGCGGTGCTGCGGCGGGCAGATCGCGAAGGGGATCCGGCGGCGCCACAGGTCGTGGCGGATGAGGCCGCGGAGGTAGGTCATCTCCTCGACGCCGGGCCGGTAGCCGACGGACATGGCGACGCCTTCGATGACGACGAGGTCTGTGGTGTCGGGTACGCGGTCGCGGATGGTGCGGCGGTGGAACTCCAGCCGGTCGTGTCCGGTGCGGGTGCCGGGGATGAGGGCGTCGGCGGTGGTGCCGTCGCTGATGCCGGTGCTGGTGAGGGAGAGGTCGAGGCCGTAGACGGTGGGGATGGTGAGGGGCCTCGGCCCGGCCGCCGCGGGGGCGGCCGGTGCCTCGGTGGTGACATCGAAGAGGGTGCTCATGTTCAGTCCCCCGTGGTGGTCGGTGTGGTGTGGCGGCATTCGGTGCAGCACGTGCCGCCCGTGGCCAGCCGAAGCTGGAGCGTGTCCCGGTCCTGCACCACGCACCGCGCCTCGACCTGGTCGAGGGCCTCGACGGGGCGGAGCAGTGCGGCGTCGGCGGTCTCGCGGGTGGAGCGGTGCCGGCCGGTCGGGACGGGCCAGGAGCGGGCGATGATGACGGCGCCGACTCCGGCGGTGGTGATGGCTGCGCCGAGGGCGGCGGCGAACTGGCTCACGACAGGGCCTCCGGCTTCGGCTTCTGGAAGCCGGGCTGCCACGGCCCGCTGTCCTCGATGTGCCCGCCGTGAGGCATGCAGAGCGCGTCGTCGAGGCGGGCCTGGAGGTGGTCAGCGCGCTTCTTCTCCGCGGCCATCTGCTCGCGGACGGCGGCGAGCTGCTTCTCCAGCTCGGCCAGGTAGTCCGGGTCCGACTCCGCCAGGGCAGCGTTCCGCTTGCTCAGTTCCTCGACTCGACCGGACAGACGTCGGTTGGTGGCGTCGGCCTCGGCGAACTGGCTGGCGCTGGTCTGCGCTGCGGTACGGAACGCGTTCCGCTCGGTGCGGGCGTCGTCGCGCTGCTCGATGGCCTGGGTGAGTCGGGCCCGCAGCGCGGTGGTCTCCCGCTCGTGGCGGCGGCGGGTGATGAGTCCGAACATCACGAGGTCTCCGATCGCTGGGCCGGGATCAGCGGCCAGGAGCCGTCGATCGTCTTGTTCGGGTCGCCGCCCTGCTCCGGCGTGGCCTTCGTGCGGAACCACTTCTGGAGGCCGGCCTGTTGGTCCGCGCGCCACTTCTGCTGAGCAGCGAACAGCTCCTGCGGTTCATACCGGTCGAGCTGCGGGTATCGGGCGAACTGCGCCTCGGCGATCAGCAGTGCGGCCAGTGCGTCTGCCTTTGCCTCGTGCCAGTCGTTGAGCGCGACGCCGTACCGGTCGGCGGTGGGCTTGAGCTTCCGCTGGCCGCTGCCCCGTACGCCGCGGTAGAACTCCTTGTCGATCACGTGGGGGTCGACGAGGGGCAGTGGGCCGGGCCCGACGAGCTCCGCCATGGTCGGGAGACCGTGCCGCTGGAGTTCGTAGTGGAGGATCGACCAGTCGAAGGACTGGTTGAACGCGACGACCGGCATCCCACGACTGATGGCTGCAGCCAGGTGTCCCGCGATCTCCTCCAGCGTGGCCTTCGGGTCGCTGCCCTCAGCCTGGGCCTTGGCGTCCGTGATGCCGTGGACTTCGGTGGTGGCGGGCGGGATCGGCACTCCGGGGTTGATGAGGTAGGTGAAGGACCGGTCGTCCATGCCGGGGGCGCGGACGATGAAGGCGGCGGTGACGATGCGGTCGTTGGCCGGGTCGATGCCGGTTGTCTCCGTGTCCCAGGCCGCTTTCCAGGCGTCGGCGAAGGTACTCACTGGCCACCGCCGGTGCGCTCGCCGTGGATCCGTCGGCCGAGGTCGCCGAGCGTCTCCCACTCACCCGTCTCGTTCTGCACGCGGGAGCCGAGCATCCGGGCGTTGGACACCTCGTAGCCGATCTGCTGGATACGGCCCGGGGACGTCTTCGGGTCGAGGAGCTCGTCGCGGTACGACTCGGCGGACCGGGCGGGGGCGTCGATACCACGCTCGATGCGGTCGGCGTCCGGATCGCGGTCCCCGGTGGGGACGAGCCCGGCGGTCAGGAGCAGCGTCCGCAGAGCCACCGTCTGTGCCTTGGTGGTGGACTTGTCGGAGGTGTCCAGCGCCTCGCCCGCCGTCTGCAGGGTGAGGGTGTCGCCGAGGGGCCCCATGATCTGCCAGGTGACCGTGACGGTGCACTCGCGCATCATGCTGCCGCTCTTGGTCTGCTTGCCGCCGTATGACGTCGCCACGTTGACCGGCAGGACGTGCACGCCGTGCTTGAGGGTGACCGGGCCGAAGTGCTGGACGACGACGTCGGCACCGCGGAAGTTGTACTTGGTGCGGCCCTCCTCGTACTTCTGGCCCTTGGCGATGGAGCGAATCTCGCGGCGGACGCGGAGCCACGCGATATGGATGGGCACCATCTCGGGGTCGTCTTCGCCGGGCTCGTAGTCGGCCATCGGGTCCGGCATCGGGGTGTAGTCGTCGGCGGGCGGCGCGTCCGCGGCCGGGCCTGCGGCCGTGTCGGTGCGGCCGGCGGCTGCGGCGGCCCGCTCAGCGATCGTGGTCATACGGCGTGCTCCTCACGGACAGAGCGGGGGATGTTGATCTGGCGGTAGGCGCGGTCCTCGACGCAGTCCGCGTAGGCCTCGGGCCAGCGCTCGGCGAGGCGCTTGGTGTCGGTCCACTCCTTGGAGCGCTCGTCGAGCGACACGTACGGCCGGTCCAGGACCGTGGCCGCCTCGGCGCCGCCGAGCCCGGCGAGGATCCGGGCCTTCGCAGCCTTCTTCCGCTTCTCGGCGGCCGCGTAGTCGGCGTGCGCGTCGAGGTACTCCTCGATGGCGGTCTGCGTGTCCACGTCCCGGGTGATGTCGACCGTCCCCTCCCGCTCCGGGTGGAGTCGGCCGTACAGGTCGAGGAGGACGTCGGGGTCGGCGTCGTGGGCGAGGACCGGCTGGCGGCGTTCGGTGATCTGCTGCCACGCACGCTCACCGGCCGCGCGGAGGTCGGCGACCAGCTGGGCGTGGTCACGGACGCGGATGACGTACTGCCGGTAGTCGTTGCCGCCGATCAGGACTGCGGCGTGCATGTGGTCGTAGCCGCAGGTGTCGGCCTGGTGCAGGGTCTGCACCAGCACGTCGTCGGCGACTCCGGCGCGGAACTGGCTGGCCTTCATCTTGTCGCGGCACTTGATCTCGACGGCGCACTTCTCTTCGCCGTCGGCGAGGGGGCACTTGAGGACGCGGCGGTCGAGGGTGCACATCTGCCAGGGCCGGTCGATGTTCTGGACGAGGCCGACGCGGCGGACCATTGAGCGGTTGCGGCGGGCCCATTCGCGGGCGACGGTCTCCTCGAACGCGCGACCCCACAGGGCGGGTTCGGAGTCGTCGGACTCCAGCGGCAACCCGCCCGTCTTGTCGTGCCAGACGGACAGGGCGTTGCCGTAGCGGCTGATGCCGAGGATGGCGGCGATGTCGGAGGAGCCGATGCCGGAGCGGCGGGCGGTGAGCCAGTCGGCGCGGTCGGCGTCGGCGGGGAGGATGAGGCGGCCGGTGGGGGTGACCCGGCGGCCGGCGGCCGGGGCCGTGATGGCCCCAGCCTGCGCGGTCGTGCTCACTTGCTGTCCTCTCCGGTGGTGCTGATCAGGTGGTAGACGTGGCGGCCGTCGGGGTCCTGGCCGACGATGAGGAGCCCGCGCCCGGCGAGGGCCCGCAAGTCCTTGCGGGTCGTGTTGCGCTTCGCGGTCGGCCAGGGGCTGTCGGTCATGAGCTGCTCGGCCAGGCCCGTGGTGACCGGCCGGCCGTGCTCGCGGACGGCGGCGTAGAGGTACTGGCGGCGGGTGGTGAGGTCAGCCACGGCGCACCTCCTGGCGGGCCGCCGTCTCGTCGGCGACGTGCTGGTGCAGCAGCCGCCGCACCTCGTTCACGTCGGCGTCGTCGGGACGGACGACCACTCGCAGGGTGCGGACGAGGCCGCGGAGCATGGCCAGTTCGCCGTCGTAGGCCTCGGGAGTGGCGTCGGCCGTGGTACGGCTGCTCTTCTCCTCAGTGGCGGCGGCGCGGGCCACGGACGCCTCCAGGCGCAGGAAGCGGAGGACGGCGTCCTTACGGACAGTGCGGGAGGCCCCGACCTGGAGGCGTCGTTCGGCTTCCTCGGCCACGGCCGTGATGACTTCGGCGCGGTAGGCGTGAGCCAGCCGGTACGCCTCGATCGCATCGAGCCGCAGGGACAGGGCCACATGCAGTTCCATGGCGGCGCTCATGCGGCAGCACCACCCTCGCGGCGCTGCGCCGGGATCACCACGGCCGGAGCCGGGGCCAACGCCCGCAGACGCTCGGCCAGCGCGGCCACCTGCTCCCCATACACCGGAGCCTCGAAGCCAACCCCCCGAAGGATCTGCTCCAGACGCAGGGCCTCCGGAGCGTGCCCGTCGTGCCCCGAGGCCGCGGCACGGTCGGCCGCGTACTCGAGGAACAGGCCGAGCAGCTCCTCGTCGTCCGCGATCGCCGTGATGGCGCGGCTGATGGGGTGCTCCAGGTCGAGCATCACGCCGGTCGGAATCCGGCGGACGTAGATCCGGGCAGGGCCGGTGACGGCAGGCCGCCGAAGGAGGCGGTGGAGGATGAGACGAAGGCGGTTCATCACTCGTCGTCCTCCTCCGGGATCGAGACGCCGGCGGCTCGCTGCCACTCGGCCCACCCGTGGACGGCCTCGCGGACCGGGACGGAGCGGTCGGGAGTACCGAGGGCGGTCGCAGCGGCCAGCGCGAGGGTGGCGTGCGCCTGAGCGATCCCGATGACCTGCTCGTTGCCCTCTTCGACGTAGACGTTGCCGCGCTCGGTCATGAGCCCCTGGAGGAGGCGCTCGGCTTCGCGGTAGTGCTCGGGACCGGTCATCGGGTGCCTCCGGAGTGGCGGTTGAGCAGGTGGGAGAGGTAGGCGGGGACGTCGCTCGCGCAGAACGCGACCCAGACGAGCCCGACGACGGTGGCCCAGATCAGCCACTCGAGGACGTTCACTCGTCGGCCTCCGCGTCGTACTCGGAGGCGACCTCCAGCGGCGTCACCACGTAGCCAGTGAGCCAGGTACGGCCGGGCTCCATGCCGCGGGGCGTGACGTGCGCGAACAGCTCGGCCTCACCGTCTTCCGGCTGGTCGACCGTGTCCTCGTCCTCGCTCCACCAGTGCTCGACCTTGGCGGTTTCCGGGTACTTGCGGAGCAGCTCGGTCTCGCAGTGCTTCCGCGCCTCGGCGGCCGTGCGGTACAGGCCCATCGGGATCGAGTCGTGCGACGCGCGGTAGACCGTGCGCGGCGCGGCCTCCAGCTCGGCGACGCGGGCCTCGGCGTCCAGCAGACGGCGCAGCACCGGCCCCATCCGCTCACCCATGTACGAGAGAAGGTTGAGGCAGTACAGGTCCTCCCACGCCGGGTGCTGGTGGTCCCGAACGTCACGGACGGTCTTGGCGAGGCCAGCCACCAGCTCCGTGCTCGCAGGCTTCGCGCTGGCCAGGTACTCGAAGGCGAGGGCGCGCTGCTGTACGCGCTGCGCCGTGCCCTGCGGGTAGACGCCGTCCTCGCGGAACTCCTGCGGCTCCGGGCCCACCGGCATCGGCAGGGCGCCCAGCTCACGAACCGCAGCCTCACGCACCCACGCCTCATGCATCCGGTCCCGGCACGGCACACAGATCACCGGAGCCCCGCGACCGCCCAGCCGCACGAACTGGTTCCCCGCGTCGGCCAGCAGCGTCGGGCACGACGCGCACCGCTCCGGCACGACGTACCGCTCCACCGGCCGCAGGTACCAGACCTGCCCCGTCACGCCGTCCCACTCGAACGGCACCTTCACCAAGCGGCCGTCATCCGAGTGCGGGGTCGTCGCACGCTCCATCACCGGCGCGAGGAGTCGGAACGCCTCGGCCTCGCGCGGGTCGCCGGCGAGCTGGCCGCTGAGGATCCACGTGTCCGTGTCCTCGGCGATCTCCCAGTGGTCCACCTGCGGCAGCCAGGACGGCGCCGTGTCGAGCAGGGACGCGAGAGCGGCCGCGACCGTCGAAGGGGCGCTCATGCCGCCACCGCCGCAGCGATCTCGTGGATCACGGACTCGGTCGACGGCAGCACCACGGTCACGTGCACCGGGATCTCCGGGAACCTCACCGGGGAGTCCGTCCACGTCTTGGTGTGCAGCGTCCACACCGTCTGGCCCGACGGCAGGTCCACCTTCGACACGGTGCCGCCCTGCACGAACAGCCACTCGCCGATCACGTCGATGTCCGTGGCGGTCACCAGCACCGCGTCCGTCGTCGCCTGCACCGCGATGTGCTGGGAGGCGGGGAGGCCGTGGTAGGCGACGGTGGTGTCGTAGTTGCTCTCGTTCCGCTCGCGGGCGGCCTGCCTGTCGAGCAGCGACAGGTGCTCCACTCGCGGGGTCTGGAATGATGTGGCCACGGGGGCCTCTCTTTCGTTCTGGTGTGAGGTCGCCGAGTCGGGGTCCGTCCGTGGCCGGGTAAGCAGCGGGCGGGCCTTCGGCGTTGATGGGGTCAGGCGGCCTGAGCAGCCGGCGGGGTTTCCCCCGCGGGCGCGGCTTGCGGCACGAGGCCGGCTGGGCGCGTCATGATCCGGCGGAGCTTCTCCACCAGCTCGTCGGTCGGCTCCGGGGCCTGCGCGACGCGCTCGCGGATTTCTGCCAGGACCTCTTCGCCGAGGAGCGCGTGGCGCTCTTCGCGGGTCATGCGGCGACTCCGGCGGGCTCTTCGTCCTCGTCCTCGACGCGCTGCATGAAGGTGCGAATGTCCAGGTCATATGCCTCGGCGAGGCGAAGCGCCGAGTTCAGGTCAGGTTGTGCGGACCCATCGACGTATCGATAAGCAGACGAGATGCTCACGCCGGCACGCTTCGCGATGGCGTAGGCGGTGCGGTCGCCGCGCTTCTGTGCGGCTTCGAGGATGCGGGCGACGTTGAGTCGGTACACGTGGATGTCCCTCCCTTCGCAGGCAGTGGGATGGTTTCCCTGTCGAGGGAAACTAGACCACACACATTCCCTCTCTGGCAAGGGAATGCGCGAGGGCGGGAAGGGTGAATCTGAAACCGTACGTGCGTTCGATTGATTGGCGACCTGCGTCTATGCAGGTCAGTGGCCGAATCGCCGCTTTCCCGCGATAGGGAAGCGTCGACTATTCCCTCTCCAGGGAAGTAGAGTCTGGGGACATGACGGATGCCCCCACCGGTCGCGAAGAGCGGTTCTTCGCGCTCGTCCTCCCCGCCCTCGAGAGGGCCGGATACACCGCCTACGGCGCGCAGGCCAAGCTCGTGGCCGATACCGGCATGAACAAGACGACGGTCTCTCGTCTCCTCCGTGGCGAGACGATCCCGCACGTCAAGTCTTTCCCCGCCCTGGCCAGAGCCCTCGGGCTGGACCCCGTCGAGCTACTCGTCGCAGCCGAGATCGTGCCTCCCGAGTACCTGGAGTCTCAACAGACACTGTCCGAAACGGATCGGTCACAGGTAGGGTCGGGATCTATCACTCCGGAGGAGGCGGCGGAGCAACTGGGCATCCATGACGACGTAGGCAAGTTCACCTTCTACGCCGTGGTCGACAAGCTCACGAACCGCGACGATGCCGACGATGCCACCCCCGGAGATGCGACAGCACAGGCGTAACCCCGGGAGTGTGCATGGATCTCACGGCTCGCACCAAAGCCGCGGTCGCAACAGCCGTAGGAATCCTCATCGCAGGATTCGCCGTGATCATTCAACACGCCTCGCACAACAACGTGGCAGGCTCCATTGGTGGGGCCTGCCTGGTCATGGTGGGCCTGTCCCTCGTCATTCTGATCCTCGTGCGCATCTGGATCTGCAACACCAACGAGGAACGGCGCATCCTCGCCGCGGCGCAGCGAGAGGCGCAGTCCGAGCGGACTCGCTACATCGCGGCGCAGGCTGCTCACACCAACGAGCTGGGCCGCAACCGGCGGGAGATGGCCGTTGAGCGAGCCCGCCTCGCCGCCACTCTCAGGGCTGAGCGCGCCAAGATGCAGGCGGAGTTCGACAACACGCGCGCCAAGGAACTCAGCGAGGCCTTCCAGACCGGCGCCGAGATGGAACGCGCCGGCGTCTTCAAGAAGCGCCAGCAGCCCGTCCGCGGGAACCTGCTGACGTTCCCGAAGAAGCAGCCCGCGGCCCCGGAAGCGGAGCGGTCGCGGGAGCACGGAGTGGGCGGGCCCTGAACCCCGGCTCGCCCACCCACGACAGGCGAATGCGTCCCGGCTTCAACTTGCGTTCGCCGGGCGTCTTCGCCTTGTACAGGCGCACGGTCACCACGCTCTGGATGACCTCCCGCTTCTGCTCCAGCGTCAGCCCTGGCGCCTCCGGCCGGTTCTCCGACGCCGGACGGCCGTTCCACACGCTCTCCGGGTCCTCGTTCAGCATCCGCAGCAGCAGCGGCGAGGTGCCCGTGGCGCTCTGTAGCTTCTTCCGCTCCGCCTCCAGCCTCGGCTCGACCTGCGCTTCGATCCCCGACAGGGACATGGCCGACAGCTTGAAGCGACCGGTCTTCTCGTCGAAGGTCTGAGCGAGTTTCCGCGCCTCGGCCAGCTGCTCCTCGTAAGAGTTGATCAGCTTTTGTGCGGCGGCCACCGTCTCCTCGACCTTGTCGTCCGCTGGGACGAGGGCGGCGCGGGCCTTCTGCTTGTTTCCGAACCACTCCAGAACCGCCTCTTCTACATAGGCGTTCAAGAGGTGCTCGACGATGGACGTGTCGTACTTCTCCGTGCAGGCCAGCGTCGGGTTCTTCCGCCGGCCGGTCGTCGTCAGGTAGCGCAGCCACGAGTGGTCACCACACTCGCCGCACAGGCCGAGGTACGACATCAGGTGCTGGACCTCGGTGCCGCGGTGCATCGTACGGGTGGGGTCGGTGAGCTTTGCCGTGACACGGAAGAACATGGCCCGGCCCTGGGGCGTCTCCAGCCCTTTGAGCGGGGCCCAGATTGCCTTGATGTACTCGCCTCGATGGAGGCGCTCGCCGAGGTAGGCGCGGTTCAGGACCGTCATGCGGATCAGGTCTTCCGCCCACGGACTTCCGTTCAGCCGTGCAGCGTTCGGGTCCGACTTGAGCCAGCGCTTCACCGAGCCGAGGGTGTGGCCGGCGTCCAGGCGTTGCAGCATCTCCAGCACGTAAGGGCCGCGAGTGTCTTCCTCCTGCCCAGTGCAGCGCTTGCGTCCGTTGACCGTGTCGTACGTCCGCGTGTACCCGTAGATCGCTTTTCCGTGCGGCATGCCTGCCTTGGCCTGCTGGCTGGCCGTTCGCAAGTTCTGGTCTCGCAGGCCTTCGGCTTCGTCCTCGGCATCGACTGCATGCTGGGCGGTGGTCTTGCGGTCGTCGCGGCGGGAGAGATCGTAAACCTGGCCGTTGTAGCAGAGCAGGACGTTGCCGACTATGCACGCTTTCCGTAGCCGGACGTAGGCGTCCAAGTCGCGGTAGTACCTGCTGGCGTTGAAGGCGACGACGATACGGCGGACGCCGGGTGGGGCGGCGCTGCCTGTGATGGCGTCGATGAGGGCCTCGAAATCTTCGCGCCTTCTGTTGGTGTGGCGGCTGGCGGAGATGTCCGTGTCTTTGAACTCGTGGGCGATGCGCCAGTTGTTCTGCCCGCAGAGCGTCCGGCCCGCGGCGAGCTGGTCTTTGACAGAACTGCCGGAGCCGGTGGCATCGTCGCTGTTACGGCCGTAGAGCAGGGCCTCGAAGGCGACGCCGGGAATGACCAAGTGCAGGTACTCGGGCGCGTAGGGCATATGGAGATGCTAGCGAAGTAGAGCCATCAGTAGGTGAGTTTGTGGCTCCACACCTCGTACTGGCTGCGCGACATCCAGAACTCCACCGGCTCACGGACGCCCTCGACGACCAGCTCACCGAGCAGGACGTCCGCGCCGCCGGTGCGGAACTCGCCTGCCGGGTAGCACATGGGGGCGCTGCCGTCGCAGCATCCGCCGGACTGGTGGAACATCAGCGGACCGTGCGCCTCGCGGAGCCGGCGCAGCAGCAGGGCCGCCTCGGGAGTGAGCTCGACGCGGGGCGTCTCCTCGTATGTGTCGCGCATGCCGTGCATGCCACCACGGGAAAGGTTGCGCGACGGTTGCACACCCGGCTTCACCACCGCTACCCGCACTTTCCGGCCTGCCTCCGTGGCCTACCTCTTTTGACATACCTATCTGGTCATATCTATTGTCCTCGGGTGACCGACTCCAGCACCCCTCGCCGGGACATCGACCGTGTGGCCTCCGGGCTCGCGGCATGCCTCCCCGCGCTGCACCGGGCGCTGGACCGACAGGTCGTTGCCCGGTACCCGCACCCCAAGCCCCCCGAGGGCCAGCTCGCGCTGCTGCGGTTCGTCGCCCAGCGCGAGGGCGCCACGGTGCGCGAGGCCGCCGAGGCCCTGCTGATGAAGCCGAACAACGTCAGCGCCCTGGTCTCCCAGCTCACCGAACGGGGCGACCTGGAGCGCAGGCAGGACAGCGCCGACAAGCGGGTCGCCCACCTCCACCTCACGGCGACGTCCCGGAGGCGGCTGTCCGAGGTGCGCGAACTGGAGACCGAGTTCATCCGTCACGCCCTGACCTCCCTCACCGAGGGCCAGCAGGGCGCGCTCGGCTCCGCCCTGGACGCCCTCGACGCGCTGACGCGACACCTCCACCCCGCCGCCCGCTGACCGGGCGGGGCCCGGGCATACCCCGCCGGCCGCGGGCACACCGTCGTGCCCGGGGCCGGCCCGCCGTGCTCCACGGGGCCGCCCCGCCGCGCCGCGGCGGCCCGTACCGCCCCCGCGACGCCCCCGCGATCCCCCTTCCGCACCACCCCTGAACTCGGAAGAGAAGGCTCATCCATGCCGTCCACGTCCGTGGATCACTCCACCGCGCCTACGGCCGCGACCGCCCCACCAGCGGCCGGGCGCCTGCGGTCCAACCCCTGGCTGACCCTTTTCGCCGTCGCGTTCGGACTGTTCATGGTCCAGCTCGACGGCTCCGTGGTCGCCATCGCCAACCCCGCGATCGGCAGTGACCTGCACGCGTCGACCGCCGAGCTGCAGTGGGTGACCAACTCCTACCTGCTCGCGCTCGCCGCCACGCTCATCCTGGGCGGCAAGCTCGGCGACCGGTTCGGCCGGCGCACCTACTACCTCGTGGGCGTCGCCGGCTTCACCCTCGCCTCGGTCGCCATCGGCCTGTCCTCCTCGATCGAGGCAGTGGTCGCCTTCCGTGCCCTCCAGGGCGCCTTCGGCGGCCTGCTGATGCCCAACACCCTCGGCCTGCTGCGCTCCGTCTTCCCGCCGAAGAAGTTCGGCATGGCCGTGGGCATCTGGGCCATGGTCTCCGCCGTCGCGACGGCCCTCGGGCCCATCGTCGGCGGCCTCCTCGTGGAGCACGTCGACTGGGAGTCCGTCTTCTACATCAACGCTCCCATCGGCATCGTGGCCATCGCCTTCGGCGTCCTCGTCCTCCCCGACAGCCGCAACGCCGGGGGCCGGGAACCCTTCGACATCCCCGGCCTGGTCCTGCTCGCCCTCGGCCTGCCGGCCGTGGTCTTCGGCGTCGTCAAGGGCGAGACCTGGGGGTGGACCTCCGCCGGCACGCTGGGGTCCGTCGCCGCCGGGCTCGTACTCCTGCTCGCCTTCGGCTGGTACGAGACCCGCGTCGAGTTCCCGCTGCTGCCGATGCGCCTGTTCCGCAGCCGCGCGCTGACGATCGGCGCGATCATCACCGCGCTCAACTTCTTCGTGCTGCTCGGCGTGATCTTCTTCGTCATGCTGTACCTGCAGAACGTGCGCGGTTTCACGCCGGTCGAGGCCGGTGTGCGGACGCTCCCGCTCAGCCTCGCCTCGCTGGTCGCCTCGCCGCTGGGCGCGGCCCTGACCCAGCGCTTCGGACCCCGGCTGACCATGCCGCTGGGCATGCTCCTCCAGGCCGCCTCCTGCTTCGGCATGCTCACCTGGCAGACCGACTCCTCCTACGCCGCCATGTGGCCGCCGTTCATCGCGCTCGGCCTCGGCGTCGGCATGGTGATGTCCGCCTCCTCGGACGCCATCGTCGGCAACGCCCCGGTCCGGGACGGCGGTGTGGCCGGCGGGCTGCAGGCGACGACCCTGCAGATCGGCGGCGCGCTCGGCACCTCCGTGCTGGTCTCCCTGATCAGCGGCAAGGTCGGCGCCACCCTCACCGGGGAGCTGACCGGTGCGGGTGTCCCCCCGGCCATGGCCCACGGCCTCCAGGAGGCCGAGGACGCCGTGGCGATGGGCGTGGCGCCCGTCTCCGGCGACATGCCGGCCGGCCTGCGGGCCGCCGTGGTGCAGGGCAGCGGGCAGGCGTTCATGAACGGCGTCCACGTGGCCGTGGCCGTCACCGGCGTCCTGTGCGTGCTCGGCGCGGCGCTCGCCGCGGCCGGCATCCGGCGCGGCGCGGAGCAGCCGGCGGATCGCTGACGCCGTGAGCGGCGGTGCCCCCTCCGGCGCGGGGCACCGCCGTCGGCGTACCTCAGCAGATCTCCCCGGCCGTGGAGCGCGGGAGCACCGTGACACGGTGGTGGTTGCACCCCGAGGGCAGGTCCGTCGGGGGACGGTTCTGATGGGCCTTCAGCGCGATGCTCACCAGGCTCAGCAGCAGGTCGACGTCCGCGTCGCAGTCCAGGTGCACGGTCACCCACCGCGAGCCGGGGACCATGCGGATGGCGCTGGAGCCGCCGAGGTCGTACTGGAAACGCTGGATGGCCCGGTGGGTGAGGTGGAGGTCCACGTCCCGGTCCGAGTGGAAGTGGACGATCTCGTCGCGGACGGAGCGCAGAGCCCGTCCGGTTCCGCAACTGGCCGGACCCGAGGCGAGGTCGGGCCAGGCATGCAGCCGCTCGAAGGCGCGCTGAGCCAGATTCATGGCCCCATCGTCGCCCGATCACCGCGCCGCAACCAGAGGTTGAGCGATTTGTAACCGGCACGTGAGGTTTCAGTCCGCGCCGGAGTCCCGGGGGAGGCGCCGCGCGACCGGTCGCGCGGCGCCTCCCCCGGTCGTACTACGGTGCCACGCAGCCGATCGTCCCCACGGGGAAGTCGTTGCCCGTGGACGTGGCGGTGAAGCCGAAGGACACGCTGCCGTCCGGTGGGATGACGCGGTTGTGGTCCACGTTCCGGACCGTGACCGTGCCGTCGGTGCCGCTGGACAGCGAGCCGTTCCACACACCGCCGAGCGTGGTCCCGCTGCCCGGCCGCCACTGCACGGCCCAGCCGTTCAGTGGCTCCGTCCCGTGGTTCATCACCTCGACGGAGCCCTGGAAACCACCGCTCCAGGAGTTCTCCACGTTGTAGACGGCCATGCAGGAACCGGAGTGCGTGGGCGGCGGCGTCGTAGGAGGCTGGGTCGTAGGAGGCGGGGTCGTCGGGGTGCCGCCCGAGTCGCCGATGCCGGTCACCTCGCCGTTGCCGCCGTCGAAGACGATGTCCGAGCAGGAGAAGAAGTTCTCCTGGCTGTCCGAACGCACCCACTGCATGAAGATCAGCGCGTCACCCGAGCGGCCCGACGGCAGCGCCAGATCCCAGTAGTAGTGGCCTCCGTCGGCGCCCGCCGAGCCCTGCTGGGGCGGGTCGGTCACCGTCTGGATCAGCTCCAGGTCGTCCCAGCCCAGTTCGGACGTGGGCGACCAGCCCGGCTTGGTCAGGTAGACCCGGAAGTCACCCGGGTGGGCGGCCCAGTTGCTGTAGTTCACCTGGATCGTCGAACCGGACGTCAGATGCGTCCGGGGCCAGTCGGCGCGGGCGGCGTTATAGGCGGAGAAGTCGTACGGCGACCGGTCGCCGGCGCTGCACAGGGTGCCGTCCGGCACGTAACCGGCGCCGCGTCCGCCCGCGTTGGAGTCGAGCACGGCGAACCAGTTGTACAGCGCCGTCGCGCCGCTCTGGTCGAGGGCGCTCTGACAGGCCGGGTTCGTCGGATCCAGGGCGCCGGTGCCGGTCCTGGCGTCCAACTGGCAGAGATAGGTGCGTGATCCCGGCATCATCGCCACGCCGTGCGCGTCCGCCTTCCCCTGCCCCAGCAGGAAGGTCACGCCGAGGGCGCCGAGCAGGGTGGCCATTACCGCCGCCAGGGAGATGTATCCGGAGATGTGTCTGCTGCGTCGAGCCATAGGGGTCTCCTGTTTCCGGGTGCTGGATCTTCCGATGCCGGGTGCCGGGACCTCCCCTCGCCAGCGATCCGCTCATGACCGTCGGATGGAACCCCCGCCCGTCCGGGGAAGGCGCTTCGACCGGACGGGCGAGGGGGCGGTGGGCGGCGCGTGGCCGCTACGCCGTGGTGCAGGAGGTGCCGTTCAGGGCGAAGCCGTCCGGCTCGGCGAACGCGCCGCCGTGGGTGCCCTGGAAGCCGAACGCCAGGTGGCCGCCCGGTGCGATCCGTGCGTTGTGCCCCAGGCCGGTCGCCGTGACGGCGCCCGTGGACGGGCTGACGGAGGCGTTCCAGGCGTTGGTGACCCGCTGACCGGAGGGCAGGGTGAAGGCGAGCCGCCAGCCGTCGACGGGGGCTGTTCCGGTATTGGTGACGGTGACGTCCGCGGTGAAGCCGTTCTGCCAGACGTTCGTGCCGTACGTCACCTCGCACGCCGCCGGGTCACCGGGGCCTCCCGGGTCCGGATCGGGGGTACCGGGGTCGCCGCCGGTACGGACGGTCGAGGAGAAGGAGTTCACGGCCAGTCCGGCGCCGTTCTGCCACGGCTCGAAGCCGGCCTGGACGCTCGTCAGGTACCAGTCGTCCTCGGCCAGCCCGCGCGCGACGGTCGCCCGGACGAAGTCCATGACGTCGAAGTTCCAGTCGGTGATCGCCGACGGGGCCACGAAGGACAGCACGTCGTTGGCGCCGTTGCTGCCGGTCCACAGCTCCCAGGTGCGCCCGCCCACGGTGGCCGTGCCGACCGGGGACCCGATGGGCTGGATCGGGCCCACCCGGTTGAACCAGATCATGATCTCGGTCCGGTTCACCCCGTCGGTGCGCGGAGTCGGGTCCAGCCAGATGTCGTACGAGGCGTTGTAGACGGCGTCGCCGACATAGCCGTAGGAGATGCCGGAGGGCGCCTCGGAGATGGTGTCGAGGCGGGCGGGCAGGTTGGTGCCCGGCGAACAGGTCGTGTAGTGACAGCCGTTGAAGACCGACGGGTACGACTTCGGCGCCCCGTTGGTCGGCACCGAACCGTCGGCCTGGCTGACCCGGAAGCCGGTCTCGGTGGCGGTGACGCACTGGGTGGCGCTGGAGCCCCAGCGGTTGTTCTGGACGACGTACCGTCCCTGGATCGTCGTCGTTCCGAACGGTTCGCAGATCGTGGTGTCCGCCTGGGCCGGCGCGGCCGCGGTCATGAGCGACGCGACGACCGCGAAGGTCGCGAGCAGTGCGCCCAAGAGGCCTCTCGGGGTGCGGACTTGGGGGCGTAACGGTCGCATGGGGCTCTCCGGGAGGGTGCGGGGGAAGGAGGGGCCGGCGCGGGAGCGCTCCCAACTCCCCACTGATGGGAGCGCTCCCACTTACCGGTTGCCGGTGACTGTAGAAGCGGTTCATGTTCCTGACAAGACTGTGCGTGCGGCTGTTGTCGAAGAAATCTCGAAGCCCCAGGTGGGAGCCGTGACGCCGGGAGCGCTCCCGGCGGGCTCCTGCGGCCGGGTCACTCAGCCGGAGTCCCTGAGTACCAGTTCCGTGCGGAGGATGACGTGCCGCCAGGCGACGGGGGAGTCCTCCATCTCCTCCAGCAGGAGCCGCACCAACGTGCGGCCGATCTCCTCCAACGGCTGCCGGACCGTCGTCAGCGGTGGATCCGTGGGGTGGGCCGGCTGGAAGTCGTCGAAACCGATCACGGCGACGTCCTGCGGCACCCGCCGGCCCGCCGCGCGCAACGCTCTGAGCGCCCCGGCGGCCATGGTGTCCGAGGCGGCGAACACCGCGTCGAGCTCCGGGTGACGGGCGAGCAGATCGGTCGCCGCCCGGTGCCCGCTGTCCTCCGTGAAGTCGCCGCCCTCGACGACCAGCGAGGGCCTGACCTCGACGCCCGCCAGCTCCAGGGCCTCGCGGTATCCGCGCAGCCGGCACTGGGCGACGTACATGTCGGGCGGGCCGCCGATGGCCCCGATCGTGGTCCGACCGCCGTTCAGCAGGTGCGTGACCGCGCCACGCGCGCCGCCGGCGTTGTCGGCGTCGACGTACGTGACACTCTCGTCGCCGGAACGCCGCCCCAGCATGACGGTGGGCAGCCCCGCCTTGGCGAGCATGTCCGGCAGCGGGTCCTCGGCGTGCACGGACATCAGCAGTACGCCGTCGACCCGTCCTCCCCGCGCGTACTCGACGAAGCGCTGCCGCTCGGCGTCCGTACGGACCAGGGTGAGCAGCAGTTGCACCGGGGTGTCCGTGAGGGCGTCGCCGACCGCATGGACGATCTCGGTGAAGAACGGTTCCCCGAACAGCCGCCAGTCCGGCTCCGTCATGACCAACGCGATGGCGTCCGCGCGGTGCCCGGCCAGGGAACGCGCCGCGAGATTCGGCACGTACCCCAGTTCGGCGATGGCCTGCCGCACGGCACGGCGCGTCGAGTCCCGTACGCCGTCCGCGTTGTTGATGACCCGGGAGACGGTGCCCCGCCCCACACCGGCGCGGGCGGCCACCTCCTCCAGCGTCGGCGTACCGGGACGCTGCCTGCTCATGTCCGCCTCCCCCCACGAGATCATCCGATACTACGGCGATCTGCTCGGCTCAGCGGGCAGATCGCGAGGGCGCCCGGGATCGGTGGCGGTCGGCCGGGTTCGGCGGGGCTGGGCGGGCGGGCGGGGTTCGCGGGCTTGGGGGGGGCGGCGGGCTCCTTGTGCGCTCGGTGAGCAGTGCCCAGTGCCCAGTGCTTCGGTGCGCAGTGCGGGTTCGGGTGTTCGGCCCGGCGGGCTGATGGGACTCTCGGGGCGCACAGGACTCTCGGGTTACGGGGCCCACGGGGTTGATCGGGTCGACGGAGTTCAGGGGGCCTGTCGGAGGGCGGAGGGGACTGGGGCGGTGGTGTCCGTGAGGTCCGCGCCCCATGCGGCGGCGCACAGGACGCGGTCCAGTTCCCCGGTGTAGACGGCGGCGGCGAGCCACGCGCGGGCGAAGCGGCCGGTGTCGGCCGGAAGCAGCCGGCCGAACGGGTCGCGTGCGCGGTCCGCCGCGGCGGCGTGCAACTCGGCGAGGAGTTCGCCCGCGGTGGCGAGGCGCTCTTCGAGGAGCACGGGATGCGGAAGACGGACGAGGTCGGGCGCGATGCGGACCGTGTCCCCGTCGAGGTCGACGAGTCCGAGGCCGCGCTCGGGGTCGGCGTCCCGCAGGAACCCCGCGACCTCGCCGTCGGCGCCGGTGACCACGAGATCGCGCAGAGCGGACCGCCAGGCCGGGTCGGGCCACACCCGGGTGAGAACGGCGAGCGGGACGGGAAGCGACCGCACCATCCACTGCTCCACGTCGGTCAGGCACTGGCGTTCGTGCCGCTCCAGCCACTCGGCGAGCTGCCGCAGCCCCACCACGGCGGGATCGTCCGCGAGTTTGGCCGGCACCGACTTGAGCCGTCGTCCGGCGGCGTTGCGGCACACCACCTTCCCGTCGTCCAGGGCGACCTCGTAGTCCCCGGTCGTCACCCACCCCATGAGTGCCTCCCCGCACCGCAGTGATCAACTGCTGGGAACTCTAGGCCAGCCCACTGACAACGCCGCGAATGCCAAGGGACGTCAGGGCACGCGCCCGACCGTCAGTCGTCCAGGCGGACCGGCATCAGCAGTGAGAACGCCGTCTCGTCGTCCGTCCGGCGGATGGCGAGGGGAGCCGTGGGGGCGCCGATTTCCAGGACCAGCCGGTCCCGGCCCCCGGCGGTGAGCGCGTCCAGCAGGTAATCGCGGTTGACGGCGACGTTGTTCGGGCCGTCGTCACCGTCCTCGCAGACGGTCACTGTGCCGTCGGCGATCACCCGGAGCACACTGAGGCCGTGCGACGCACCCTCCTGCTCGCGCACGTCACCGCCGCGCACGTCACCGCCGCGCATCTCACCACCGCGCATCTCACCACCGCGCTGCTCGTCCTCGCGCACTGCGCTCGCGCGGACGGGACCGGTCTCCAGTGCCCTCCGGAAGGCGGGCACGTCGATGAGCGCCCGCCGCCCGGAGGGCAGGTGGACGAGGCGACGGTAGTCGGGGAAGTCGTACGCGAGGTACTGCCCGGCCGCCTGGCGGTCCCCGGCGTCCAGCGTCACCCGGGCACCGTCCACGATGAAGCCGACGGCCTCGTCGCCGCTCAGCAGGGCGCGCATCGCGTCGGTGAGCGGGGCGGGCACGATGGCCTGCACCCGCGGCCCGTCGTGTCCGGCGGCGGACGTGCGCGCGACGGCCATCCGGTACCGGTCGGTCGCCACGAGACGGAGCGCGTCGCCCTCCACGTCGAACAGGACTCCGCCGAGCATCGGCAGATCGGGGTCGGTGCCGACCGCGAAACGGACCGCGTCCAGCGCGGCGGCCAACTCGGGCGCCGGGACGGACAGTCGGACGGCGGTGGCGGTGGCGGTGGCGGTGGCGGTGGCGGTGGCGGTGGATGAAACAGCCATGGCGTTCTCCCTGTGGTCGAGTGTCGCTCGGAGTGTGGAGAACTCTCTGCGGGCATCGGACAGCCCCAGTTCGAGACGGCGCAGGTGCGCCTGGAGAAGCCCGCGCACCAGGTCCGTCTCCGCACTGGACCAGCCGGCCAGCACCAGCCGGATGTCCGCCAACGGCATGCCGGCCCGTCGCAGCCTGGCCAGCAGCCGGGCCTCGTCGAGCTGCTCGGGGGCGTACCAGCGGTAGCCGCTCACCGGATCCACCCAGGCGGGGACGAGTACACCGGCACGGTCGTAGAACCGCAGGGCACTCACGCCCAGTCCGCTGTCGCGGGCCATCTCCCCAATGCTGCGCATCTCGCTCTCCACGTCCGCAACCCTGAGCCCTTGACCAGGTCGAGGGTCAATCCGACGTCGCCGCGCAGGGCCTCGGCCGCAGGGCACCGTCCTGCGCCGCAGCGGCCCGTGCCGTGCGCGCGTCCGCACACCGCCGGCGCACGCCAGCGCCGGACCCCGTCGCCGTACCCAGCCACCACACACCACCGGCACGCACAGCCACCACACACCACCGGCGCACGCCAGCGCCGGACCCCGTCGCCGTACCCAGCCACCACACACCACCGGCACGCACAGCCACCACACACCGCCGGCGCACGCCACCGTCGTAGCCCGGTCTACCCATGTCCGCGCCCGTGATCCACCTCGCACCGGCGTGCCCCGCCCCTCTGCCATTGTTGCGTCGTGCAGAAGCCCACCGTCGTAACTCCCGACGCGCCCGCAGCGATACCGATGCCGCTCCTCACCCAGGAGTGGCTCGATCTCGCCTTCGTCCACTGGGCCGTCGAGCCGGCCGCCGTGGCGGGGCTCATGCCGCGAGGCACCGTTCCCGACACGCACGACGGGCTCACGTACGCCGGGCTTGTCGCCTTTCGGATGCACCGGGTCGGGTGGTTCGGGTTGCCCGGCGTGCCGTACTTCGGCTCGTTCCCGGAGACCAACGTGCGCCTGTACTCGGTGGACGCGCACGGGCGGCGCGGTGTGGTGTTCCGGTCGATGGACGCCCCGCGGCTGATACCGGTGGTGATGGGCCGCGTCGGCTTCCGGCTGCCCTATCTGTGGTCCCGGATGACTGTCCGCTCCGTCGGCGACACCGTCACCTACACCAGTTCCCGCCGCTGGCCCGGCCCGCGTGGCGCGTACAGCCGTATCACCGTACGGACCGGCGAGCGCGTCCGCGAGCCCACCGAGCTGGAGCACTTCCTCACCGCCCGCTGGGGCATGCACAACGTGTTCTTCGGCGGGGCGGCGTACCTGCCCAACCACCATCCCCGCTGGCCCCTGTACCGCGCCGAACTCGTCACCTGCGAAGAGGACCTGGTCGCGGGGGCCGGGATCCCGGCCCCCGCCGAGGCCCCGGTCAGCGTCCTGTACTCACCGGGCGTCCCGGTTCGCCTCGGCCGCCCCGCCCGCACCGCCCGGGGCTCCGTCAGCCCCGGCCCTTGACCTCAAGTGTGCTCGAGGTCCGAGAGTGGCCACCATGAACACCGACGCGGCAGACATCAAGGCCATCGAGCAGGTCGTGGCCACCGTCGAGCGCACCCAGCGTGCCAAGGACGCCGAGGGTTTCCTGGCCCTCTTCCACCCCGACGCACTCTGGACCACGGGCCACGGCAAGGTCCTGCTGGGATTCGACGCGATCGCCGAGTTCACCCGTGCCGTGCTGCCCGGCGCCGTCTGGGACGGTGACGTCACCTACGAGGCGGTGCACATCCAGTTTCTGCGGCCCGACGTGGCGGCCGTCAAGGTCAGGCAGGTCTACCACTCGGCCGAGGGCGACACGGAGGGCGCCCCGCTGTGCGTCATGACCAGGCAGGACGACGGGAGGTGGCTGTTGCACGCCTGCCAGAACACCGAAGTCCAGACCGGCTAGGGACTGGCGCCGACGGGCACCGAGGCGCGCATCGTCCCCGCGTCGCCACGCAGCGTGGGTGCCCGACTGCCCCGGGTCACCTTGGAGCTGCGCGGCGACCGGCTCACGCCGCGTGCCTGCGAGCGGGATGCCCTGGCCGTCGACGATGAGGTGGTGCTTGCTGCCCGGCCGTGCGCGGTCGACCGGGCTGGGCCCGCTTGCGGGCCCCGTCGGGCGGCCCGCACGTGCGAGGAGTCGATCACCGCCCGTTCCCAGTCGAGCTGGTCCTTCGACCGCAGCTCGTTCAGCAGATGGTGGGGACGGTCCCAGACGCCGGCCTCGTTCCAGGCCGCCAGGCGCCTCCAGCAGGTCATGCCCGAGCCGAAGCCGAGTTCCTGCGGCAGGTACTCCCACTTGTCGGAGCCAGTAGACCTTGCCGGCCGTCAGACCGTCGGGCTCCTTGCGCGTTTACCCGCGCCGGTTGCGGGGACACGGATCTTCTCCAGGACCGGCGGCTCGGACTGCGTGCACTTGGCCCGCTGTCCACCCGTCAGGACCTGGGACAGGGGGCGGCAGCGGCCGTCCGCGCTCAGGTGGGCAGGCGGGGCCTTCACCACATGTGAAGGCCCCGGGCTTTGTGCGCTATTACTCGGCCGTGGTGCCAGGACGGGCGCGGGCACTGCATGCTCGCGCGCTGTGCCGGAGCACGGCAGTCTTCGGCGGCCGTCGCTGCCCGTCAGGCACCTGCCAGGGAGTCGTAAGAAGCGTGTAAAGTCCGTCGCGGAGTGCCGGGAAGTCTGGTCGGCGGCAGGGAATATCTGTCTTCGTCGATCGGGGTTGGTCTTCATGGTGCTCGTCGCGGTTTTCGGCGCCGCTCTGCTCATCGCGGTTCTGCTCTCCGGACTCGCGGCCCGGACCGTACTGTCCACCTCCTTCCTCTTCCTGGTCGGCGGCGCGCTCGTCAGCGACGGCTTCCTCGGGCTGATCCACATCACCCCGGACAGCGACATCGTCGCGGTCACCGCCGATCTGGCGCTGTTCGCGGTGCTGTTCACCGACGGCATGCACGTGTCCTTCCCGAAGCTCAGGGAGAACTGGAAGAACCCGGCCCGCGCCCTTGGTCTCGGCATGCCCCTCGCCTTCGTCGGCATGGCTCTGATCACCCACTACCTGGTCGGACTGGACTGGACGACCTCCTTCCTAGTGGGCGCCGTCCTGGCCCCCACAGACCCGGTGTTCGCGTCAGCGATCGTGGGACGCAAGGAAGTACCGCCCAAGCTGCGGCAGTTGTTGAACGTGGAGAGTGGTATCAACGACGGGCTCGCCCTGCCGGTGGTACTCATCCTCATCGCCGCCGCCGGACCGACCGGCGGCCACGCGGAGGCATCCTTCGGGATGATCGCCCTGGAGCTCGGGCTGGGGCTCGCCTTCGGTGTGGTGCTGCCGCTCCTGGTCAACGGACTCGTACGGTTCCGGCTGTTGGGAGCAGAGCCCAAGCTGCAGCCACTACTGCCACTGGCCACCGGGATCACCCTGTACGCAGCGTGCCATCTGACCCATGCGAATCCGTACCTGGCTGCCTTCTCCGCAGGCGCCGTTCTCACCGCCGTGTCGCCCGAGGCGAAGACGGCCTTCGAACCGCTGGGTGAGGCGCTCGCGGAACTGGCGAAGTTCGCCGCACTGCTGGTCTTCGGAGCACTGCTGACGCCCCAGCTCTTCGCCGACCTGTCCTGGACCGGCTACGTGGCCGTACTCCTGACGATCCTGCTGGTGCGCCCGGCATCGATGCTGATCTCTCTCGCGGGCACGCAGTTCGACCGACGGGAGAAGCTGGTGGCCGCGTGGTTCGGCCCCAAGGGTTTCGCGTCGGTGGTCTACGGCCTTCTCGTGCTGCAGGCCGGCATCCCCCAGGGGGAGCAGGCGTACACGCTCATCGCCGTCTGCATCGCCTTCTCGATCATCGCTCACAGCAGCACCGACGTGCCCATCGCGAGGCTTTTCGACGTCGAGGACCTGACCGGCATTCCCGAGTCGGCGAGCAGCGCGCAGACGCGGGTCGCGAGCGAGGAGGACGGACGGCCGGAGCATGGTGATCCAGTGCAAACGGCACGCGCCGACCAGCGCGATCGCGAGCCGTGAGCTGCGCGATCTGCTGGGAGCCCGGGTGCATTTCGGCGCTGACCTGGCCGTGTTCGTGACGACCACGCGGTTCAGCCGCCCGTCCGAGGAGTTCGCGTTGCGGCACGGGATTCTCGCCGTACATCGTGATCACCTGGGAGTGTGGAACGGGGGAGCCTCCTTGATGTCACTCGCCGATTTGAACGGTGCCGGCCAGGGCGATACCCGGCATCGGACACGCTGAGAGCAGGTGTACAGCGAGTAACCTCCTGCATCAGGGCAGGGAGGCGGGACCACTCCCGGTTCAGCTCCCACTCGTGTAGTACGGCCCTCCAAGCCGCCCAGCCTGCGCTGGCTGGCAACTACTCCACGAGTCCGAAGCCGTCCGGGAACGCCTCCAGAAAGTCACGGCGGCTGGGATCGGTCTCGGCCTCGGTCATCGCCGTCGACTGCGCGGCGACCGGCGTGACCACCGTGCCGGTACGTCGATGCGGGCCCTGGAGCGCAAGTTCGGCGTGACGTCCCAGACGGTGCTGAGGGCGGTGAACTCCGCCTGGCCGGAACCGCGGAAGAGGCTCGGCCACGCTCGTCAACCGGAGCGGTACCGCCTCCCTGAGGCCGTGACGGGAACGACGGCAGCAACGGAGCTACAACGACCAGAGTTCGTCAGGGACCAGCCGCTGGGACAGACCAGCACCCATGACACCGCATCATGCCGCATCCGTCTGGCCCACGTGAGACACGCTCTCAGATGCACGCCGACAAGGACGCCTGCCGGGCATCTGCCCTGGTCAGGCGCCCTCCTCCTGGGTCTAGAAGAAGCCCAGCTTCTTCGGCGAGTACGACACCAGGAGATTCTTCGTCTGCTGGTAGTGATCCAGCATCATCTTGTGGTTCTCCCGGCCGATCCCCGACTGCTTGTAGCCGCCGAAGGCGGCATGCGCCGGGTAGGCGTGATAGCAGTTCGTCCAGACACGGCCCGCCTGGATCGCGCGGCCCGCGCGGTAGGCGGTGTTCATGTCGCGGGTCCAGACCCCGGCACCGAGGCCGTACAGGGTGTCGTTGGCGGTCTTGATCGCGTCGTCGAAGTCGTTGAACGGTGTGACCGACACGACCGGGCCGAAGATCTCCTCCTGGAAGATCCGCATACGGTTGTGGCCCTCGAAGATCGTCGGCTGGACGTAGTAGCCGCCCTTCAACTCACCGTCGTGCTCGATGCGTTCGCCGCCGGTGAGCACCTTGGCGCCCTCCTGTCGGCCGATGTCCAGGTAGGAGAGAATCTTCTCAAGCTGGTCGTTGGAAGCCTGCGCACCGATCATCGTGTCGGTGTCCAGAGGGTGGCCCGGCTTGATCAGCTCGGTGCGGGCGACGGCGGCCTCCATGAACTCGGCGTAGGTGCCACGCTGGACCAGCGCCCGGGATGGGCAGGTGCACACCTCGCCCTGGTTGAGCGCGAACATGGTGAAGCCCTCGAGAGCCTTGTCGCGGAAGTCGTCGTCCTGGGACCAGACGTCGTCGAAGAAGATGTTCGGTGACTTGCCGCCCAGTTCCAGCGTGACCGGCTTGATGTTCTCCGAGGCGTACTGCATGATCAGCCGCCCGGTTGTGGTCTCCCCGGTGAACGCCACCTTGGCCACGCGCGGGCTGGAGGCAAGCGGCTTTCCCGCCTCCGCGCCGAAGCCGTTGACGACGTTGAGGACGCCGGGCGGCAGCAGGTCCGCGACCAGGCTCAGCCAGTAGTGGATCGACGCAGGGGTCTGCTCGGCGGGCTTCAGGACCACCGCGTTGCCGGCGGCGAGCGCGGGGGCGAGCTTCCACGTCGCCATCAGGATCGGGAAGTTCCACGGGATGATCTGGGCGACGACACCCAGCGGCTCGTGGAAGTGGTACGCCACGGTGTCGTCGTCGACCTCGCCCAGCGAGCCCTCCTGCGCGCGGATGGCGCCCGCGAAGTAGCGGAAGTGGTCGATGGCGAGGGGGATGTCGGCCGCCAGCGTCTCGCGCACCGGCTTTCCGTTCTCCCAGCTCTCGGCGACGGCCAGCCGCTCCAGGTTCGCCTCCATGCGGTCGGCGATCTTCAGCAGGATGTCGGAACGCGCGGTCACCGAGGTGTGGCCCCAGCCAGGGGCGGCCTCGTGCGCGGCGTCGAGCGCCCGCTCCACGTCCTCCGCCGTACCGCGCGCGACCTCCGTGAACGGCTGCCCGTTCACCGGTGACGGGTTCTCGAAATACCGCCCGCGCATCGGCGGCACGTACTCGCCGCCGATGAAGTGGTCGTAACGCGACTGATAGGAGACGATCGCGCCCTCGGTGCCGGGCGCCGCGTAACGGGTCATCCTGTCTGCCTCCCTCATCGAGCGCTGCCCGCCGTTGGGCAGCTCCGCGCGTGACGCTAGGGAGCGGGACGTTGCAGAGACGTTGCGCTCGGGGGGCCGAAGCCCGGCTCCGAGCTGCCACGCATGGGCGGGCGGTCACCACGCGTTCGATGCCGCCAGTTCGGCCTCCAGCGCCGCGAGCCGGGACCGGACCGCCGCCGTGGGCCGGACCGCGGCCAGTGCACGCCACACGTCCAGATCGTCCTCGCCCCACGGCGCGTGCACCCAGTCGGCCAGCAGATCGGGATCGCGACACGAGATCAGCGCGGCGCGCACCTCGTCGGCGAGCCGGCGCCTGAGACGTACCACCGCCGGAGCCTGGGAGCCGGGCAGCAGCGGACCGGCGTACGCCGTCGCGGCCGCTGTGACCGCACCGGCCCGCAGACGGCGCTCGACAACGGTGGCGTCGGACTCGACGGGCATCGCGAGCCGGTACGGCCGGGACACCAGTCGGCCGGGTCCCAGGACTCCGCGCAACCGGGCCAGTTCGGCACGCAGGGTCACCGGGGGCACCGTCTCGTCCTCGTACAGCGCGCAGAGCAGCTCGTCGCCGGTCAGTCCTTCCGGATGGTGGGCGAGCAGCAAGACGATCTCGCTGTGCCGCCGACTCAACCGGACTCTGCGGCCGTCCGCGCTCAGCAGCGCCTCGTCCCGTCCCAACGCGGTCAGCTCGGCCGACTCGGTCGGTGGCCGCTCCGGGGCGAGCAGCGCTAGTTGTGACTCGGCCGCACGCGCGACCGCCTGGACGAACCCCAGACTGTGCGGATGCGCCAGTCCGTCCCCACCGGTGATGTCCACGGCGCCCAGCACTCGCCCGGTGCGGGGATCGTGCACCGGAGCCGCCGCACAGGTCCACGGTTGGACTCGCCGTATGAAGTGCTCCGCCGCGAAGACCTGGACCGGCCGGCCGACGGCCACCGCAGTGCCCGGGGCGTTCGTCCCGACCGCGGACTCCGCCCACCTGGCGCCCGGCACGAAGTTCATCCGCCCCGCCCGGCGCCGGGTGGCCGGATGCCCCTCGACCCACAGCAGTCTGCCGTGCGCGTCGCACACCGCGAGCAGATGCTCGCCGTCGGCGGCGAAGGTGCCCAGGAGTTCCCGGACCAGCGGCATCACCCGCGCCAGCGGATGCTCGGCCCGGTAGGCGCCGAGGTCACCGTCCATGAGCTCCACACTCGCCGTGCCGTCCGGGCCGACTCCCGCCCGGACCGACCGCCGCCACGACTCCGCCACCACGGCGCGTACGGGCCGCGGCACCGTCCCCGCCTCGGTGAACGTCTCGTGCGCCCGGCGCAGCGTCCGGGCACGCTCGACAGGGTCGGCCCCCGGTTCCAGAGCCAGCCATGAATCAGTCGACGAATCAGTCAACTCGGCCTCCCCCGGACGGTGCTGGACCTTCATGCCGACGACGAAGCGTTCGCGGACATCGTCACTCCGCGGATACGCGCGGACAACCACTTCGACCGGCCGGATCACCGGGATGTGGCGGCCCGCTGCGAGTCAGGCGAAGTTGACCAGTCTGATGTAGCGGGTCCAGTCCCACAGGGGCCCCGGGTCCGTGTGATCACTGCCCGGTACCTCATGGTGCGCGATGATGTGCGCGCGGTCCTTGGGGATGCCGTATCTGGTGCAGATCGCCGCGGTGAGCCGGGCCGACCGTTCGTACAGGGCGTTGGTGAAGTACTCGGGCCGGTCCACCCACCCCTCGTGTTCGATGCCGATGCTGCGGGTGTTGTAGTCCCAGTTTCCCGCGTGCCAGGCGATGTCCGCCTCGCTGACGCACTGTGCCAGGTGCCCGTCGGAGGACCGGACGACGTAGTGCGCGGACACCTGCTTCTCGGGGTTGCGGAAGATGTCGAGGGTGTCGGCGTACGTCTCCTGCGTGACGTGGATGACCACGTAGTCGACGGGATAGGCGGTGGGGCGGCTGGACCGGGTGTAGTTGGACGTGCTCGCCGGCTGCCACTCGGCGGAGGGGTCGTCGACGGTCTGGGGCCGTGCGGCGGCCCGCTTGCCGGAGAGCAGGGCATACGGGACGGTGGCGAGCGCGGCGCCCATCAGGAGCCGCCGCCTGGTCGGAACCGGTGCTGTCCTCTCCCTTTCCATGGAACTGCCTTTCGTCGATGGGGCCCTCGGGCCCCTGTTCGTGGGGGGGCTTGGCTGTGCGACGTGGCTGAGAAGGGAACGCTGACGGATGCTGACGGGGACTTCTGCCGCCGTGTGCCGAGGTGCGTCCACGCGAATCACCGTACGGCCAGCGGGGATTGCGCAGAAGGGCGCCGCGCCGTTCCGTGGACAGCCCCGCCCGTGTGGACAACGCGCTCACTCGAATGAGTGATGGGGAGGTAACGAGGACAACGGAGCGCTTCTCGGCTAGGGGCGGTGCCGCCACAGCCCCACGGTCGTATTTCCTGTCGCTGTCGCTGTCGCTGTCGCTGTCGCTGTCGCTGTCGCTGCCTGTGCCTATGCCGGTGCCGGCGCCCATAATGTCCGCGCCGCGTCCGTCACCGGATCGGGTTCAGGCCCGTTCCGCCACCACCGCCGGGTCGTCCAGAACGGCACGGACCACCGAGTGTGCCGCGCCGAGCAGTGGCCCCTGCGGGCCCAGCGCCGACACCGAGACCGGGCAGGCCGGACCTGCCGTGCGCCGGGCCAGTTCGTCCCGCAGCGACGGCAGCAGCCAGGGCGCGAGTGCGGCCAGCGCGCCGCCCAGCACCACACTCTCGGGGTCCAGCAGGTTGACCGCCCCGGTCAACGCGATGCCGAGCGCGGTGCCCGCCTCGCGCAGGGCACGCCGTACGGACTCGTCGCCCTCCGCGGCACGCCCCGCGAGGAGTCCGACGCGATCCTCGCCCGCCTCCACGCCGGCCGCGCGCAGTACCGCCTTCTCGCCGGCGTACTGCTCCAGGCATCCCCGCCCGCCGCAGGCACACTCCAGCCCGTCCGGGCGGACCGGCACATGGCCCAGCTCGCCGGCGAATCCGCGGGTACCGCGAAGCAGTCGCCCGTCGACGACCACGGCCGCGCCGATGCCGATCTCGGCCGAGACGTGCAGGAAGTCGCGTGGGATGCCGTCGCCCAGCCAGAGCTCGGCGAGTGCGCCGAAGTTGGCCTCGTTGTCCACGGTCAGCGGCAGGTCCCCGGGCAGCAGCGCGCCGAGGTCCGCGTCGTGCCAGTCGAGGTTGGGAGCGCGTACGACGGTCCTGGCGTCCCGGGCCACGAGACCCGGCACGGCCACCGCGAGCCCGGCCGGCCACAACCCCTCGGCCTCCGCCTCCGAGACGACCCGCCGCACCAGGCCGGTGAGCTGCTCGAGTACCGGCGCCGGCGAGCGGCCCCTGTTGCTGCCGTACCGCACGACACGCGACCGTACCCGGCCGCGCAGGTCGACCGCGCACACCGCGAGGTGGTCGACGCCGACCTCCGCTCCGATACCGGCCGGGCCGCGAGCGCTGACGGCCAGCGCCGACCCGGGCCGCCCCACCCGGCCGGGCCGCTCGGGGCCCAACTCCTCCAGCAGGCCCGAGCGGATGAGCTCGTCCACGAGGGTCGACACCGCCGCACGTGTCAGGCCGATCCGTGAGGCGACGGCGGCCCGGGACAACGGGCCGTCGGCACTGACGGTGTGCATCACCCGGGCGAGGTTGCGGCGGCGCATCCCCTGCTGGGTGTCCGGCAGTGCGCGCCCGGGGCGGGCCGGGTGTGTTTCGTGCGGCGGTGCGGTCATGCCTCCGAAGCTCCTATAGATCGTCAAGCGGCTTGGGCGAGTTGTTCAGTGGTGATCTGAGGACGGGGCAGGTGACGGTAGACCTCGCGAGCGACGAACCGTTTCAGGCAGCGGACGATGTCCTTCTTCGTCATGCCTTCGGTGGTGCGTCTGGCGACGTAGTCGCGGGTGCGTTGGTCGTAGCGCATACGGACCAGCACGATGGTGTGGAGAGCCCGGTTGGCCTGCCGGTCGCCTCCGCGGTTGAGCCGGTGCCGGTGTGTCCGGCCCGATGATGCCGGGATTGGAGAGGCTGCGCATAGGTGCGCGAAGGAGGCTTCCGAGCGGAGGCGGTCGGGGTTGTCGCCCGCGGTGGTCAGCAACTGGCCCGCAGTCTCGGGGCCGACGCCAGGCAGGGCGACCAGCCGGGGTGCGGCCCGGGTGACCAGCGGGCCCAAATCGGCGTCGGCGTCGGCGATCTCCTCGCAGAGCCGCTGGTAGCGGCGGGCGAGCCTGCGCAGTGTGACCCTGGCCGCGTGCTCCGGATCGGAGAGGTCACCGACGGGACGGGACCGGGCGAGAGTGCCGATCAGCTCGCTGGTGGTCAGAGCCCGCAGCTTCTCCCGGACCACCGCGGGTGCCGTCACGATGAGATTGCGGATCTGATTGATGGTCTGGGTGCGGGCCTTGACCGCCGAGCTGCGGGCCACGCGCAGGGTACGGATGGCCTCCACGATCCCGTTGCGGGTCTTCGGCGTGCCCGAGGCCCGGCCGGACAGCACGGCGGTCGCAGCGGCGTAGGCGTCGACCGGGTCGGACTTGCCGTTGTCCCGACGGACCTTGCGGTCAGGGCGGTCGACCTCCACGACGGTGATGCCGTTGGCGGTCAGGAAACGGGCGATCTCGGCGCCGTAGGCGCCCGTGCCCTCCAGGCCCACCGCCAGCAGTTCGCCATGCGGGCGCAGCCAGTCCAGCAACTGCTGGTAGCCGTCCGGGGTGGTGGGAAACGCCTCGGTGGCCAGGTGCCGGCCGACCGTGTCGATCACTGCGGCCTGGTGGACGTCGGTGTGGGTATCGATGCCGCCGATGACCGCTATCTCGTCTGCTGCCATGCTGGAGCCTGGTGTCCTTCCGTACGACGCGTACACGAGGGCACGTGCCGGTCGGGCAGACGGACAAGACAGTGATGGGACCTTTGGCCGGGCTCCTATGAAGTCACAGATGCCTGACCGGCCACGCGCGCTGTGGTCCCGCCCGGACGGCCGACAAATCGAGAGAAGGACAGCCGTAGCGCCAGTCAGTCCTTGAGTCAGACCCCCGGGCGGAGCCACAGCAATCATCACTGTCAGTCCTCGGTCGCTCTTCGGTCGGTCCGGTCCTCGCCCAGGTGAGCGGTGGGCGGCGTCGGAGAACGCCTCCGAAGGTGCTCCCGGAGACAGCACCGGGGCGCCCGTGGGCGACGGCCGTCGCAGACCCGCCTCGGGACGCCCTCCGACGATGGCTTCACAACGCCCTCCGACGGTGGCTGTCGAGTCGAAGTCCCACGGACACTCCTCCCGTCGGCGGACGCCGGTCACGTTCCACCGGGATCCCCTTCTGCGGCGAGCGTCGTCGCGGCCCATGGCCAGGCCCTGCGACGGTGTGCGTCGGACGAGGTCCACGCCGACGCGCCGCCGCCGACGTCACGCGCCGACGGCGTACCGGGGGAACGGCCCGTGACGGTACCTGTCGTTGACGTCGCCGCGGGAACGCGTCCTCAGAGCGAGTCAGTGTTCCGCTCCAGCAGCGGTGCCGCATCGGAGAGTACCCCGGTGATCCGGGTCAGCGTCGCCTCGTCCCGTTCCACGGCGTCGAGCACCGGTCCGGCGGCCGTGTTCCAGCGCCGGGCGACCGCTGCCGCGTCCTCGCCGGTCAGCAGGCCGGCGGCCTGTGCCGCGGCGCCGAGTGCGACCAGTTCCTTGGCCTCGGGGATCTGGACAGGACGTCCCGACAACCGCCGTACGGTCTGCTGCCAGGCGTTCCCGCGCGCCCCGCCGCCGATCAGCAGCAGCGGCGCGGCGGGGTCCGCGTCGGTGTCCAGGACCAGATCCAGCGCGCCGAGCAGCGAGTGCACGGCGCCGTCGTACGCGGCCTGGAGTACCTGACCGGCGGTCGTGTCGTGGCGCAGCCCGTGCAGGAGGCCGGAGGAGTGCGGCAGGTTCGGTGTGCGCTCGCCGTCCAGGTAGGGCAGGAGCGTGACGTCGGTGCCGGGTTCGACGGCTTCCCGGTCCAGGCCCAGCAGGGCCGCGACCCGGTCGACGGCGAGGGTGCAGTTGAGGGTGCAGGCCAGTGGCAGCCAGTCGCCGCGTGCGTCGGCGAAGCCCGCCACCGTGCCGGTCGGGTCGGCGGGCCGTCGGCGTGACACGGCGTACACGGTGCCGGACGTCCCGAGGCTCATCACGGGTACGCCGGGACGCAGCCCGAGGCCCAGCGCGGCGGCCGCGTTGTCGCCGGTGCCGGCGGCGACCAGGGTGCCCTTGGAGAACGGCAGCCCGTGACCGTCGCGCACGGTGCCGGCCACCTCGCCGGGCCGGACCACTCGGGGCAGCAATGCCGGATCCAGTCCCACGCGCGCGAGGACATCCTCGTCGTACGACTCGGTGCCGGACGCCCACCAGCCGGTGCCGGACGCGTCGCCGCGGTCGGTGGTCCCCTCACCGGTGAGGCGTTCGGTGAGGTAGTCGTGGGGAAGGCGTACGGCCTTCGCCGCGCGCGCCGCGTCCGGCTCGTGCTCGGCCAGCCAGGCCCACTTGGTGACCGTGAAGGAGGCACTGGGCACGCTGCCCGTGCGCTCCGCCCACGACTTGGGGCCGCCCAGCTCCTCGATCAGGCGGCGGGCCTGCGGGGCCGAGCGCACGTCGTTCCACAGCAGGGCCGGGCGCACCGGGTCGCCCTGGGCGTCCAGCGTGACGAGACCGTGCTGCTGCCCGCCGACGGACACCGCGGCGGCCTCCCGCGCGGCGTCACCGCACTGGTGCAGGGCCTCGCGGAGCGCGTCCCACCACTGGCGTGGGTCGCTCTCACGGCCGGGCCCGGAGGACACGGTGTGGGGGGCCTGGCCGCTCGCGACGACCTGGCCGGTGGCGGCGTCGACGACCAGCGCCTTGGTGGACTGGGTGGACGTGTCCACGCCGACGACGAGCGGACCCTCGGCTGCTGACATCGGGCTTCTCCCTCTTCCGCGGCTCTGCGGGATCTGACTGGACTGCCTGGACGAGACCTGCGCTGAACAGGGGTTTCGTGGTTCCTCCGGTCCTCGCGGCCCGGACGTCACTCCTTCGGGGACACACCTTGTGCCTTCCCAGGTCCCTGTGTGCATACTAATTTGTAAAGCGCCATGACGAAATAGTCGGCAGCGAGTGATCGGCAGCGAGTGAGGAGTCACGGAATGAACTACCAGCCCACTCCCGAGGACAGGTTCACGTTCGGTTTGTGGACGGTCGGCTGGCAGGGCCGGGATCCCTTCGGTGATGCCACCCGGCGGGCGCTGGACCCGGCGGAGTCGGTGCGGCGCCTGGCCGAGCTGGGCGCGTACGGGGTCACGTTCCACGACGACGACCTGATCCCGTTCGGGTCGAGCGACAGCGAGCGCGAGGAGCACGTCAAGAGGTTCCGGCAGGCGTTGGACGCGACCGGCATGAAGGTGCCGATGGCGACGACGAACCTGTTCACGCACCCGGTGTTCAAGGACGGCGCCTTCACGGCGAACGACCGCGACGTGCGCCGGTACGCGCTGCGCAAGACCATCCGCAACATCGACCTCGCGGTGGAACTGGGCGCCAGTGTGTACGTCGCCTGGGGCGGCCGTGAGGGTGCGGAGTCCGGTGCGGCCAAGGACGTACGGGACGCGCTGGACCGGATGAAGGAGGCCTTCGACCTGCTGGGCGAGTACGTCACCGAGCAGGGCTACGACCTGAAGTTCGCGATCGAGCCCAAGCCGAACGAGCCGCGCGGTGACATCCTCCTGCCGACGGTGGGGCACGCGCTGGCGTTCATCGAGCGGCTGGAGCGGCCGGAGCTGTACGGCGTGAATCCGGAGGTCGGTCACGAGCAGATGGCGGGGCTGAACTTCCCGCACGGCATCGCGCAGGCGCTGTGGGCCGGCAAGCTGTTCCACATCGACCTCAACGGCCAGTCGGGTATCAAGTACGACCAGGACCTGCGCTTCGGGGCGGGCGACCTGCGGGCCGCGTTCTGGCTCGTCGACCTGCTGGAGAGGGCCGGGTACGCCGGTCCGCGGCACTTCGACTTCAAGCCGCCGCGGACCGAGGACCTCGACGGGGTGTGGGCTTCGGCGGCCGGCTGCATGCGCAACTACCTGATCCTCAAGGACCGGGCGGCCGCCTTCCGCGCCGATCCGCAGGTGCGGGAGGCGCTGGCCGCGGCCCGGCTGGACGAACTGGCCCAGCCGACCGCCGAGGACGGTCTCGCGGCCCTGCTGGCCGACCCGACCGCCTACGACACCTTCGACGTGGACGCGGCCGCAGCCCGGGGCATGGCATTCGAGCACCTCGACCAGCTCGCCATGGACCACCTCCTCGGGGCCCGCTGAGCGATCTTCCGCTGCGCGAGGTTCCGGCCCCTTCCGGTTGACGGTCGGGGCCGGAGCCCGTCGGGTTGTCGGATACGGCTCGGCGGCCGAACGTCCGTCACCGCCGCCGGCAAGGAGGGGCGTTTGCCGGCGTACGTCCTGGCCGCGTAACCGTCACCAGACAGTCCGCACGGGGGTTGGCTGCTGTGGCTGTGGCTGTGGCTGTGGCTGTGGCTGTGGCTGTGGCTGTGGCTGTGGCTGTGGCGGGGCGGCCCGGCCCGGCACCGGCGTTCGTCCCGGACGCCGGCCCGCTCCTCACCCGGTCCGCCCTCCGCGCGGTCGATGCCGGGCCGACGCCGGGACGTGGCTCTCAGGGCTCGTCTCCGGCCGCGAGTACCGCCGTGGCCAGAGCCGTCGCCGGGTCCTGGGCGGCGCCGCCCACGGGGACCCAACGGCCGTGCTCCTTGCGGTACGGCCACCAACGGCCGTCGCGGTCCAGACGGAGCTGGTGCGGCGCGCCGACGACGGTCCATCGGTTGGCCCGCGCGCGCAGTGACGGTCGTTCGTCCTCGTCCCAGGCCGATGCCAGCGCCGCACGCGCGCGTGCGAGCGAGTCGCCCTCCACCGCCCACTCCTCATCGAGCACCGACAGAGCGGCTGAGCCCCCGAGCCGCCACGCGCGTACGGCGGCAGCCAGTGCTTCCTGGGTGCGCCCCGAGCCGTCGCCGAGGCGGTGCAGAACCTCCGACACGGGATCGCCCGCGGCCAGACGCACCGCGTCCTGCGAGGCGGTCGGTTCCGCTTCCACCGCCTGCCCGCCGTGTCCGCTCCGCAGGGCCTCGGCGAGCAGGCGGTGCGCCTCCGCCGCGGCCCGGGAGGCCAGGAAGGCCAGGGCGGCCGGGTCGACGCCCGGAGGCGGCGCGCCCTCGGTGTCCAGTGAGGGCGGTACGCCCGGTTCCTCCCGGAGGTCGGGCAGGGCGGGCAGCGGCGGGAGCACGTGCCCCGCCGCGTACGCCTCCGCGGCGTCCACACCCTCCGGATGGGAGGCGGCGTCCTGTGCGGCTGCGTCGCCGCGCGTCTGAAGGGCGTCGAGTACGGCGCCCTCCGCCCGGCCGCGCATCAGCAACAGGACGAAGGGGTCCTGGTCCAGCAGCCTGGCGACCTGGTAGCAGAGCGCCGCGGTGTGCCCGCAGTGGTCCCAGGCGCCGCAGTCGCACTCCGGTTCCAAGTCGCCCAGGCCCGGCAGCAGGTCGATGCCGGCGCCCGCTGCGTCCTCCACGAGGTGTGGCGGCATGTCGCGGTCCAGCAGCGCCGCGACGTGACCCGACCGCTCGATCGCCATGTCGGCGAAACGGTCCCACTGCGCGTCGGACAACTGCTCCAGCAGGACGTCGGCCCGGTGCGCGGTGCGGTCCCGGTCGTGCACGACCGCGGTGATGCGTCCCGGACGTACCGACACCGCGCCGACCGCTCCCGCGCGCGCGAGCCGACGGCCCGTCTTCACCTGCGCCGTGTCCAGTGCCGCGTCCTCCAGCGCCTTCAACCAGGCCCGGCCCCACCAGCTCTGGGCGAAGCCCTGTCCGTGGGCGGGCGGCAGCGCGGCGAACGTCCGTTCCGTGTCGTCGTCGTACCGGGTCATCGCGTACCCCCTCGCAGCTCGACCAGGTCGGCCAGTTCCGCGTCCGTCAGCTCCGTGAGCGCCGCCTCGCCCGTTCCCAGCACCGCGTCGGCCAGATCCTGCTTGCGGTTCAGCAGGGCTGCGATGCGGTCCTCGATGGTCCCCTCGGCGATCAGACGGTGCACCTGCACGGGGCGGGTCTGGCCGATGCGGTAGGCGCGGTCGGTGGCCTGCGCCTCGACGGCCGGATTCCACCAGCGGTCGTAGTGCACGACGTGCTCCGCGCGCGTGAGGTTCAGTCCGGTGCCCGCCGCCTTGAGCGACAGCAGGAAGACCGGGACCTCACCGTCCTGGAACCGCCGCACCAGGGACTCCCGCGCCGTGACGGACGTGCCGCCGTGCAGGAACTGCGAGGCCACGCCGCGGGCGGCGAGGTGCTGTTCGAGGAGCCGTGCCATCTGCACGTACTGGGTGAAGACCAGCACACTCGCCCGTTCGGCGAGGATGGTGTCGAGCAGCTCGTCCAGCAGTTCCAGCTTTCCCGAGCGGCCGTTGATGGTCGGCCGGTCCTCCTTGAGGAACTGCGACGGGTGGTTGCAGATCTGTTTGAGACTCGTCAGGAGTTTCACGATCATGCCGCGTCGCGCCATGCTGTCGACTCCGGCGATCTCCGCGAGCGCCTCGCGCACCACCGCCTCGTACAGCCCCGTCTGTTCCGCGGTCAGCGACACCGGGTGGTCGGTTTCGGTCTTCGGAGGCAATTCGGGCGCGATGCCGGGGTCCGACTTGCGGCGTCGCAGCAGGAACGGCCGTACGAGCCGCGCCAGCCGCTCCGCCGCCGCCGGGTCCTGGCCGCCTTCGACGGCCTGCGCGTAGTGCCTGCGGAAGGTGCCGAGCCGGCCCAGCAGTCCCGGGGTGGCCCAGTCGAGGATGGCCCACAGTTCCGACAGGTTGTTCTCCACCGGGGTGCCGGTGAGCGCCACCCGCGCGCGTGCGCTGATGGAACGCAATCGCCGCGCGGTCTCCGAGTACGGGTTCTTCACGTGCTGGGCCTCGTCCGCCACGACCATGCCCCACGGCACGGCGGAGAGCCGGTCGGTGTCCAGGCGCATGGTGCCGTAGGTGGTGAGGACGAACTCGCCGTCGGCGAGGCCCTCCAGGTCGCGCCGGGTGCCGTGGAAGCGGCGTACGGGCGTGCCGGGCGCGAACCTTTCGATCTCGCGCTGCCAGTTGCCCATGAGGGAGGTCGGGCAGACCACCAGAGTGGGGCCGGCCGCGGACTCGTCGGTCTGGCGGTGCAGATGCAGGGCGATCAGCGTGATGGTCTTGCCCAGGCCCATGTCGTCGGCGAGACAGCAGCCCAGGCCCAACGACGTCATGCGGGCCAGCCAGTTGAGCCCCCGTCGCTGGTAGTCGCGCAGCGTGGCGTCGAGGGCGGCGGGCTGGGCGACGGCATCCTGCACCTCGGGGTCGGCGAGCCGTTCCCGCAGGGACGCCAGCCACCCCGTGGGACGCACTTCGACGCGGCGCCCGTCGACCTCCGTCGAGCCCGTCAGGGCCGCGGCGAGCGCGTCGACGGGCGTGACCTTGTGGTCCTGCCGGGTGCGGGCGCGGTGTGCCTCCTCGGGGTCCACGAGCACCCACTGGTCGCGCAGGCGCACCACGGGGCGGTTGGCCTCGGCGAGCAGATCCAGCTCCTCGCGCGTGAGCCGCCGCTCGCCCAGGGCGAACGACCAGTTGAAGGCGAGCAGCGCGTCGGCGGACAGGAAGGACGGACCGGTGTCCGACGCGGCCATGCGCTGCGACGGCTCGTCATCGGGCGGCCCGACCTCCGCGCGGGAGGTCAGGTTACGGGCCAGCTCCCTCGGCCAGTGCACGTCGACGCCGGCGCCGGCGAGTGCCCGGGAGCCCACTCCGAGCAGCTCGGTGACCTCTTCGTCGGCGAGCTCGACGGCGTCCGGCACCGCGGCCGACAGCAGCGGCGTGAGCGCGGGCCAGGCCCGCGCCGCACGGCGGAGCGCGAGCAGGGCGTCCATCCGCGCGCGCTTGCCGAACCCGTCGCTCACGGTGCCCGCCCACGCCTCGGCGGCGTCCGCGACGAGCGCGGGGTCGCTCACGCTGTGCACCTGGAGCACGGCCCGGAAGGCGGGTCGGGCCTCCTGGGAAGCAGCGGCCGACAGGCCCCGTACCTCGACGCGCAGCGACAGCCGTACTCCCGTGTCGTGTCCCGCGGCGACATCGGCCGCCCACTCGCGCAGTTCGGGCATCCGCTGCGGCTTTCGCGAGGCGTAGGCGGGCTGGCCCGTGACGAGTTCGGCGGCGGGGGAGCGGGGCAGCGTGTCGGCGACCGCGTCGAGGAAGGCGCGCACCAGTTGTTCCGGGTCTGGCAGCCGCAGCGGTTCGGTGACGTCGACCGGGACGGCATGTGCCTCCGGCGGCATGGCGGCGGCGAGATGGCGGATCCGTTCGGTCTCCTCCGCACCCAGCGGGCCCGTGCGCCAGGCATCGTGGTCGGCCGCGGACAGGCCGGGCAGCAGCAGGCCGCGGGCCACGACGTGCAGTGCCTCCACGACGACCGTGCCCCAGAACACGGTCGCCCGGTGGCCGTCCACGCCCTCACGCGCGCGCGTGAGAATCGGCAGGGCCGTTCGCACGGGCAGCAGCACTGCGGGCACGCCGGCCGTACCCACGCCGTCCCAGTGGGGGAGTGCGACCGTCAGAGTTTCCATGGTCCCCGAGGAGACGGCGGCGGGGTCCTCGCCGTCGGGCCGCCAGAAGGCGACTCTGCCGCTGCGGGCGGGATCACCGGGCACGAAGACAGCACAGCAGCGGGCGAGTTCGGCAATCTCGGACTGTGTGGCCGGAAGAGCGGTCTGCGCAGCGATGATGTATTCCTCAAATTTGACTACTCCGGGACGCGGTCGCCGACTGTACATGATTTCTGCGGTTGCGGGGTGGGGTGAAGCTGTGGTGTGGGTCACTATTCAAGTAAGGAGGTGCTCTCTCCAGGACGGAGTCGCCGGCGGGCTCTCAGGGGCGCGTAAGGGTCCGGCCTCAGGGACGTCTCAGGGTCGCGGGCCGGAACCGCCGGGAGCACGGGTCCGTTTTCAGGACAGAGAGCGGCAGTGGCCGCGAAGGAGGCGACACCATGTCGAAGAACGCCAAAGTCGCAGCGGGGGGAGTGGCGGCCGGGCTCATCCTGTTGATCTGGCTGCCCTGGTGGGCCGCCCTGCTCATAGTCCTGGGAGTGCCGGCCGCCGCGTACCTCACCCTGGACCCCGCGCAGCGGCGCAGGCTGCGCCGCGGCACACGCAAGGAGATCGGTCGTTGAGGCGCTAACGCCGCGTCTCGGCTGGCGCGGCAAGGGCACAGGAGTTGACCACGTCGCCGTCCGCGGGCCTGCCGATCGTGTGGTCCGCGGGTGGCGTGGTGTCCCGCTCCACCCATGCGGTCAGCGCGTCGAAGGCCGATCGGAAACAGGGCAGGATCGGCCGCAACCTGTCGGGATAGGTGTCGTACAGTCCGTCGACGTGCGTGCCGCCCGCGACCGTGTAGTAGCGGTGCAGGCGGCCTCGCCCCCTCGCGTCGATCATGCGCGCGTACACGTCGGAGTCGGCGGCCTTGGGCAGCAGTGCGTCCAGATCGCCGTGCAGCGTGATCAGGGGCTTGCCGATGCGTCCGGTCAGTGCGACCCGGGCCACCGCACGGTGGACGGAGGCGGGGCGTTCCGCGTAGTCGTAGGTGGCGTCGGAGCGGCACGGCGCCAGGATCGCCTCCGGCGTCGAGCCGGCGGTCGGACCGGGGCATCTGGGGTCGTGGGCCGGGTCGAACTCGGCCCGGTAGATCTTCTGCGTCAGGCCCCAGTACGCCGTCTCGTGGTAGGGCCACAGGAACTCGGAGCCGCGCGCGAAGCCCGCCGTGTACAGCTCCTCGTCCCGTGTCGTGCCGAACATCCGAGCCACTGCCACCGGCAGGGACGTGAGGAGGCTGGGGCCGTCCGCGGTCCACAGCGCCCCCTCCCAGTCCACGCCGCCGTCGTACAGCTCCGGGTGGTTCTCCAACTGCCAGCGGGTGAGATAGCCGCCGTTGGAGATGCCGGCGATGTAGGTGCGCCGCGGCAGGTGCCCGTAGCGCTGGGCGGCCACCCGGCGGGCGGCCCGGGTGAGCTGGGTGGTGCGTGCGTTCCACTCGGTGACCGCGTCTCCGGGCCGGACACCGTCCCGGTAGAAGTCCGTTCCGCTGTTGCCCTTGTCGGTCGAGGCATACGCGTACCCCTGTGCGAGGGCCCGGTCGGAGATCGCCCTGTCCGTGGCGTACTGCTTGCGGGTGCCCGGCGCGCCCGTCACGACGAGGCCGCCGTTCCAGTCGTCCGGCAACCGGATCACGAACTGTGCGTCGTGCCGCCAGCCGTGCGTGTCGTTGAAGCGGGAGGAGTCCGGAAAGTACCCGTCGACCTGGATGCCGGGCACTCCGGACGGCGTCCGGGTGCCTTCGGCCGTCAGCCCGGCCTGGTCGGCCAGGTCGGTGTAGGGGGTGCCCGCCAGCCCGGTGGTGGTCAGGTCGTCCAGACAGGCCCTGCGCTGGAGGGCCGCGCCCGGTACCCGTACACGCTCTTGGCGGGCGCAGTGTCCGGCTCCGTCCCCGCCGCCGGTCGCCGCGGCGACCGGCGACGGCTCGATGAGCGAGACCGCCGTCAGCATGGCGGCGAGGAACGGGACACCACGGGGCGGACGCATCAGGACCTCCAGGCGCGATGGGGGAGTGGAGCTGAGGGTTGCCTCATCGTGCGGGCCCGCGACGGCCTCTTCCATGGGCGGGAGCCACATGGGAAAGGGGCCGGGCATAGAGGTTGAAGACAGTCGGGACGTGTACGCTCCCGGTTCCGTGAGGTGACGGGCCTCGCTATCCCGGGTCAGCTCGGCCGGACGGCCATCTTGTCGAGGGCTTCCAGGAGTCCGGGCAGCGACGGCCCTCGGCCCACCGGCAGCACCTCACCGGGTTCCTCGTCGAGCAGGATGAAGGCGATGTCGTCGGTTCTGGCGACGAGCGACCAACCGGGGCCGTCGGCACGCAGCGTCCGAGCGTCCCCGGGCGCGAACGAGGACCGGACCCGGCCGAGCGGCGGGGGCGTGTCGACGTAGGCGCGGGCCTCCGCGAGCACCCGCCGGACGCCACCGTGCCCCAAGGACCCGGCATCGGCACCGGCACCGGTCCCGCCGTCCGTGGCCCTGACCTCGTCGTCCGTGGCGCCGACCTCGACGTCCGCGGCCCCGGCCTCCGCGCCTTCGGGGGTCTCCTCGCCCGCAGCGTCGCGGTCCGCCGCGCTGTCCACGGAACCGGCGTCGCCGCCCGCCACCGGGAAGTCCGCGTCGTCGATCTGGTCCCGCCACTGGGCCCACTGCAGGGCGATCTCGTCGGCTCCCAGACGCCGCTGCGCGGGCCCCCACACGCTGGTGTCCGGCGGCGACAGCGCGGGCTGGTCGGCGGACTCGGGGCCGGGGTCGTGCGGCGCGGGCACGCCAGGAGCCGCCACGGCGACCGCGAGGGGCCAGCCGGGCAGCGCGGCGACGACCGTACGCCCGTCCGGCGAGAGGTCGTACTCCATGCCGCAGTCCCAGGAGGCCACGGCGACGGCCACCAGCGAGACGTCGTCGACGACGACCGTCCAACGAGCGCCGTCCCCGTCCTGGCCCAATACCAGGCCGTAGCCGTCCGCCAGCGGGGGGAGACCGAGCGCCGCGCACGCCTCCGGGTAGTCGTCGCCCAGCACACTCGGGAACTTCGCCGGCGTCAGCAGCACCGCCGTGAGCACATAGAGCGCATCGTCCTCGGCGGCGACGGCGTCCTCGTCCGTCCCGGCCATCCCAGCCTCCCCTCGGTTGTCCAATGGCGCGCACCCTAATGCGCCGGGGAAGCCCTTGTCACGACTCGCAGACGCACCCGAGCTGCAGGTTTCCGGGTGGACGGGGCGAATCGCCCGCCTGTGCCGGGCGGGCGGGTCACGCCGCGGGCAGCCCCAGGAGCGCTCGGGCCACGTCCCGCGGCGACTCGTCGCGTTCCCGTGCGAGCGCGATCACGGCCCTGCACGCCAACTCGTTCACCCCGAACGACAGGGCCTCCGGTGACACCCAGCCCGCCGCCTCGTCGATCCGCTCCTGATCGTCGTCCGCGCACGCCGCGACGTACGCGGCGGCAGCCTCGAACAGATTGTGCGAGCGCCGCTCCCCTCCCGTTCTCCGCTCCGTGCGCCGAGCGGCGCGAGATCTGTCCCAGGCCTCGTGAATCCTGCCGAACAATCGGACCACCCCTGCCCTGTCGATAGCCATGACTGATCGTTCATCTCCTGCTGCTCAACGTAGAGTTGAACCTTCGACGGCAGAAGGGAACAGCCACGGTGAAGCGTTTCGAACGGCTGGCACAGATCCGGCGGATGGACCCGTACGAGGACGCTTCGGAGATCTATCGACTGGCCTCGGCCTATGAGTTCCCGTGGGACGTCGCCCGCGCTCTCGAGCTGGCTCTCTACCGCACCTACGCCGTTCCGAGCATCGGGCGACTGCTGGCCGAGACGGCGCAGTTCACCGACCGGGCGCAGAAGCGGTACGACGACACGGCCCTCCTGCTGGACGCCGTCGTCGAGCACGGCTTCGGCAGCGAGCAGGGCCGCACGGCCATCCGGCGCATCAACCAGATGCACCACGCATACGACATCACCAACGACGACATGCGGTATGTCCTGTGCACGTTCGTCGTGACCCCCAAACGCTGGATCGACGCCTATGGGTGGCGCAGGATGTCGCGTCACGAGACCATCGCGTCCGCCGTCCACTACCGCACGCTGGGGCGGCACATGGGCATCAAGGACATTCCCGGGTCCTACGAGGAATTCGAAGCCTGTCTCGACGCCTATGAGGAGACCCACTTCGCCTGGGACGAAGGAGCGCGCCGGGTCTCCGACGCCACACTCGACCTCATGGCCTCCTGGTACCCGAGTCCCCTCGCACCGGTTCTGCGGACCGGGACCCTCGCCCTGCTCGACGAGCCCCTCCTGCGGGCCTTCCGCTACACACCGCCCAGCCCCGCCACCCGGTCACTCGTACGCCGCGCGGTGTGGCTGCGCGGGCGCGCGGTCCGTCTGATGCCACCGAGGCGCACTCCGCACCACGCCCGGCAGAACTGGGAGATCAAGGGCTACCCGAACGGCTACCGGCTGGCCGAACTGGGCACCCGCCCGGTCCCCGGCGTGCGGGGGTGCCCGGTCCGCCACATCGACACGTCGGCCGGCGAGTGAACCGATCGGCTCGCGCAGCCGGCTGAGGCCGGACCGGGACCGGCCGCGGACAGCAGCCGCATCGCCTCCTGCGACGAGGACGGTCACGTCCAAGGCGGCCACGCGGCGATGGTCGCGGGACTGGGCCGAGCCTTCGGCGCTTGTACCGGTGGCCTGTACTCGCCGCGAGCGGTCAGCCCTCGCGTACGGCCAGGGCCAGGAAGCGGGCCTCCTCGTCGACGTACGACGTCATGCACCACCCGGAACCGGCGAGCAGGCTCCGGAGGTTGGGCTGGGCGCGCAGGTCGTCCGGGGTGATCCGCCGCCCTTGCCGGGCTGCGAGTGCCGCTCTTCCGATCGGATGGAACAGCGCCAGGACACCGCCGGGCCGCACAACGCGCGCCAACTCCCGCAGATTCCCTGCCGGATCGGGCAGGTGCGCCAGGAGGCCCGCCGCGAACACGGCGTCGAGCGTCCGCGACCGAAGTGGCAGCGCCGCGACATCGGTCAGCAGCAACCGTCCGTCCCGGTCCCTCCCGGCTCGTACGGCGGCCTGGAGCATGGCGGGCGTCAGATCGGCCCCGACGACCAGGCCCGAGGGCCCCACAGCCGCGCGCAAGGGAGGCAGGGCCCGTCCCGTGCCGCATCCCGCGTCGAGCACGCGATCCCCCTCCCGTAGCCCCAGCTCGGCGACCGCGGCGGCGTAGGCGGGTCCGTCGTCGGGGAACCGGCGGTCCCAGTCGGCGGCGCGGGCGCCGAAGAACTCCTGGACGTGCGTGTGGTCGTCGCTCATGCTCCGCATGATCCCTCAACGGCACAGAGGATGCCGCAGTGCACACGTCCGGACGTGACGCGATCATTCCAGCGCGTTCCTGTGTCAGACAGCACCACCTCTCGAAGTGCGCCCCCGTTGTGCGCCCTTGCCAAGGCGAGCGTCCCGGGCCATGGGACACCTGCACCACGCCGCCCTGGACGGGCTGGCCCCCGCGCCGTCGTACGCGAGGACCTGTACCGGCGCAGCCCTCAGACCGCGCCGCACCGTGCGCGCCGTCTCGTCATCGTGCACGACCTCTCCGCCACCGTGCGCGCGCCGCGACCGGCTCCTCCCCGCGGCCCCGGTGATCGGAACGGCCGCCCGTCGGCGGACGACGCGGGAGGGCCGCGCGGGTGGCCGACGACACCACGGGCGGCGGCCGCGAGCGGCCGGGCAGCCAGTGGTACGACGACGGGACCGGTCCTCCGGTGCGGCCCTGCGCGATGACCGGCGGACGCACCCGGCCCGGCCCCACGGGACGCGGTCAGCGAGATCGGGCCGCTGCGCACGGAGGAGATGCTCAGCGAGGCCGGTCAACTGGTGGGCGGCACCGACGGGATCGACCGCAAGGTCACCACGACCGTCGCCATGGACTTCGGGCGCGTCACCATCCGGTCCGACCTCTCCCTGTACCTGTTCGGCACACCGGTCCAGGACCGCTTCTGGTTCCTGTGGGACGAACTCCCGCAGGTCGCCCTCGGTGCCGTCGTCCTCGTGGACACCCGGCGCCACGCGAACTGCTGTCCGGCCGTGGACTACTTCGAGCACCGGCGCATCCCGTTCGTGGTGGCCGTCAACTGCTCCAAGGGGGCGGGCCGGTACGACGCCCAGGACGTCCTGCGGGCCCTCGACCTCGACCGGGGAACGCCCGTGGGGCTGTGCGACGCCCGGGACCGGGACTCGGGGAAGGAGGTGCTGATCCGGCTCGTCGAGTACGCCGGACGGATGCATACCGCCCGGCTGCTCGACTCCGTGCGCTGACCGGTCCAGCCTCCTCCGGCTGGGCCGGCCGGCTGCGGGGCCCTTCGGCCGGAGGGAGTCTCAGTCCGCCACGGCCTTCTGAGCCAGGACTTTGTCGACGGTGACGCGGACGAGGAGTTCGCCCGGCACGCCGTTGCGGGCCCCGAACTCCTCGGCGCGTTCCTCGCCCATGTACCGGGCCCCGATCCTGGCGGCCCAGTACCGGAGTTCGGCGAGGTCCTCCGAGATCCGTGCGCGCCCCTGCAACACGACGAAGTCGAAGGGCGGCCGGTCGTCGTCCACGCACAGGGCGACCCTGCCGTCACGGGCCAGATTGCGTCCCTTCACGGTGTCCTTGCCGGTGTTGAACACCACGTCGTCCCCGTCCAGCAGGAACCAGACCGGTGCCACGTGCGGGCTGCCGTCCGCCCGGACGGTCGAGAGCTTTGCGGTGCGGGTGCCGTCCGAGACGAACGCCCGCCATTCCTCATCGGTCATCTTCTGTGCCATGCCCCCATCCTCCTTGCCCGGAGCACAAGCGTGGTGAAGGCTGGCGGGCAGATCCTCCGGCCAGGAGGAGAGCATGCATACGGGGACAACACGGGGAGACCGGACCATGGTGCAGAACCAGGGACTTGGCTGGCTGCTGGACGACCTGACCGAGCGCGTCGAACACGTCCGGCATGCGTTGGTCCTGTCCAACGACGGGCTGGTGACCGGGGCGAGTACGGGCCTGCGACGCGAGGACGCCGAGCACCTCGCGGCCGTCTCGTCCGGACTGCACAGCCTGGCCAAAGGCTCGGGCCGCCACTTCGGCGCGGGTCAGGTACGGCAGACGATGGTCGAGTTCGACGACGCCGTGCTGTTCGTCACAGCGGCGGGCTCGGGCAGTTGCCTGTGCGTGCTCAGCGGTGCGGAGACCGACATCGGCCAGATCGCCTACGAAATGACCCTGCTCGTGAACCGGGTCGGTGAACACCTCGACGTCGACGCGCGACAGCCGGGCCGGATATCGCCCACAGATCTCTGACCTGGGCTTTCTCTGCTTTCGTGAAGGCGGCTGCGGAGTTTTCCACAGGCTCGCCACGGCTGTCCCGGCAGCGGCTACGGTCTTGTGTCAGTCGGGCGCGGACAGCGCTCGGCCGCACACTCCACGGGGGAGACGACCATGTCCGGGAACACCATCACGCACGAGAACGCAGCCACTGCCGAGCCGATCGGCACCACCCGCGGCACCACCCGCGACGGCTCGCTCGCACCAAACCGCGCGGCACGGGAACTGGGTCTCAGGCGCAGTGAGTTCGACCTCGCCGTGCACCTCGGTCGCATCCGCACCGTACCCGACGACGAGGGAGGTGGCCGCCGACGCATCGCGCGGGAGGAGATCGAGCGGATCCGGGAGGGTGAGGGCTTCCCCGAGGCGCTGAGGGCCGGCGTCCGGGCCGTCGGCACCACGGAGGGCGCGGCTCTCATGGAAGTGACCAGGGCCCGGTACACCCGCCTCGCACGGCTGGGGCTGCTGGTGCCCGTGAAGTTCTATGTGAACCGCTACCGCGCCGTCGTCTGGCTGTACCTGGCCGACGAGCTACGACAGTTCGCGGCCGACGAGAGGAACGCCCCACTGCTGAAGGGTCGTACGCCCGAGGGCCTGCGGGACCAGTTGGCCGAGGGCTTGGACCTGCGCCCCCGCCACTGGCGGGGACGGCACCTGGGATTCCTGCTCCGCCAGGCCGACGACCCGTGGGCCCGGGCCGCGGCCGTCGCGTCGCTGCTCGACCCGGTCGAGGTCGCCGACGTCGTCAGGGACCCGTACGAGCGCTCCCACCTGCTGCGGTTCCGGCCGGCGCCGCCCGCCCACGGTTCACCAGGCTCCCCGGCCGCGCGGCTCGCCGAAGAGATCATGACGGCGGCGGACCCGGACGAGGTCGACTGGCTCCGCACGGACCTGGCGGACGCGGTGGAAGCCGCACGTGGACAGCGTCCGGCACCACGCCCGGCCCTTCGCCCCGTGCCGGCCCCACCCGACCGGAAACCCACGCCGCACGACGCGCGGGAATCCGGACGGTTCCGTGGCCTGCTCGGCCGGCTGTTGGGCAGAGAATCCTGACCTATGACCTACAGGGTCCGGAACAACCCCTCCTGCACGACGGACACCAGCAGGCGCCCCTCCGTGTCATAGATCCGTCCCCGCGCCAGGCCCCGTCCGCCGGTCGCGATCGGCGACTCCTGGTCGTACAGGAACCACTCGTCCGCGCGGAACGGCCGGTGGAACCACATGGCGTGGTCCAGCGACGCCATGTCGAAGCCACGTGGACCCCACAGAGGTTCCACCGGGATGCGTACGGCGTCCAGGAGGGTCATGTCGCTGGCGTAGGTCAGGGCGCATGTGTGCACGAGCGGGTCGTCGCCGAGCGGCCCGACCGCGCGCATCCACACCGCGCTGCGGGGCTCGGCGCCCTCGACCTCCTCCGCGCTCCAGCGCAGCCGGTCCACATAACGGATGTCGAAGGGCTGGCGGCGGGCCATCCGCTCGAACTGCTCCGGCAGCGCGCCCAGGTGCTCCCGCACCTCGTCGGTGACCGTTGGCAGGGACTCGGGATCCGGGACCTTGCGGGCCGGAGGCAACTGATGCTCGAAACTCCCCTGCTCAGGCTTGTGAAAGGAGGCGGTGAGCGTGAAGATCGTGCGGCCCTGCTGCACGGCGGTGACCCGGCGGGTCGTGAACGACCGCCCGTCCCGGTCCCGTTCCACCTGGTACACGATCGGCACGCCCGGGCGCCCCGGGCGCAGGAAGTACGCGTGCAGCGAGTGCACCGGGCGGTCGCCCTCGGTGGTGCGGCCGGCGGCGACCAGCGCCTGGCCGGCCACCTGGCCGCCGAAGACCCGCTGCAGCGACTCTTCGGGGCTGCGGCCACGGAAGATGTTGACCTCGATCTGTTCCAAATCGAGCAGGGCGACGAGGCTCTCGGCCGGATTCGTCATCGGTGGGATTCTCCTGTACTCACCGCTGGCCGACATCGGTGACGCGGACGACCGCCCGGCCCTCCGCATCGGAGGCTGTGAGATCGACCTCCGCGCTGATGCCCCAGTCGTGATCGTCGTTCGGGTCGTCGAAGATCTGGCGTACGCGCCACAGGCCGTTCTGCGGCTCCTCCTCGATCACCAGCAGTTTGGGGCCGCGGGCGTCGGGACCGGTGCCGAGGTCGTCGTACTCGTCCCAGTACTTGTCCATCGCCTCGCCCCACGCGTCGGCGTCCCAGCCGGCGTCGGAGTCCATCTCGCCCAGCGCGTCGACCTGGTCGAGGGCGGCGAGCTCGACACGACGGAACATGGCGTTGCGGACCAGCACACGGAAGGCGCGCGCGTTGGCGGTGACAGGCCGCACCTGGTCCGCCTTCTCCTGCGCCTCCTCGGCGGTCATCTCCTCCGGGTTGGCGAGCTGCTCCCATTCGTCCAGCAGGCTGGAGTCGACCTGGCGCACCATCTCGCCGAGCCACTCGATCAGATCCTGCAGGTCGTCCGACTTCAGGTCGTCCGGGACGGTGTGGTCGAGGGCCTTGTAGGCGCTCGCCAGGTAACGCAGCACGATGCCCTCGGTGCGGGCCAGTTCGTAGTGGGAGACCAGTTCCGTGAAGGTCAGCGCCCGCTCGTACATGTCCCGGATGACCGACTTCGGCGACAGCGGGTGGTCGCCCACCCAGGGGTGGCTGAGGCGGTACGTGTCGTAGGCGTGGAAGAGCAGTTCCTCCAGGGGCTTCGGGTACGTGATGTCCTGGAGGCGCTCCATGCGCTCCTCGTACTCGACGCCGTCCGCCTTCATCGCGGCCACCGCCTCTCCGCGCGCCTTGTTCTGCTGGGCGGCGAGGATCTGCCGAGGGTCGTCCAGGGTGGACTCCACGACCGACACCATGTCCAGCGCGTACGACGGCGACTCCGGGTCCAGCAGCTCGAAGGCGGCCAGGGCGAACGTGGACAGTGGCTGGTTGAGCGCGAAGTCCTGCTGCAGGTCCACGGTGAGCCGGACGACACGTCCCTCGGCGTCCGGCCGGTCGAGCTTCTCGACGATGCCGCCGTCCAGCAGCGAGCGGTAGATGGCGATCGCCCGCCGGATGTGCCTGAGCTGCTGCTTGCGCGGCTCGTGGTTGTCCTCCAGCAGGCGCCGCATCGCCGCGAAGGCGTCGCCGGGCCGCGCGATCACCGACAGCAGCATGGTGTGCGTGACCCGGAAGCGGGACGTCAGCGGCTCCGGCTCGGAGCCGATGAGCTTCTCGAACGTGCTCTCCGACCAGGCCACGAAGCCCTCGGGAGCCTTCTTGCGGACGACCTTCCGCCGCTTCTTCGGGTCGTCACCGGCCTTGGCGAGCGCCTTCTCGTTCTCGACGACGTGCTCGGGGGCCTGGGCGACGACGAAGCCCTCCGTGTCGAACCCCGCGCGCCCCGCCCGGCCGGCGATCTGGTGGAACTCCCGGGCCCGCAGTGTGCGTACCCGGGTGCCGTCGTACTTGCTCAGCGCCGTGAACAGCACGGTCCGGATCGGGACGTTGACGCCCACGCCCAGTGTGTCCGTTCCACAGATCACCTTCAGCAGGCCGGCCTGTGCGAGTTTCTCCACCAGCCGCCGGTACTTGGGCAGCATGCCGGCGTGGTGGACGCCGATGCCGTGCCTGACGTAGCGGGAGAGATTGCGGCCGAACTTCGTGGTGAACCGGAAGTTGCCGATCAACTCGGCGATCCGGTCCTTCTCCTCCCGCGTGCACATGTTGATGCTCATCAGCGCCTGCGCCCGCTCCACGGCCTGCGCCTGAGTGAAGTGCACGATGTAGACGGGCGCCTGCCGGGCCGCCAGCAGATCGGTGAGCGTCTCGGTGAGCGGCGTGTAGCGGAACTCGTAGGAGAGGGGCACCGGCCGGGTGGCCGAGCGGACCACCGCCGTGGGACGGCTGGTGCGGCGCGCGAGATCCTTCTCGAAGAAGGCGACGTCACCGAGCGTGGCCGACATCAGGACGAACTGGGCCTGCGGCAGTTCCAACAGGGGGATCTGCCAGGCCCAGCCCCGGTCCGGTTCCGCGTAGAAGTGGAACTCGTCCATGACGACCTGGCCGATGTCCGCGTGTTTGCCGTCACGCAGCGCGATGGACGCCAGGACCTCGGCCGTGCAGCAGATCACGGGGGCGTCCGCGTTCACGGAGGCGTCGCCGGTCAGCATGCCGACGTTCTCGGTGCCGAAGATCTTGCACAGCTCGAAGAACTTCTCCGACACCAGCGCCTTGATCGGGGCCGTGTAGAAAGTGACCTCGTCCCGGGCCAGGGCGGCGAAGTGGGCACCCGCCGCGATCATGCTCTTGCCGGAGCCGGTGGGCGTCGACACGATCACGTTGGCGCCGGAGACCACCTCGATCAGCGCCTCCTCCTGATGGGGGTAGAGCGTGAGACCGCGTTCCTGGGCCCACGCCTCGAAGGCTTCGTACAGGGCATCGGGGTCGGCGGTCCGCGGCAGCTGATCGATGAGGGTCACGCTCCCATCTTGCCTGGCCTCGGCCGTGATGAGGGAATCGGCTGTCCGTGTGAAGATCACGAACGCTACGCTGGGTCGCCGACGAGGCTTCGGCGGACCGGGACAACTGCACAGCGGCACACGAGGAATGGGGCGGGCAACGGCGATGATGGGACCAGCGCACTCACTGTCGGGCGCCGCGGCGTGGCTCGGAGTCGGGGCGGCGACAGCCGCCGCGGGGCACCCGATGCCCTGGCCGGTGCTGCTCGCCGGAGGCCTGATCTGCGCCGGAGCAGCGCTCGCCCCGGACCTCGATCACAAGGCGGCCACCATCTCCCGGGCCTTCGGACCGGTCTCACGGGCGCTGTGCGAAATCGTCGACAAGTTGTCGTACGCCGTCTACAAGGCGACGAAGAAGCAGGGCGACCCGCGCCGCTCCGGTGGACACCGCACGCTGACGCACACCTGGCTGTGGGCGGTCCTGATCGGCGGGGGTACCTCGGTGCTGGCCGTCACGGGGGGCCGCTGGGCGGTACTGGCGATCCTCTTCGTGCACATGGTGCTGGCGATCGAGGGCCTGCTCTGGCGGGCGACCCGCGGTTCCAGCAGCGACGTACTGGTCTGGCTGCTGGCCGGGACCAGCGCGTGGATCCTGGCCGGGATACTGGACAAGCCGGATGGCGGCGCGGACTGGTTGTTCACCGCACCGGGCCAGGAGTACCTGTGGCTGGGGCTGCCGATCGTGCTCGGCGCGCTGGTGCACGACATCGGGGACGCGCTGACCGTCTCGGGCTGCCCCATACTCTGGCCGATACCCGTGGGCCGCAAGCGCTGGTACCCCATCGGCCCGCCGAAGGCCATGCGGTTCAGGGCGGGCAGTTGGGTGGAGCTGAAGGTGCTGATGCCGGCGTTCATGCTGCTCGGGGGAGTGGGCGGCGCGGCCGCACTCAACTTCATCTGAGGGACGAGCGGGGGCCGGCCCGCTCAGCCGGTTCCGTCGGCACCCTGCGCCTCGCCCTGGCCGTAGCGCCGCTCGAAGCGGGCGACGCGCCCCTCCGAGTCGACCGTCCGCGCCTTGCCCGTGTAGAACGGGTGGCTCTCCGAGGAGATCTCCACGTCCACCACGGGGTAGGTCTCACCGTCGTCCCACGCGATGGTCTGGTCGCTGGTCGCGGTGGACCGGGTGAGGAAGGCGTACCCGGCACCGCGGTCACGGAAGACGACGGGCCGGTAGTCGGAATGCTTGTCCTGCTGCATGGCTGCTCCTCGTACGGCGCGGATCATCGGGTCGGCGGCGCTCGAACGCCGCCGTGGGTGGCGTCAGCCGGGCAGGGAGTCCTCGTCGACGACGTGCATCGCGGCTTCCTCGGCGGAGGCGGCCGCGCCGTCGATGCCCACGTCCATGGCGACCAGCGCCGGCTCCTCGTCCTCGTGCGTCCCCTCGTCGGGTGCCACGAGCCGGCCGGAGCGGTCCGCGCCTACCTCGTTGTCCAGCAGTTCCCCGTCGGTGCCGTCGGAGTCGCCCAGTCCGTCGCCGTCGGGTGCGAGCACGTCCGGCCGTTCCTCGGCGAGCCGCTGGTCCAGCGTTTCGCCTCGCTGCCGTTCAGCGGCCGTCACGCCGGTGTGCTCCACCGCCCAGGGGCGCTCGGGCGGGGACCAGCCCCGGTCGAGAGGATCGTCGACACCGTCGTACTCGAGGGTGTCCTCGCCGTCGAGCAGGCCGGTGTCCTCCCGCTGCTCGGATCCGTCGGGCTGGTAGACGTCATCTCCCCATCCGTCGGCGCTGTTCACGGGTACCTCCAGGGGTGGGGACGGGCCCCTTCTCGCCGTGGACCGCGGCGGGCCGCCGCTGCACGGGGCACAGGCGTCACCTGTCTCGGAACCGCACGGTTTTCGGGTCTACCCCGAGCCGGTGCCTCCTCCCAGACTTCCACTTCCGTTCGGGACCGCGCAACGGCACGGCCGCCGACCGGCGGCCCCGGCACCCGCGGCCCAGCAGGCCGATCGGGCCCCGCTCGGGCCGACCAGGACCCGCTCCGGCCGGCCGGGGCCCGCCCGGCCCTTGCCGGCTACGACCGAACCCCGGTCTCTCCGTCCGGGTACGGCTTGGTCCCGCCAAGGGACTGCCGAGCCCGGCCGAGCTCCCGCCGTTCCGGCCGAGTGCTGGTGGGGTCGGTCCGGTCATGCGCCGCCCTCCGGGCACGCGCCGGTCCCCCGGTCGGCCCCCGCCGAAGGCTCGTGGGTTCCGGCCGGGCACCGTCAGCGCCCGTCGCGACTCGTCGCGCCCGACCGGGTTCCGAACCGCGAACAAGCCGCTGCTTCGCCAACTGCGATGAGAGAGATCAACACCGGTCCGCCCCAACCGCCCGACGCCGGCCACGGAGGCCTGGTCAGGGCCTGTCGCACCGGCCGGGCAGTCGTGCCCGACGCCGGCCACGAAGGCCCGGCCGGGGTCTGTCGCACCGGCCGGGCAGTCGATCGAAGGAGCGTGTTCACCCGTGCCACGACCGCCACAGCGCCGCGTAGGCGCCGTCCGCCGCGACGAGCTCGTCGTGGCTGCCCAGCTCGCTGATCCGGCCCTTCTCGACCACGGCGATGACGTCCGCGTCGTGGGCGGTGTGCAGACGGTGGGCGATCGCGACCACCGTGCGGCCGTCCAGGACCCGGGCCAGGGACCGTTCGAGGTGGCGTGCGGCCCGCGGGTCGAGCAGGGACGTCGCCTCGTCCAGCACCAGGGTGTGCGGGTCGGCCAGCACCAGGCGGGCCAGCGCGATCTGCTGGGCCTGTGCCGGGGTGAGCGCGAAGCCGCCCGAGCCGACCTCGGTGTCCAGGCCCTCATCGAGCGCGCGGGACCAGTCGTCCGCGTCGACCGCGCCCAGCGCGGCCCACAGCTCGGCGTCGGTGGCGCCGGGCCGGGCGAGGCGGAGGTTGTCGCGCAGCGAGCCCACGAAGACGTGGTGCTCCTGGTTGACGAGGGCGACGTGCGAGCGGACCCGCTCGGCCGGCATCCGGGACAGCTCCGCGCCGCCCAGGGTGATCCGGCCGTCGCGGGGACCGTAGATGCCGGCCAGCAGCCTGCCCAGCGTCGACTTGCCGGCGCCCGAGGGGCCGACCAGGGCGAGCCGCGTACCGGGGGCGACCTCCAAAGAGACCTTGCGCAGGACGTCCACGCCCTCGAGGTAGCCGAAGTGCACGCGGTCGGCGTGCACGTGCCGTCCGTCGGGGGCCAGCGAGGGGTCACCGGCGTCCGGCTCGATGTCCCGCACGCCCACCAGCCGGGCCAGGGACACCTGCGCCACCTGGAGCTCGTCGTACCAGCGCAGGATGATGCCGACCGGGTCGACGAGCATCTGGGCGATCAGGGCCGCGGTGGTGAGCTGACCGACTCCGATCCAGCCCTGCAGGACGAACACACCGCCGATCAGCAGGACGGAGGCGAGCACGGTCACATGGGTGACGTTGATGACCGGGAAGAGCACCGACCGCAGCCAGAGCGTGTAGCGCTCCCAGGCCGTCCACTCCTTGATCCGGTGCTCCGACAGATCGATGCGACGGGCGTCCAGGCGGTGGGACTCGATGGTGCGCCCGGCGTCCACGGTCTCGGCGAGCGCCGCGGCCACGGCGGCGTACCCGGCGGCCTCCGAGCGGTAGGCGGAGGGTGCCCGCCGGAAGTACCAGCGGCAGCCGACGACGAGCAGCGGCACCGCGATGAGCACCGCGGGCGCCAGCACGGGAGCCGTGACCACGAGCCCGCCGAGCAGCAGCACCACCCACACCACGCCGATGGCCAGTTGGGGCACGGCCTCGCGCATGGCGTTGGCGAGCCGGTCGACGTCGGTCGTGATCCTGGAGAGCAGATCGCCGGTGCCGGCCCGTTCCAGCACGCCGGGCGGCAGGCCGACCGAGCGCACGAGGAAGTCCTCGCGCAGATCGGCCAGCATCCGCTCGCCGAGCATGGCCCCACGCAGCCGCACCTCGCGTACGAACATGGCCTGCACGACGAGCGCGAGCACGAACAGCGTGGCCGTGAGGCCGAGGTGCAGCTCGCGCGCGTTGTCCGAGACCCGTTCCACGAGCCCGCCCAGCAGGTAGGGCCCCGCCATCGAGGCGATCACGGCGACGGTGTTGACGGTGACGAGGAAGAGGAACGCGCGGCGGTGCCGACGCAGCAGTTCTCCCGCGTACGCGCGTACGGTCGCGGGCGCGCCGACGGGCAGGGTGCTCGCCGTCGTGGGGGCCGCCGGGTCGTACGACGGTGGCGCGACGCCGATCATGCCGTCTCCTCGATCTCTTCCAGTCGGTGCAGTACGTCGTCGTCGGCGAGGGCATCGTCGTCCAGGGTCTTGCCGGCGTTCTTGTCGAGGCTCTTGCCGAGGGTCTTCGCCGGCTGGTTACCGGCGGGCGTCCCGTCCCGGTGCGTCGTGGTCTCCTCGTCGGTCTCGCGGGTCACCACCGCCCGGTACCGGGGCTCGGTGTGCAGCAGTTCCCGGTGCGTGCCGACCGCCGAGACCGCGCCGTCGTGCAGGAACACGATCCGGTCCGCGCGGTCCAGCAGCAGCGGCGACGAGGTGAAGACCACCGTGGTGCGTCCGGCGCGCAGGGTACGCACCCCGTGCGCGATCCGTGCCTCGGTGTGCGAGTCCACGGCGGAGGTCGGTTCGTCCAGGACGAGTGCCTCCGGGTCCGTGATCAGGGACCGGGCGAGAGCCAGCCGCTGGCGCTGGCCGCCCGACAGCGAGCGGCCACGCTCGGTGATGCGGGCGTCCATCGCGTCGTCGGCGCCGAGCGAACCCTGCGCGAGGGCCGTCAGGACGTCGTCGCACTGGGCGGCGGCCAGTGCGTCCTCGGCGGCGACCGCACCGGACGCGGGCACGTCGAGCAGCTCACGCAGCGTGCCGGAGAGCAGCACCGGGTCCTTGTCCTGGACCAGGACGGCGGTACGCGCGGAGTTCAGCGGCAGCTCGTCGAGCGGCACCCCGCCCAGCAGCGCCGAGGCACCCTGCTCCGAGGGGTGCCCGCCGAGCCGTTCCGCCAGGCGTCCGGCCTCGTCGGGGTCGCCGCAGACCACGGCGGTGAACCGACCCGCAGGGGCGAGGAGACCGGTCGTGGGGTCGTACAGGTCCCCGGCGGGGACCTCGGCGGCGCGCGACCCCGCGGTGTCGGTGGCCCGCTCCAGTGCCAGCACCCGTGCGGCCCGCTTGGCCGAGGGCCGCGAGAAGGAGTACGCCATGGCGATCTCCTCGAAGTGCCGGAGCGGGTAGGTGAGAATCATGACGGAGCTGTAGACGGTGACGAGTTCACCGACGCCGATGCGGCCCTCGCGGGCCAGGTGGACGCCGTGCCAGACCACCGCGATCAGCAGCAGCCCAGGCAGCAGCACCTGGATCGCGGAGATCAGGGACCACATGCGGGCGCTGCGCACGGCCGCGTGGCGTACGTCCTGGGAGGCACCGCGGTAGCGGTCGAGGAAGAGTTCCTCGCCGCCGATACCGCGGAGGACGCGGAGCCCCGCGACGGTGTCAGAGGCGAGTTCGGTGGCGCGGCCGGCCTTCTCGCGCTGGACGTCGGCCCGCCGGGTGGCCCGGGGCAGCAGAGGCAGTACCGCGAGGGCCAGCACGGGCAGGCCCAGGACCACGACGACGCCGAGCGCCGGTTCGTAGACGACGAGGGCCACGCAGACCAGGACGATGGTCAGGGCCGCCGCGGTGAAGCGGGAGACGGCCTCCACGAACCAGCCGATCTTCTCGACGTCGCCGGTGGAGACGGCCACGACCTCGCCGGCCGCGACGCGCCGGGTCAGCGCCGAGCCCAGCAGCGCGGTCTTGCGGGCCAGCAGTTGCTGGACGCGGGCCGCGGCGGTGATCCAGTTGGTGACGGCGGCGCGGTGCAGGAAGGTGTCGCCGATCGCGTTGCCGGCGCAGCACAGCACCATGACCCCGCCCGCGAGGGCGAGCCGGGTGCCGGAACGGTCGACGACGGCCTGGATGGCGAGACCGACGCAGAACGGCAGGGCGGAGACGGAGGCGAAGTGCAGCAGGCCCCAGGCCAGTGACTTGAGTTGTCCACCGAGCTGGTTGCGGAACAGCCACCAAAGGAATCGGGGGCCCGAGCGTGCGTCCGGCACGCCCGGGTCGGGATACGGAAGGTCTTGGATCTGCATGACGTCCCAGTGGCTCGTGTCAGGGGGTGCCGTTGCGATGCGGCATCAAGAGACTGCAAACCGTGAAAGGTTCGCGTCGCGGGGTGCCCAAAATCAAGCGGTTTTCCGCGGTGGGGTACGAATCCGGCTGCCGCCCGTCGCACCGCCCCGTGCCGCACCGTCGCGAGTGCGACCATGGACCGATGCGGAGCGGTGGAGTACGGCGTACGGCGGTCGCGTGGGCGGGCCTCGGGGCCCTGATGACGGCACTGTCCGCGTGCGGCGGCCCGTCGGGGCACGGCACGAGCACATCGGCGGGCGATCCCGCCGACGACGGCGGGGGCCGCAGCGGTGCCACCTCGGCCGACCCGGCACGGATTCCCGGTGTCGGCGACCGGATCCAGCGCCGCATCCCCGCGGACTCCCGTCAGGTCGTCGCGGTGTACGGCGACGGCAGGGACTCCCCCGACTCGACCGTCGTGCTGTACACGAAGCAGGGTTCCGCCTGGCACCGCGCCCGCGATTGGGCGGCGCACAACGGCACGAAGGGGTGGGCGACCGACCACCACGAGAACGACAGGCGCAGCCCCGTCGGGGTGTTCACGCTCAGCGACGCGGGCGGCGTCCTCCCGGACCCGGCCCCCGGCGCCGGGCTGCCGTACACCCGGTCCGCCGCCTTCGCGGCGCCGAGGTGGTGGGACGCGTCGTACCGGCACGACTTCGACTACGTCATCGCCATCGACTACAACCGGGTCAAGGGCACCCCGCCGAACGACCCGACCCGTCCCGAGGGCGCGTCCAAGGGTGGCGGGATCTGGCTGCACATGGACCACGGCAGCGGTACGTCGGCCTGCGTCAGCCTGCCGAAGCCGGCGATGGAGTACCTGCTGCGCACGCTGGACCCGGACCGGCACCCGGTGGTGGTCATGGGGGACCGGGCGCGTCTGAGGGCTTGACCGCGCCCCGGGAACACGCTTCTGTCCGGCCTCGCCCGACTCGAGGTCACGCCCCGGACCGGCCTGGCGCGGTTCCGGGTCCGTCGATCAACGCGTCCAACAGCCCGCCGAGCACCGCGCGCTGTTCGTCCGTCAGCGGGGCGAGGATCTCCTCCGCGGCGGACCGGCGCGCGCCGTGCAGTTCCCGCAGGGCGGCGCGCCCGTCGTCGGTGAGCTCGATCCGGATCACCCGGCGGTTGGCCGGGTCCGGGACGCGGCGTACCTTCCCGGCCGTCTCCAGCCCGTCGACCAGCGTCGTCACCGCCCGCGGCACGACCTCCAGGCGCTCGGCCAGATCGGCCATGCGGGGCGGCGAGCCGTAGTGCGCCAGGGTGCGCAGCAGCCGGGACTGGGCCGGTGTGATGCCGAGGTCGCGATGCTCCAGGTGGCGCTTCTGGATGCGGTGCACCCGGCGAGTGAGCCGCAGCAACTGCTCGGCCAGCGGGCCGTCGGAATCGGGGGCGGTCATGCGGGAACAATATCAGGATGATGTTCATTGTGAGTATAGGTAACAATGAACTACGATCCGTTAGGTTCGACAGACGCGTCGCCCTCCGAAGGAGCCCATGCACCCCGACCGCGAATCCACCTGGACCGCACCCGCCGACGCCGAGGAACAGCCCCGGCAGGTGCGCCGCATCCTGAAGCTGTTCCGCCCCTACCGCGGCCGCCTCGCGATCGTCGGGCTCCTGGTCGGCGCCGCGTCGCTGGTGACGGTCGCCACCCCCTTCCTGCTCAAGGAGATCCTCGACGTCGCGATCCCCCAGGGGCGCACGGGCCTGCTGAGTCTGCTCGCCCTCGGCATGATCCTCGGCGCCGTCCTCACCAGCGTTTTCGGTGTGCTGCAGACGCTGATCTCCACGACCGTCGGCCAGCGCGTCATGCACGACCTGCGCACCGCCGTCTACGGCCGGCTGCAGAGGATGTCCCTCGCCTTCTTCACCCGCACCCGCACCGGCGAGGTCCAGTCCCGTATCGCCAACGACATCGGCGGCATGCAGGCCACCGTCACCTCCACCGCGACCTCCCTGATCTCCAACCTCACCAGCGTGGTCGCCACGATCGCCGCGATGGTCGTCCTCGACTGGCGCCTGACCGTCGTCTCACTGCTCCTGCTCCCCGTCTTCGTGTGGATCAGCCGCCGCGTCGGCAGGGAACGCAGGAAGATCACCACCCGGCGGCAGAAGCAGATGGCCGCGATGGCCGCCACGGTCACCGAGTCGCTCTCCGTCAGCGGCATCCTGCTGGGCCGCACCATGGGCCGCTCCGACTCGCTCACCCGCGCCTTCTCCGACGAGTCCGAGGGGCTGGTCGACCTGGAGGTGAAGTCGAACATGGCGGGCCGCTGGCGGATGGCCGTCATCACGATCGTCATGGCGGCCATGCCCGCCGTCATCTACTGGACCGCCGGCATCGCCCTGCAACTAGGCGGCCCGGACGTCTCCCTCGGCACGATCGTCGCCTTCGTCTCGCTCCAGCAGGGACTCTTCCGCCCCGCCGTGAGCCTGCTGTCGACCGGCGTCCAGATCCAGGCGTCGCTCGCGCTCTTCCAGCGCATCTTCGAGTACCTCGACCTGCCGGTCGACATCACCGAGCGGGACGACGCCGTCCACCTCGACCACATCAAGGGCGAGGTCCGCTTCGAGAACGTCGAGTTCCGCTACGACGGCAAGGCCGGTGCGATCCTCGACGGCATCGACATCACCGTCCCGGCCGGCAGCAGCCTCGCCGTCGTCGGCCCGACCGGCGCCGGCAAGTCCACGCTGGGCCACCTGGTGCCCCGGCTGTACGACGTGACCGGCGGCCGGGTCACCCTCGACGGGGTCGACGTGCGCGACCTGGACTTCGACACCGTCGCCCGTGCCGTCGGAGTCGTCTCGCAGGAGACGTACCTCTTCCACGCCTCGGTCGCCGAGAACCTGCGCTTCGCCAAGCCGGACGCCACCGACGCGGAACTGGAGGCGGCGGCGCGGGCGGCGCAGATCCACGACCACATCGCCGCCCTGCCCGACGGCTACGACACGGTGGTCGGCGAGCGCGGGCACCGTTTCTCCGGCGGTGAGAAGCAGCGCCTGGCCATCGCCCGCACCATCCTGCGGGACCCGCCCGTCCTCGTCCTCGACGAGGCGACCAGTGCCCTGGACACCCGTACCGAAGCAGCCGTGCAGGACGCCGTCGACGCCCTGTCCGCCAACCGGACCACGATCACGATCGCGCACCGCCTGTCCACGGTCCGGGGCGCCGACCAAATCGTGGTCCTCGACTCCGGGCGCCTGGCCGAACAGGGCAGGCACGAGGAGCTGCTGGAGCGGAACGGGCGGTATGCGGCCCTGCTCCGCAGGGACGCCCGACTGGAGCCGACAAAATGACGATATGCCGGGTTTGTGTGCGAATGGAGGTTACCGTGCCCGCATGCAGACGAACACTCCGCGACGGAGCACGAGAGGCACCAGGAGAACGATCCGACTGACGCGCCGGGGCCGCATCGCCCTGATCGTGACCGGCGCCGTCGTGGCCGGTACCGCCGTGGCGGTGCCGCTGCTGATGACGGAAGAGGAGGGCGAGTCCCGGCCCACGTCCCTGGTGATCCCGGAGGGCTGGCGCGCGACCCAGGTCTACGAGGCCGTCGACAAGACCCTCGCCCTGCCCCCCGGCACCACCAAGAAGTCTCTCGCCAAGGCCGACCTCAAGCTGCCGAACGACGCCGAGGGCAACCCCGAGGGCTATCTCTTCCCGGCGACCTACCCGCTCGGCGAGAACCCGACGCCGGAGAAGCTGCTGACGGCCATGGTCGGGAAGGCGAACGAGAAGTTCACCGGCGCGCCGATCGCCGCGGGCGCCCAGCGCAACGCGCTGAACGTCTACCAGGCGGTCACCATCGCCAGCATCGTGCAGGCGGAGGCCGCCGCCAAGGAGGACATGGGCAAGGTGGCCCGGGTGATCTTCAACCGGCTGGAACGCGGCATGCCGCTGCAGATGGACTCCACCGTCAACTACGCCCTGGGCCGTTCCGACCTGAGGACCACCACCGAGGACACCAAGATCGACAGCCCCTACAACTCGTACCAGCGGATGGGGCTACCGCCCACCCCCATCGACAACCCCGGCGACGAGGCGATGAGTGCCGCGATCAACCCGACCCCCGGCGACTGGCTGTACTTCGTCACGGTCAAGTCCGGCGACACCCGCTTCACCGCCGACTACGCCGAACACCAGCGCAACGTCGCGGAGTTCAACCGCATCCGGGAGAGCGCCTCGAAGCAGGCGGCCGAGGCCGAGTGAGCCGGCGGGGCGTCACGCGGCGACCGGCTCCCGCTCGGCCAGCAGCCGTCTGATGTCCCGTACGGCCGCGCGCCCGGCCCGGTTGGCACCGATGGTGCTGGCCGACGGCCCGTAGCCGACCAGGTGGATCCGCGGGTCGGTGACCGCGCGCGTCCCCTCCACACGGATCCCGCCGCCCGCCTCCCGCAGCCGCAGCGGCCGCAAGTGGTCGATGGCGGCCCGGAACCCGGTCGCCCACAGGATGACGTCGGCAGCCACCCGCCGCCCGTCGCTCCACTCGGCCCCCTCGGGTGTGATCCGCTCGAACATGGGCTGCCGGTCCAGCACCCCCGACTCCAGCCCCGCCCGGATCGCGTCGTTCAGCGGCAGCCCGGTCACCGACACCACGCTCTTCGGCGGCAGCCCCTGCCGAACCCGCTCCTCCACCAGCGCCACCGCGGCCCGGCCCGCGTCCTCGTCGAAGGGGCCCTCACGGAAGACCGGCGGCCGCCTGGTCACCCACGTGGTGGCAGCGGCGTACGGGGCGATCTCCAGCAGATGCTGCGTCCCCGAGGCGCCCCCGCCCACCACCAGCACCCGCTGCCCGTCGAACTCCTCGGGACCGGCGTACCGCGCGGTGTGCAACTGCCGTCCCCGGAAAGTCTCCTGCCCGCGATAACGCGGCCAGAAGGGCCGGTCCCAGGTGCCCGTCGCGTTGATCAGCGCCCGCGTCGACCAGGCCCCTGCCGACGTCTCGACGAGCAGCCGCCTGTCCGCCCCCTCGCGCACCGCGCGGACGTCGACGGGCCGCCGCACCCGCAGGCCGAAGGTCCGCTCGTACGCCGCGAAGTACTCGCCGACCACCTCGGCGGACGGCCGCGCCGGGTCCGCCCCGGTCAGCTCCATACCCGGGAGGGCGTGCATCCCGTGGACCCTGCCGTACGTCAGCGACGGCCAGCGGAACTGCCAGGCGCCGCCGGGCCCGGGGGAGTGGTCGAGCACCACGAAGTCGCGTTCCGGTTCGAACCCGGTGCGCCGCAGGTGGTAGGCCGCGGCGAGTCCCGCCTGACCGGCACCGATGACGACGACCTCGACCTCGCGTTTCGCGGCCTCAGGCGTCCCGGTCTCATGCGTCGCGGCCTCGTATGAGTCGTTCACGCTTCTGCCAACGGAGCCGAGGGCCCCGATCTTCCCCAGTCCGCCCCGGGACGACCCGGGTCCCGGCCTTCCCCGCCCGCCCCGGGACGACCGGGGTCCCGGCCTTCCCCGCCCCGCCCCGGGACGACCGCGAGCCCGACGTTCCGGCGCCAGGCCCGCCGCTTACGTCAGGATGGGAGACATGCCAGATGCCTTCACCACCCGAGTACTGAACCTCGCCACCGGCTCGGCGGAGCGGGTCGCCGACATCACCGGTGAGTGCGAGTCCTTCCTGCGCGAGACGGCGGCCGGGCGCGACGGTCTCCTCAGCGTCTTCGTCCCGCACGCCACCGCCGGGATCGCGGTCATCGAGACGGGCGCGGGCAGCGACGACGACCTGCTGGCCGCCCTGCACACGCTGCTCCCCGCCGACGACCGCTGGCAGCACCGCCACGGCAGCCCCGGCCACGGCCGGGACCACGTCCTGCCCGCCCTCGTACCACCGCACGCGACGCTGCCGGTGATCGGCGGACGGCTGGAACTCGGAACCTGGCAGTCGGTGTGCCTGGTGGACACCAACCGGGACAACCCCGACCGTCGCGTGCGCCTGTCGTTCCTCGGGTAGACCGGGCCCGTGGACGTCGTCCACCGTTCGGGAGGCGTTTCATCCTTTGGGGCCCATACCCGGCCCGAACGGCTGGGCCGCCCGGACACCCGACGGCGAGGGCACGGCGGCAGGTCCGGCGTCGTCGGCCTGGACTCTACCTCGCTCTGGTGCGGGGCGCGGGTCCGTGGGCGGGGCGGTGACCCGGATGCCCGGTACGAGATCGAGGCCATCGAGCGCAGGCTGATGGACGAACTGACGAACTGACGGACGACGACGAAGCCCCCGTCTGAGACCGTCGGCGCGACCGGGGCGGCGCCCCGGCCACGCGGACCCGGCCGGCGGGGACGGCGGACGGCGGGGACGGCGGACGGCGCCGCCGGGCCCCGCCACCGGCCGGTCCCGGCGGCGCCGCGGACACCGTCAGTGGCTCACCCGCCGTACCAGCCGCTTCAGCAGCGGCCACGCCAGCAGCAGCACGATCACCGCGTACACCGTCACCGCGAACGGCGTGTTGACCAGACCCGTCACACTGCCGTCGCTGATCTGCAGGGCGCGGCGCAACTGCTGTTCGGCGTTCGGGCCGAGGATGACGCCGATCACCGCGGGCAGGATGGGCAGGCCGTAGCGCCGCATGCCGAAACCGACGAGGCCGATGATCAGCAGGATCACCAGGTCGACGACCTCGCCGCCGACCGCGTACGCGCCGACCGCCGCGAAGAACATGATCCCCGCGTAGAGGTACGGCCGCGGGATGCGCAGCAGCTTGGCCCACACCGGCGCCAGCGGCAGGTTGAGCGCGAGCAGCAGCACCATGCCGACGAAGAGGGACGCGATCAGGCCCCACACCAACTCGGGTTCGCGTTCGAAGAGCAGCGGGCCGGGCTGGATGCCGTACTGCTGGAAGGCGGCCAGCATGACCGCCGCGACCGCCGTCGTCGGCAGCCCCAGGGTCAGCATGGAGACCAGCGTGCCCGCCGCCGAGGCCGACGCCGCCGACTCCGGGCCCGCCACGCCCTCGATGGCACCCTTGCCCCACTCGTCCTTGTTCTTGGACAGGCGCTTCTCCGTGACGTACGACAGGAACGTGGGGATCTCGGCGCCGCCCGCCGGAATGGCGCCGAACGGGAAGCCGATGAACGGGCCGCGCAGCCAGGACTTCCAGGTCCGCTTCACATCGGCGCGCCCGAGCCAGGGGCGGCCCACCGGGATCGGCTCGGCCGCCCCGCGCCGCAGATGAGCCGCCACCCACAGCGCCTCGCCGATCGCGAACAGGCCGACCGCGACGATCACGACGTCGACGCCGTCCGCGAGTTGCAGCGAGCCGAAGGTCAGCCGCTGCTGGCCCGTCATCTGGTCCAGGCCCACCAGGCCGATCGTCAGGCCGATCAGCAGGGAGGCCAGACCTCTGACGCGCGAGGAGCCCAGCACCGACGTCACGGCGATGAACGCCAGCACCATGATGGCGAAGTAGTCCGGCGCGCCGATGTCCACCGCCAGGTCGGCGACCGTCGGCGCCAGCGCCACCAGCAGGATCGTGCCGATCATGCCGCCCGCGAAGTGACCGATGGCGGCGGCCGCCAGCGCCTGGGCGCCGCGCCCCGCCTTGGCCATGGGGTTGCCCTCCATGGCCGCGACCACGGCCGCGCTCTCACCGGGGGTGTTGAGCAGGATGGAGGTGGTCGAACCGCCGAACATCGCGCCGTAGTAGATGCCGGCGAACATGATGAACGCGGCGACGGGGTCGAGGCCGTACGTCACCGGCAGCAACAGTGCCACCGCCATCGCGGGTCCGATGCCGGGCAGGACGCCGATGGCGGTCCCGAGCAGCACGCCGAGGGCGGCCCACAGGAGGTTGAGGGGCGTGAGGGCCGTTCCGAAGCCGTCCATGAGGGAGTTGAGGGCGTTCATGTCAGAGCACTCCCATCAGCGGACCGCCGGGCAGCGGAACGCCGAGCAGCTTGTCGAAGACGACGTAGGTGAACAGGGACAGCACCGCGGCGATCAGCGGGTCGCGGTCCAGGCGGCGACTGCCCAGGGCGAAGGCGGCTCCCCAGAACAGCAGCGCCCCCGCGACCGGGAAGCCGGCCGGCTCGATCAGCACGGCCGCGCCGAGGAAGATCCCGGAGAGCAGCAGCACCGTGCGCCAGTCGGCGGGTTCGGAGAGATCGATGTCCTCGCCGCCCTCCGCCTCGCCCCGGCCACCGCGCAGGACGTCCACGGCGAGCAGCGCGGCGATCACCAGCAGCCCGATGCCGACCACGATCGGGACGGTCTTGGGGCCGACCGGCCCGCGCTGGGTGATGTCGACGTCCATCGTGAGCGCATCGGTCAGGACCAGGGCGCCGAGCGCCAGCAGCAGCACGCACACGCCCAGTTCGGAGCGGTCTCGCAGCCACGAGCGCCGCTCGGTCGCCGGGGCCGGAACCGGGTCCGGCGCCGGGGAGGAGTCGGTCCGCGTCGTCACAGTCCCAGCTCCTTCAGTACCGACACCACACGCTGGTCCTGGGCGTCCAGGAACGCGCCGAACTCGTCACCGGCGAGGAAGGCGTCGTCCCAGCCGTTCTGGTCCATGGATTTCTTCCATTCGGGAGAGTCGTGCAGCTCCTCGACCAGGCGGGTCAGCTTCTTGCGCTCCGCCTCCGACAAGCCGGGCGGGGCGACGATGCCGCGCCAGTTGGTGAAGTCCACGTCGTAGCCGGACTCCTTGAGCGTGGGCGCGTCCTTCAGGTCGTCGACCCGCTCCGGTCCGGTCACCGCGAGGACCCTCAGCTCGCCCGCCTTGATCTGGTCCAGGTACTCACCGACACCGGAGACGCCGAAGCCGACCTTGTTGCCGAGGATCGAGGCGAGCAGTTCGCCGCCGCCGTCGAAGGGGATGTAGTTGACCGACTTGGGGGAGATCCCGGCGGCCTGCGCCATCAGCATCGGCGCGAGATGGTCGGGCCCGCCCGGCGACGAGCCGCCGCCGACCGGGATCTTGCCCGGGTCCTTCTTCCAAGCGGTGATCAGCTCGTCGATCGTCTTGTACGGCGAGTCCTTGCCGACCACGACGACGTCCTGTTCCTCGGTGAGCCGCGCGATCGGGGTGGTGTCGGCGAGGGTCTTGGGGGCGTGGTTGGAGCGGACCGCGCCGACGACGCCGAGTCCCATGGACATGGCGAGCTTGCCGTTGCCGTGCTCGCTCACCAGGCGGCTCAGGCCCACGGTGCCGCCCGCGCCGGGCAGGTTGAACACCTCGATGTTGTGCGTGAGCCCGGCGTCCTCGGCGTTCTTCGCGGCCGTGCGGGCGGTGATGTCGTAGCCGCCGCCCGGCGTGTTCGGAACCATGAAGCGCAGGCCGGGGATCTGCGTGCCGGTCTCGGCGTCGCTGCCCGTGGAGAGCAACGGCGGTCCCGCGAGCACGAGCACGGCGGCCCCGAGCAGGGCAAGGGGAGTGCGCAGGCGCACGTATGACACCACCTGTCGGTTGGGTAGAGCGGTAAGGGGAGAACCCTGTGGGGGAGGGTGACGTGGGCCACATGGTGCCCGGGCGGCGGTGGCCTGTCTTCCTTGCGGAACCAAGGGAGGTTGTGGTCTTTGCGGTCGCGGGGCCGCCTGGGTGGAGTGGCCGGGGCAGTCTGGGTGGAGTGACCCGGGCCGCCTGGTGGAGGCCGGCGGAGCGACCGGTGGATCGTCCCGGTGGGGCGCCGGTGGTGCGTCCTGGCCGGTGGATTGTTCGCGGATCGTCGGTGGTGCGTCCTGGCTGGTGGCCGGTGGATTGTTCGCGGATCGTCGGTGGTGCGTCCTGGCTGGTGGCCGGTGGATCGCTCGCGGATCGTCGGTGGAGCGTCCTGGCTGGTGGCCGGTGGATTGCTCGCGGATCACCGGTGGAGCGTCCCGGTAGGTCGCCGGTGGATCGCCGGTTCATTGCGAAGACAGCACATCCCTTTCCTTCGCCGCAGGTGGGCGCCATGATGGCGACCCGGTGCACCCGCCGGTCACCCCCGCCCCCCGTCAGCCGAGATCGAGTCCGCCGTGGCCCCCACCTTCCGCCGTCAGACCCTCGCGGGCGAGATGCTGGTCCTCCAGCTCGCCATTGTCGTGGTGGTCCTGCTCGCGGTCGCCGCCGTCTCGCTCGCCCAGTCCAAGGCCACCTTCAACCGCGTCGAGGGCCGCCGGGTCACCGCCCTGGCCGAGCAGCTCGCCGCCACGCCCCTGGTGCGCAGCCAGCTCCTGCGCCCCGTGCCGCAGGAGGCCCTCGCCCCGCTGGTGAACTCCACGCAGACCCAGTCGGGGGTCACCTCGGTCACGGTGGCCGACGCCGACGGCCGCGTCGTCAGCTCCACCGACCCGACGATGATCGGCGGGCGGCTGCCGAGCGGCGAGGGCGCCGCAGCAGGGCGCGGCTGGTCGGGACCGCTGACGCTGCACGGCAGCCGGGAGCTCGTCGCCCAGGTCCCCGTGCTCGGCGCCACCCGGCAGACCCTCGGCCGGCACCTCGGCACGGTGATGGTCGGCGAGGCCGACCCGACGGTGTGGCAGCGCCTCAGCGGCGCCTCCTCCTACCTGCTCGCCTACCTCGGCATCGCCAGCGGCCTCGGCGTGGCCGGTTCCTGGCTGCTCGCCCGGCGCGTCAAGCGGCAGACCCTCGGTCTCGAGCCGCGCGAGATCGCCGGGCTCGCCGAGCACCGGGAGGCCATGCTGTACGGCATCGCCGAGGGCGTCGTCGCCCTCGATCCGCAGCACCGGCTCACCCTGGTCAACGAGATGGGCCGACGCCTGCTCGACCTGCCCGCCGACTGCGTGGGCCAGAGCCTGGACGGGCTCGGCATCGACGGACGACTGCGCGACGTCCTGGCCGGCGCCACGGCGAACGAGGCCGAGCCCCGCGACGAGGTCGTCGTCCGCCACGGTCGGGTCCTCGTGATGAACCGTATGACCGTCACCAAGGACGGCCGTCCGCTCGGCTCGGTCACCACTTTGCGCGACCGCACCGAACTGGCCCGCCTGGAACGGGAGATCGGCTCCTTCCGCAGCACCTCCGAGCTGCTGCGCGCCCAGGCCCATGAGTTCGCCAACCAGTTGCACACCATCTCCGGACTCATCCAGATCGGCGAGCAGGACGAGGTCGTCCGCTACATCCGCGCGCTCAACCAGCGCCGCCAGTCCCTGGACGTCACCCTCAGCCGCCGGGTCCGCGACACCACCGTCGCCGCGCTGCTCACGGCGAAGTCCTCCCTCGCGGCCGAGCGGAGGGTCGCCCTGCACGTATCGGACCGCACGGCCCTCGACCGGCTCGCCCCGGAGGACGCCGCGGACGTGGCGACCGTGGTCGGCAACCTCGTCGACAACGCCGTGGACGCCGCGGCGGCGACCGGTGACGACCACGAGGCCTGGGTCGAGGTCGAGCTGAGGCAGGACGCCTCCAGTGTCGAGATAGTGGTCCGGGACTCCGGGCCGGGCGTGGCGCCCGGACTCGCCCGCGAGGTCTTCTCCCACGGCTTCACCACCAAGGCCGCCAGGCAGGGCGAGCGCGGCATCGGCCTGGCGCTGACCAGGCTGGTCTGCGAGCGTCACGGCGGTGAGATCTCGGTGACCAACACCCCCGAGGGGGCCATGTTCACCGCACGCATGACCGTCAGCCACCTCGCCGACGCGGTGGCGGAAGGAGCGACACCATGACGGGTTCGAGCGGCCCGGCCGACGCGACCGCCACGACCGGCACGGCCCACGACACTGCCACGGCCGGCAGGGCCCACGGCACCGCAACGGCCGGCAGGGCCCACGGCACCGCCACGACCGGCAGGGCCCACGACACCGCAACGGCCGGCACAGCCCACGACACCGCAACGACCGGTACGGCACGCGCGACCGGTCCGGCCGCCGTGTCCGGGGCGGCGCCCCGCGCCGTCGACGCCGCGATCGGCGTGCTGGTGGTCGACGACGACTTCATGGTGGCCCGGGTCCACCGCGCGTTCGTGGAGCGTGTCGAGCCCTTCCGGGTCGTCGGGGTCGCCGGCACCGGGGAGCAGGCCCTCGCGGCCGTCGGGGAACTCCGCCCCGACCTCGTCCTGCTCGACCTGTACCTGCCGGACGTCTTCGGCCTCGACGTCATCCCCCGGCTGCGCGCCGCCGGCCACGACTGCGACATCATGGTGATCAGCGCGGCCCGGGAGGCCGACGCGGTGCGCGGTGCCGTCCGGCACGGCGTGGTGGACTACCTGCTCAAACCGTTCGAGTTCGAGGACCTGCGGGTCCGGCTGGAGCGCTACGCCGTCCAGCGGGGCCGGCTGCTCGGCACGGTGGTGCGCAGCCAGGCCGACGTCGACCGCGTGCTGGCGGGAGCGGCGCCGGCCGCGCCGGCCCCGGCCCTGCCCAAGGGCATGAGTGTGGAGACCGCGGAGCTGGTCGAGCGCACTCTCCGCGAGGCCGACGGCACTCTGTCGGCGAGTGAGTGCGCCTCGCTGACCGGCGTCTCCCGGGTCAGTGCCCGCCGCTACCTGGAGTACTTCCACACCGTGGGCAGCGCGGACGTCTCCCTGCGCTACGGCGTGGCGGGCCGTCCCGAACGCCGTTACCGCTTCCGCGGCGCGGTCACCGGCCTGGCGCTCCCGCCCGCAGCGCGTCCATGACGAGGTTCAGGAACCGGGTGGCCCGCGGCTGCCAGTCCTCGCCGGGATCGATCAGCCAGAGACCGCCGATGAGCAGGAAGAAGTCGTCCGCGGAGATGCCGGGCCGGATGGTGCCGGCCTCTTCGTTGGCGCGCAGCAGGAGTTGGGCCGCGTCCATGACCGGGGTGGGGCGCGGCTTCTCCGGCCCCCCGGGGGCGCTGGTGACCAGCCGGATCGCGTCCGCCAGGCCGGCCTTGGTCATGGCGAACCCGGCCAGGCGGTCCAGCCACTCGCGCAGGGCCGGCTCGGGCTCCCGCGTGGCCAGCAGGTGGGGAGCGGCGTCCGCCACCTGCTGCATCTCGTAGCGGTAGAGCTCCAGGACGAGCGCCTCGCGGTTCGGGAAGTTGCGGTAGAAGGTGGCCTGCCCGACGCCCGCCTTCTTGGCGATGGCGCTCAGGGGAGTGTCCGCGCAGCGCGTCAGCTCCTCCGTGGCCACCTGCAGGATCCGCTCGCGGTTGCGCTGGGCGTCCGAGCGCAGCGGAGTGTCCTTCTGATCCTTCTGGTCCTTCTTCGGCGGTGGCACGCGTCCTCCTCCCGGGTTCGTGGCCGAATCCCGTGCTTGCTAAGCGGACAACTGTCCGTTACGTTTCCAGTGAGCGGACAGTTGTCCGGTTGCCCGCCCACTTTAGCGGCGGATGCCGGCCGGCGGGACCGGCCGGAAACCTCCGCCCATGTCGAATTTGCTGCCTACAGCCCATTTCCCTGTCACCAGACACCAGAGAAGGCTGACCATGGCCCCAGCGCCCTCGTCGACGTCCAGCGCCGTCGTCCTGAACATCAACGGCGAGAAGTACCAGATGACCGTCGACCACCGCACCACACTGCTCGACGCCCTGCGCGAGCGACTCGACCTCACCGGCACGAAGAAGGGCTGTGACCAGGGGCAATGCGGTGCCTGCACCGTCCTGGTCGACGGGCGCCGCGAGGTGTCCTGCCTGAACCTGGCCGTTGCCGCCGAGGGGAGCGAGATCACCACCATCGAGGGAATGGCCGAGGGCGACCGGCTGCACCCGGTGCAGCAGGCCTTCCTCGACCTCGACGGCTACCAGTGCGGCTACTGCACGCCCGGCCAGATCTGCTCGGCCGTCGCCGTCATCGAGGAACACGCGGCAGGCTGGCCCAGCGCCGTCACCGACGACGTACGGCCCGAGGCCGGACCGCCACCCCTGACGCCGGACGAGATCCGCGAACGGATGAGCGGCAACCTGTGCCGCTGCGGCGCCTACGTCTCCATCGTCCAGGCGGTCGCCCGAGCGGCCGAGGCCCACGAGGCGACGGCGCCCGGGGGCGACGCGAACCAGGGCGGGACCGCGAAGGAGGCGGCGGCATGAGGGAGTTCGGCTACGAGCGCGCCGACGACGTCTCCGGCGCGGTGGCCCTGCTCGCCGCCGACCCGGAAGCCCGCTTCCTCGGCGGCGGCACCAACCTCGTCGACCTGATGAAGACCGGCGTCGAACGCCCCACCCGGCTCGTCGACGTCCGCCGGCTCCCCCTGGACGGCATCGAGCCGACCGCCGACGGCGGCCTGCGCGTCGGCGCGACCGTCACCAACAGCGACCTCGCCGCCCACCCCGAAGTGCGCCGCCGCTACCCGGCGCTGACCCAGGCGGTGCTGGCCGGCGCCTCCGGGCAACTGCGCAACATGGCCACCGTCGGCGGCAACCTGCTCCAGCGCACCCGCTGCGGCTATTTCACCGACGTGAGCAAGCCGTGCAACAAGCGGGTACCCGGCAGCGGTTGCTCCGCCGTCACCGGCGAGCACCACAATCACGCCGTCCTCGGCGCCACCGACCACTGCGTGGCCGTGCACCCCTCGGACATGGGGGTGGCCCTCACGGCCTTCGACGCCGTCGTCACCTACGAAACCCCCGACGGGCCGGGCGAGTTGCCGCTGGCCGACTTCTACCTCCCCGTCGGGGACACCCCGCACCGGGAGACCGCGCTGCCGTCCGGCGCGCTGATCACCGGCGTCACCCTGCCGCCCGCCCCGGTCGCCGCCCGCTCCCGCTACCGCAAGGTCCGCGAGCGCGCCTCGTACGCCTTCGCGATCGGCTCCGTCGCCGCCGCGCTCGACATCGAGGACGGCGTCGTACGCGACGCGCGGCTGGCCCTCGGCGCGGTCGCCTCCCGGCCCTGGCGAGCCCGCGCCGCCGAGGACGTGCTGACCGGCCGGCCGGCCGACGGCGAGACCTTCGCCGCCGCCGCGGACGCCGAACTCGCCGCCGCCAGGCCGCTGCCCGACAACGGATACAAGGTGCCCCTCATGCGCAACCTCGTCGTGGCCGTCCTGACCGAACTCGCAGAGGAGGCCGCCCGATGACCACCGCCACGACCGGCCGTACGACGCCGAAGGGCGTCGTCGGCACCGCACACACCCGCGTGGAGGGCCGGGACAAGGTCACCGGAGCGGCCCGCTACGCCGGGGAGATCCCCTTCGCCGACCTCGCGCACGGCTGGCTGGTGCTGTCCACCGTCGCCCGCGGCCGCATCCGTTCGATCGACACCGACTCCGTCCTCGGCATGCCGGGCGTGCTCGCCGTCCTGCACCACGGCAACGCCCCGCGCGTCGACACCGACTACGTCGGCATGCTGGGCATCCCGCCGGACCCGACCGCCGCCGTCTTCCAGAACGACCGGGTGGCGCACGTGGGCTGGCCGGTCGCGCTCGTCGTCGCCGAGACGCCCGAGCAGGCCCGGGAGGCCGCCGAGGCACTCGTCGTCGCCTACGACGAGGAACCGCACGACAGCACGCTCACCGCCGACCGTCCCGACGCCTACCCGCTCGACGGACACATGCCCGCGGAGACCGAGAAGGGCGACCTGGCGGCCGCACTGGCCTCGTCCGCCGTCGTCCTGGACGCGGAGTACACCACCCCCGAAGAGCACCACAGCATGATGGAGCCGCACGCGGCCACCGCCCTCTGGGACGGCGGCCGGCTGGAGGTCGTCGACTCCAACCAGGGCACCACCTGGATCCAGAGCGAACTGGCCAAGCTGTTCTCCCTCGACGAGACCGCCGTGCGGGTGCGGTCGGAACACGTCGGCGGCGGTTTCGGCAGCAAGGGGCTGCGCGCCCACCAGGTCTCCGCCGTGATGGCCGCGACCGTCCTGCAGCGGCCGGTGCGCGTGGTCATGACCCGGCGTCAGATGTTCTCGCTGGCCGGCTATCGCAGCCCCACCACCCAGCGCGTCCGGCTCGGCGCCGACGCCGACGGACGGCTGCGCGCCCTCGAACACCGCTCACTGAGCCAGACGTCGACCGTGTACGAGTTCGTCGAGCCCAGCGCCGGTGTCGCCAGGGTGATGTACGACGCCGAGGCCCACCGCACGGCCAACCATGTCGTACGGCTCGACGTGCCGTCCCCGACCTTCATGCGGGCGCCGGGCGAGGCGCCTGGTTCCTTCGCGCTGGAGGCGGCCCTCGATGAACTCGCCGAGCGCTGCGGGGTCGACCCGGTCGAACTGCGCCTGCGCAACGAGCCCGAGGCCGGCCCGGTCTCCGGACAGCCGTTCAGCAGCCGCAACCTGGCCGCCTGCTTCCGCGAGGGCGCCCGGCGGTTCGGCTGGGCCGACCGCGACCCGCGTCCCGGCCTGCGCCGCGACGGACGCTGGCTGCTGGGCACCGGCACGGCCGCGGCCTCCTTCCCCGCCGGCGCCGGCCCCTCCACGGCTCTCGTGACCGCCGAGGCCGACGGCACCTTCACCGTGCGGATCGCCGCCGCCGACATCGGCACCGGTGCCCGTACCGCGCTCACCCTGGTCGCGGCCGACGCGCTGGAGGCCGCGCCCGAGCGGGTCCGGGTCCGCATCGGGGACAGCGACTTCGGGCCGGCGATGATCGCGGGCGGCTCGATGGGCACCCGCTCCTGGGCCTGGGCGATCACCATCGCGGCCCGTGAACTGCGCGAGCGGCTCGCCCTGGGCGCGAGCATTCCGCCGGAGGGCATCACCGTACGGTCCGACACCACCGAGGCCCTCGGCGCCCTCGCCCAGAAGGAACGGCACTCCTTCGGTGCGCAGTTCGCCGAGGTGGCCGTGGACACCGCCACCGGCGAGGTGCGGGTGCGGCGCATGCTCGGCGTCTTCGCGGCGGGCCGCATCGTCAACCCGCTCACCGCCCGCAACCAGCTCGTCGGCGGCATGGTCTGGGGCATCTCCATGGCCCTGCACGAGGAGGCGGTCCGGGACCGGGCGAGCGGCGGCCTCTACGGCCCCGACCTCGCCGGCTACCACGTCGCCACGCACGCCGACGTCCCGGACATCGAGGCCGACTGGGTGGACGACCCCGACCAGGACGACCCGGTCGGCATCAAGGGCGTCGGCGAGATCGGCATCGTCGGCGCCGCGGCGGCCGTCGCCAACGCCGTCTGGCACGCCACGGGCGTACGCCACCGGAACCTGCCGATCCGGCCCGACCGCGTGCTGTCGGCGGGGGCCGCGGGCGGGGGAGCGGCCGATGCTTGACATCGCGGACGAGCTGGACCACTGGCTCGCCGAGGGCCGGGAGTTCGCCGTCGCGACCGTCGTCTCGGTCGGCGGCAGCGCGCCGCGCGGGCCCGGTGCCGCCCTCGCCGTCGACAGCGGGGGCACGGTGATCGGCTCGGTCTCCGGCGGCTGTGTGGAGGGCGCGGTGTACGAGCTGTGCTCCGACGCCCTCCGGAGCGGCGAGACGGTGCGCGAACGGTTCGGCTACAGCGACGAGGACGCCTTCGCGGTCGGGCTGACCTGCGGCGGGATCATCGACGTGATGGTCACGCCGGTCGGGGCGGACTCGCCCTCGCGCGAGGTGTTCCGGGCGGCGCTGTCGACCGCCGCCGGGGGCGGTACGGCCGCCCTCGCCCGGGTCGTCCGGGGGCCGTCCGGGCTCCTGGGCCGGGCCCTGCTGGTCCACCCCGACGGCTCGCACGAGGGCGGTCTCGGCGGCCACCCGGACCTGGACCGCACGGCGGTGGCCGAGGCCGGCGCGCTGCTGGACGCCGGCCGCACCGGCACGGTGGGCCTCTCGGAGGACGGCTCGCACTGCCCCGGCGGGCTCACGTTGCTCGTCGAGTCGAGTGTGCCGCCGCCCCGCATGATCGTCTTCGGCGCGGTCGACTTCGCGGCGGCACTGGTGCGGGCCGGCAAGTTCCTCGGCCACCACGTGACCGTGTGCGACGCCCGGCCGGTCTTCGCCACCGCGGCCCGCTTCCCCGAGGCCGACGAGGTGGTGGTCGACTGGCCGCACCGCTACCTGCGGAGCACGCGCACGGACGAGCGCACGGTGCTGTGCGTCCTGACCCACGACGCGAGGTTCGACGTACCGCTGCTGACGGAGGCGCTGCGGATGCCGGTCGCGTTCGTCGGCGCGATGGGCTCGCGCCGCACCCACGAGGACCGGAACCGCCGGCTGCGCGAGGCGGGCCTGACCGAGCGCGAGCTGTCCCGGCTCCGCTCACCGATCGGCCTCGACCTCGGTGCCCGGACACCCGAGGAGACCGCGCTCTCCATCACGGCGGAGATCGTCGCCTCCCGGCGCGGCGGAACGGGCGTACCGCTGACGGGCGGGGCGGCGCCGATCCACCGGGACGTCGCCGGGGTGGCGGCCTGAGGGGTGCGGCCGGGTGGGGAGCCTGAGGGGGCGTGGCCGGTGCGGGTGCCCTGAGGGGGCTTGGCCGGTGCGGGTGTGCTGAGGGGGCGTGGCCGGTGCGGGGTGCCCTGAGGGGGGTGCCCGCAGGTGGTTGCTCGGCGGGAGGAGGGCCGTGGCGGGCGCCTGATGGGCGTGGCCAGGGCGACTGCCCGACGGCACCTGACCGGGGCAGGGCAGTGCCGTAGAGGCTGCCCGGCGCGGGCCGGCGCGGGCGGCGGTGGCCCAGCACTGCGGGCGCGGCCCGACGCCGGCGGTCGCCCGGTGAGACGCGCTGATGCTGCCGCCGGGGGCTGAGCCGGGGCGGCCGGCGGCCTGTCGGCGACTGGTCGGGCCGGCCCAGCGGAAAGCACGTGTCCGGCGGCGGCCCGTGAGGTCCCGCCGAGCCGGCCGCCCGGTGGTGGCGGGCTTGGTGGGCTCCCGCCCGGCGACCCCGCGGTGGCGGGCTCGGCAGGCTGCCTCCCGATGGCCGGCGGTGACGGGCTCGGAGGGCTGGCCCCCGGCGGCTACCGGTAGCCGGCTCGGTGGGCCGGCTCCTGGCGACCCGCGGTGGCCGGCTCGGTGGGCTGCCTCCCCGTGGCCCGACGATGGCCGGCTCGGTGGGCTGCCTCCCCATGGCCCGACGATGGCCGGCGGTGACCGTGGGTGAGCCGCTCGGTCGGCCGGGTGCCGGGTGACCGGCGTGGCGGCCGCCGACGGCTCCAGGACCGTCGCCCCGCACGGGTGGCCGGGCGCGCGCCGGCCCGTCAGGGCAGGGCCGACTCGCCGGCCAGACGAACGGCGCACTCCAGCATCATCGCGTGCACGAAGGCCTGCGGGAGATTGCCGCGCAACTGCCGCTGGCGCACGTCGTACTCCTCGGCGAACAGCCCGGGCGGTCCGCAGGCCGCCCGGGTCCGTTCGAACCAGCGGAACGCGCCGGCCCGGTCACCGACCCGGTGGGTGGCGAGCGCCATCGTGAAGCCGCAGAGCAGAAAGGCCCCCTCGGCGTCACCCAGCGGCTCTCCGGTGTGTTCGAACCGGTACAGGTACCCGTCCTCGGCCAGCCGGGACTCGATGTAGGCGCGGGTGGCCGCACCGCCGTCGTCCCCGAACGCGCAGCCGCGCGCCATCGGCACGAGCAGCGCGGCCTCGGGCCCGTCGTCGTCCTCGGCCCGCCGCCAGCGGCCGTCGCGGTTCAGGCACCGGCGCCGGGTCTCCCGCAGCACGGCGTCGGCGAGTGCGGTGCAGCGCTGCCCCGCCGCCCCGGGCAGCACCTGCGCCATCCGCCGCAGACCGCACACCACGCTCAGTCGCGAGTGGGTCCACCACCGGTCCTCCAGCTCCCACAGCCCGGCGTCCGGTTTGAGCCACTGCCGTTCCACGACGTCCACGGCGACGGCGGCGGCGTGTTCCGCGTCCTCGGTCAGCCGGTCGTGCGCGGCGGCCGCGGCGAAGAGCTGCAGCGCTTCGCCGAAGGTGTCGAGCTGGAACTGGGCCCCCGCGTCGTTGCCGACGTGGTCGGTGCCGCCGGGGTAGCCGGGCAGCCGCAGCGAGCGTTCCCCGCCCACCGGCAGTCCGTCGACGGTGTAGGCGGGGCGCACCTTGTCGCCGTCCTCGAGGATGCGTTCGGCGACGAAGCGCACGGCGTCGTCGACCAGCGGGTGGGGGCCGTGCGCGGCGACCGCGAGACCGGCGTAGCACTGGTCGCGCAGCCACGCGAAGCGGTAGTCGTAGTTGCGCCCGCTGTTGGCCCGCTCCGGCAGCGACGTGGTCGCGGCGGCCACCATGCCGCCGGAGACGCTGGTCAGCCCACGCAGCACGGCGTACGCGTGCCGGGCGTCGCGTGGCGCGACCAGCCGCGAGCAGTCCGGGACGGCCCGTTGCCACGCGCGCTCCGTGGACCGCCACAACGCGTCGGGGTCGAGCGGTTCGGTCTCCTGCCTCTCGGCCAGTTCCAGCACCAGGTCGTGGGTCTCGCCCTCGCGCAGCCGAAACCGCCCGCGCAGCCCGCCACCGGCCCGCCAGACCGCCTCGGGCGCCCCGGCGAACCGCATGTGCAGCCCTTCGGTCCCGGCCGTCCACACCCCGTTCTCCTGACGGGGGTCGCGCATGCGGCCGTTCCCGAAGCCGGGCCGCGGATCCAGGTCCAGGTCCAGGTGTGCCTCGCCCCGCTCCACACGCATCCGGCGCAGCAGGACGAGCCGGTCGGTACGGGCCGGCAAGGCGAGGGCCTCACGGCATTCGATCACGCACTCGGAGGTCACCCACCGGCTCACCCGGATCAGCGTGCCCTCCTCGTAGGAGCCGCCCCAGACGTGCCAGGGGTCGGCCGGTTCGACGGTGAAGTGCCCCGCCCCGCCGATGAGCGCGGAGAACACCGCGTCGTCGTGCCAGCGCGGGGCGCACAGCCACACGATCCGGCCCCGGGGGTCCAGGACCGCCCCCCGCTCACCGTCGGCGAGCACGGCGTACTCGCGCAGGGCCCAGGGAGGACACGACGGGTCCGGCACCGCCGCGCGCTGATCGCCGCTGTCGTTCATGCCGCTACGCCTATCCCGGCGCCGGTGACCGAAACGGCGAGGCCACCGACGTCACCGGGACGCGCGCGGGAGGGTGTCGGACGGCGTGGCGTCGGACGTGCCCCGCTGCCCCGCCCCCTCCGCGCGGTCCAGCCCCCGCTCCTCCGCCCCGTTCACCTCGTGCTCACTGAGCGGACCCACCGCCAGCCCCGCCTCTCGGCAGTCGCGCACGATGCCGGGCAGGGCGCCGAGGGCGGCCCGCCAGCTCCCGGGGGCGGAGGCGTGGTCGGTGTCGTGAAGCAGGACCGTGCCGCCCCCACACAGGTCCGCAGCGACGGTGGCCCGTACCGAGGCGGGCGTGGCGTCCGGCCGCCAGTCCTTGCCCCACGCCGTCCACAGCACCGGCCGCAGACCGGCCCGGCGGGCGGCGGCCCAGCGCCCGGAGGTGAGGATGCCGTAGGGCGGGCGGTACCAGCGTGGGACGCACCCGGCGACTTCGCCCACGGCGTGGACGGCACGCCGCAGCTCGCGCGCGTCCCGCGCCGGCGACGGCAGCCAGGGGCGGTCGTGCGCCCAGCCGTGGACGGCGAGTTCGTGCCCGCGCCGGGCCAGTTCGAGGGCCGGTTCCGGGTGGCGTACGACGTTCTCGCCCAGCACGAAGAACGTGGCCCGTACACCGAGCCCGTCCAGTACGTCGAGGAAGCGCGGTGTGGACGCCGGATCGGGGCCGTCGTCGAAGGTGAGGGCGACGTGGCCGGGGCGGCCCTGCCCCGCCAGGCCCGGGAAGCGGCGCCGGCGCAGCTTCGGCAGCCAGGTCGCGGCCGGACCGATGTGGGCCAGCGCGGCGGTGACGAGGACCGGCGCGACGGCGTACGCCGCCGGCCCGGCGGGGAACCCGAACCCCTCACGCATCCGTCTGCCTCCCGTGTGTTGCGCGGTTACGCGGCTCTGCGGTTGTGCGGTGACGCGACTTCACTCTTTCGCGCGGCCCGGTCATGACCCTCCCTCTTCCTGGTTCCGTCCGGCCGGCCCCGGACCGTCCCGGGCCGCCGGGGCCGTGTCCCACGCGCCGTGGACCGACGGTGCGCGGGCCAGTCCGACACTGCCGAGCCCGATCAGCGCGACGCCGATCAGCTCGGGCAGCACCCGCACGCCGAGGGCGATCTGTTCGCCGAACAGGGCCCAGCCGAGGGCGACGCTGGTCAGCGCGTCGCCGAGGGTCAGCGCCGGCTGCGACGCCGCGAGGGTCCCGGCCCGCAGCGCGCTCTGCAGCAGCAGGAAGCTGATCACACCGACCACCGCCGTGGCGTACGGCGGCCACTGGGTCAGCACGGCACCGACCCCCTGGGGGAGTCGCCCGGTGACCTCCTTCAGCAGCCCCGCCGTACCGCCGAACGCCACCGCGGACGCCGACCCGAACAGCGCGGCGCGGGGAGCGCCCCGTACCAGGCTGCCGATCGAGGCGAGGGCGGTCACCACGACGAACAGCGCCAGGCCCGCCCAGCCCCACCGGCCCGCGGTCGCCGTGTCGTGGCCGGGCGCCGGCGCGGCGGCACCCAGGAACAGCGCCAGCCCCGCGGCCAGCGCCACGAACGCCAGCCAGGTCCGCCCGTCGGGAGGCCGGTGGAAGACCACGCTGCCGATCATCAGGGTGAACAGCAGCTCACTGGCCATCAGCGGCTGGACCACGGCCAGACTGCCCACCGCGAGCGCGGCCGCCTGCAGCACCGTCGTCAGGGCGAGCAGCGCCGCGCCGGCCACCCAGTACCGGTCGCGCACCAGCCGCAGCAGCGAGCGCACCACCGTGTGGACGGCGCCGGCCCGGTCCTCGTCCTGCGCCGCGGCCCGGCGCTGCAGCACCGACGCGGCCGCGTTGGACAACGCCGCGAACAGGGCCAGGACGACGGTGAGGACACTCACCGTCGCGCGCTCCCGCTCATCCGGCAGTCACCCGAACCGCGCGGCCAGTCGCCGGTACAGCCCCGGAGCCGCGCCCCGCACCCGGCACGGCAGACGCAGCCAGCCGGGGACATAGACCTCGTCCCTGCGCCGCGCCACCGCCGTCCGCACCGCTTCGGCCACCCGCTCGGCGGGCACCGGACGCGGCCTGGACCGAAGGTAGGGAGCGCCGCGGCGCTCGAAGAACGGTGTGTCGACGACACCGGGCACCACGTGCGTGACCCCCACGCCGGTACCTCGCAACTCATAGCGCAGCGCGTCCGCGAAGGCGCCGACCGCGGCCTTGGCGGCGGAGTACACGGCCTCGTCGCGCACCGCCACACTCCCCGCCAGCGATCCGATGAGCACTACCCGCCCCGACCCCGCCTCGACCATGCCCGGCAGCACCAGTCGCACCAGCCGCAGGGTGGCCAGCACGTTGATGTCGAGCACCTCGTCGATGGTGTGCGGGGGCATGTCCAGGAATTCCCCGGCCCAGCCGACCCCGGCACCCGCCACCAGGAGATCCACCGGCCCCACCGTGGCCAGCGTGAAGTCGGCGAGCCGCCGGTCCGCGCCGGGCAGCGTGAGGTCCGCGGCGAAGGCGGTGGCCGAGGCGTCCTCGGCGACCTCGCGCAGCCGGGCCGGGTCGCGTCCGCTGAGCACCATCCGCCACCCGCCCTCGTCACTCAGCCGTCGGGCCAGGGCCGCGCCGATGCCGGAGGACGCTCCCGTCACGAGCGCGGTACGCGTCAGCGCGCCCCGGACGCCGTCGGGCTCCCGCCGGATCCTGGCGAGATCCGCGCCGGGCGCGACGACCTGCGGTCCGGGGGCGGGCCGGGGACGGGAGAACGCATGGACCATGAGGACCACCTTGGCTCGGGGCGGACATCGGGAGACCGACCGGACGGTCGGGCTCCGGTGTTCGACCGGACGGGCGGTCACGGAGTATCCCTGGCGGAATGCCCGAAACATTCACTTGTGTAGTGGTTTGGAGTCTTTCGGAGGGGCAACTTGGAGCGCCGTGCGTCCTCCCAGCTCATCAGCGCCCCGCCGGCCCGCGATCCCGCGCGCGTCCCGGGCCGGCAGATGCCTGCTGGTGGTCAGCGCGAGCATGGGCGCCGGGCACGACACCGTCGCGGCCGAACTGGTCCGCCGGGCCCGGGAACGCGGGGACGACGCCCTGATCGTCGACGTCCTCGCGCTGCTGCCGTACGGGCTGGGCGGGGCGCTGCGGCGCTTCTACCGCGGGTCGGTACGCCACTTCCCCTGGGTGTACGCCGTCCTGTACCGCCTGTTCCTGCGTCCCGGCGCCGGTCGCCGCCCCGGCGGGACACCCCTCGCCCGGCTCGCCGGCGGGCGGCTGCGCGAGCTGGCCGAGCGCTCGGGCGCGGACGTGGTGGTCCCCGTCTTCCATCTCGGCGCCCAGTTGACCGGCCATCTCCGCGCGCGCGGCCTGCTGCCGGTGCCCAGCGTCGTCCTCGTGATCGACTTCGCCGTCCACCGGCAGTGGCTGCACCCCGGCAACGACCACCACCTGTGCCTCACGGAGCAGGCGGCGCGCGAGGTGCGGGAGAGTACCGGCGGGTCCGCGTGGACGTGTGGCCCGGTCGTGGCTCCGGAGTTCCTCGCCGACCCTGCGACCGCCGACACCTCCGCTCCCTCCCCTCCTGGAGTGGCCGGATGGCGGGAGCTCTTCGACCGGACCGGTCCGGGGCGGCCCGCCGTGGTGCTGTCCGCCGGTGCCTGGGGGGTCGGCACACACCTGGAGGCCACCGTCCGGATCCTGACGGACCACGGCTTCCTGCCGGTCGTACTCTGCGGGGACAACGAACGGCTGCGCCGTGAGCTGTCCGGCACACCGGACGTGGTCCCGCTGGGCTGGGTGACGGACATGCCCGGCCTGCTGCACGCCGCCCGCGCCCTGATCGACAACGCCGCCGGCCAGACCGCCGTTCAGGCGCTCGCCGCCGGACTGCCGGTCGTGGGATACCGCCCGATACCCGGACACGGCGCCGACGGCGTCCGGCGGATGGCCGCACTGGGCGTGTCCGACCTCGCCGAGGACGGGACCGCGCTGCTCGGCGCACTGCGGCGGCTCACCGCCCCCGGCCGGGCCCGCCGGGACCGGATCGCCGCCGGACACGCGCTGTTCACGGACGACGCGGTGGCCCGGGTGACCGCCCTCGTCGACGCCGAGCGCGCACACCCGGTGAGGCCGAGCGCGCACCCGTGAGACCGCGGCCGTTTCCCCGGCCCGGACGCTGGGCACCCGGCTCGGAGCGTGAACCGGCGAAGGAGGCGACGCCGTGCGGCTCGACGAATTCCTGACCCTGGTCCGCGACCGCGGCGAATACCACAGCGAGGAGGAGGCCGAGCAGGTCAGTACGGCCGTGCTGTGGGTGCTCGCGTCCCGGGTCGGCCCCGAGGAGGCCGCGCGCCTGGCCGCCGGCCTGCCCGCGCCCCTGGACGACGCGCTCCGCCTGGAACGCGGGCGTCCCGAGTCCTTCGACCGGGAGGAGTTCCTGCGGCGTGTGGCGCGGCAGACCGGCGCCCGGCCGCGCACCGCGGAATGGGACGCGGGCGCCGTGCTCTCCACCCTGACCGAAGCGGTCCCCGGCGAGCACGTCGACCGTCTCCTGGACCACCTGCCCGCGGACTGCGCCGACCTCTTCGGGGGACCGGCACCGCACTGAGCGCGGCTTCGCACGCCCGCGTTGGACAGGGCGGGAAGCGGGCACCCGGTCCCGGCCGAAGAGACGGTACCCGTGAGGAGGCACTGATGACGGACGGCGAGCAGCACCCCGGCGAACGCCACGACGCAGACCATGACGCACGTCCCGACGCACGCCCCGACGCACGTTACGACGAAGAGGAGAACGCGCCGCTCGGGGGCTACGCGGCGCTCACGTCGACCTTCGCGGCGAGTGCCGCGATCTTCGCCGCGACCGCGTGGCGCCGGGGGGTGCGACTGCCCGACACCGTCCCGGCCTGGGACGTGGCACTGCTGGGGGTGGCGACGTTCAAGGCGTCCCGGCTGCTGACCAAAGACAAGGTCACCAGCTTCCTGCGTGCCCCGTTCACGCGGCGCGAGCGCGAGAGCAACGCCAACGAGGTGATGGACGCGCCGCGCGGCGACGGACTGCGCCGCGCCGTCGGCGACTTGGTGTCCTGCCCCTTCTGCACCTCCGCCTGGGTGGCCGGCGGGCTCGTCGGCACCTACGCCGTCGCGCCCCGGGCGGCCCGGCTGGTGTGCGCGGGCCTGAGCGCCGTCGTGGTGTCGGACTGGCTGCAGTACGCGTGGAGTGTGACGGAACAGAAGGCCGAGGAGTGACAGCGGGGCGGGTCACCGAGGGAGGGGACCACCGAGGGACGGTGATTGACGAGGGACGGGATGACCCAGGGACGGGGGGCGAGGGACAGGGCTGAGGTTGGGCGAGGGACGGGCTGAGGTTGGGCGAGGGCGGAGCGCGGGCGCGCGAGCGCGCCCGCCCCGTCCTCAGTCGCGCTTCGCGCTTTCGGCCCGCTCCGCCTGCTCGGCGTGCAGCTTCTTCACACGGGCCGCCTCCTTGCGGACGTCGGCCTGGACGGCCTGCTCCCGCTCCAGCCACTCCGGGCGCTCTTGCCTCAGCGCCTCGATCTGCTCCGTGGTGAGCGGTTCCGCGACCCCGCCCCGGTGCAGACCCGCGATGGAGACGCCCAGCCTGGCCGCGACCACCGGCCGCGGGTGCGGGCCGTCGCGCCGCAGATCCCGCAGCCACGCGGGCGGATCGGTCTGAAGCGCGTTGAGCTCGGCGCGCGTGACGACGCCCTCCCGGAACTCGGCGGGTGTGGCCTCGAGGTACACACCCAGCTTCTTCGCCGCGGTCGCGGGCTTCATGGTCTGGGTGTTCTGGTGCGACGTCATGGTGTCAAGGGTATCGAGCGTCTGCGCGATCGCCGACCACGCCGGGGGACCGCGGGGTCCGACCACGCCCGGTAACCTGGCCGGGTGACAGGCTCGGAAGAAACCCCCTCGTTCCGGCTCGCGTACGTCCCGGGGGTGACGCCCGACAAATGGGTGCGCATCTGGAACGAGCGACTGCCCGACGTCCCGCTGTCCCTGACCCAGGTTCCCGCCGCCGAGGCGGACGAGGTGCTGCTGGGCGGCGACGCCGACGCCGGGCTGGTGCGGCTGCCCGTCGACCGGACCGTCCTCAGCGCGATCCCCCTCTACACCGAGACCACGGTGGTCGTGATCCCCAAGGATCACCTCGTCACCGCGGCCGACGAGGTGACCGTCGAGGACCTGGCCGACGAAATCGTGCTGCACCCGCTGGACGACGTCCTCGGCTGGGAACGGCCGCCGGGCAGGCCCGCCCTCGAGCGTCCGGCCACCACGGTGGACGCCGTCGAGCTGGTGGCGGCCGGGATCGGCGTGCTGCTCGTGCCCTTGTCGCTGGCCCGGCTGCACCACCGCAAGGACCTCACGCACCGGACGGTCACGGACGCCCCCGAGTCGAGCGTGGCGCTGTCCTGGCCCGAGGACGCGCACACGGACCGGGTGGAGGACTTCATCGGCATCGTCCGCGGCCGGACCGTCAACAGCACCCGTGGCCGGCAGCCCGCCCAGGCGCCGGCGAAGGGCGGGCGCACCGAAGGGGCCCCCGGGCGGCGCACACCGCCGCCCGGGAAGCAGACCGGCGGCGCTCGGCGCGGTGCCGGCGGCCCCGTGACCGGCGGCAAGGGCGGCAGCAGGGGCGGCGGCGCCAGGAGCGGCGGCACCAGAGGTGGCAGGCGCGGCAAGCCCCGCCGCGGCTGACGCAGCCGCCGCGCCCCTTGCCGCACCGTCAGCGAACCGTCGGGCTCGGTGTCGGCGCCGAGGTGTTGACCTCCAGCCCCGGCGGCGCGGTGAGGGAGAGCACCGGCTCACCCGGCTGCGGAGCCGGCGGGGTGAGCTGCACCTTGGGCAGGCTCGGTGGGGCCGACTGCTGGAAGTTGACCTGGTCGAAGTTGACCAGGCCCGTCTTCTCCAGCACGGTGATGTGGTCGAGCACGGTGTCGTTGGCCTGATCGGCCAACTGCCGCACCAGGCTGTTCTTGGTGTTGGCGCGGACCTTGGCGATGACCGGGAAGATCTGGCCGTGAGTGATCCGCATGATGTTGACCGCGGTGGTGTCGAACTGCTTGCCCGTGGTCCCGTCCACGGTCGACACGAACTGCTGCTGCTGGGGGGACGCCTGGTTGGGCAGGGTGATGCCCAGCTCGGGCGCGATCTTGCGGCAGGTCGCGTCCAGCCGGGCGTGCCCGACGACCAGGTGCTCGCCGGCCTCCTTCATCTCCGGCGACGAGCCCCGCTCCATGGCCATCAGCCCCAGAGGGTGTTCCCACAGCCCCGCGGCACGGACCTTCACCACGAAGTCCCGGTCGGCCTCGGTGAGCGGCCCGAACACCGTGTTGGTGATGACACGGTCCTGAGTACTGGCCGTGTTCCGCACCCCGAGCATGGTCGGGTAGGCGAGCGCGGTGAGGGTGAGGACCAGGGCACCGGCCACGAAGGCGGTCCCTGCCGTGGTGCGCGTGATGCGCATCGTGCCTCCTGGGGCAAGACAGGCTCGGACACCAGGAGGTACGGATACGGACGGCCGACCGATCACGTCCCCGGGTAAAAACTTGCTCGCGTCGGCCCCCTCGTCGCCCCCGTCGACCTCTCGTCGGTCCCTCGGTCCTCGGTCCCTCGCTCTCCGTCAGCCTCGCTCTCCGTCAGTTTCACCCTCCCGTCGGTCTCACCCTCCCGTCGGTCTCACCCTCCCGTCGGTCTCGTCCTCCCGTCAGTCCGCGTAAGACGCCTTCCGCGCGGTCCGCACCACCCGCTCGCCCTCGTCGCCCCCGAGCAGCCCGGCCTCCACCCACGCGTCCACCGTGGACCGCACGTGCGTCACCAGCGCGCCCTTGCCGCGGAACGGGGCCGCCGCCCAGATCTCGTCGAGCAGGGTGGTGCCGTCGTCCTTCGCCGGGTTGGCGACGCCCGAGTCGGTGCCGCCGAGGACCACCCGGGGTTCCGAGCGGCGGAAGTAGGCGTGCGTCGGATCCTCGGTCCCCTCGGCGAACGGCGCCCACTCGGTGCCGTCCAGCGTGTAGTGGAGCGGCTTGCCGGGGACGGGGGTCAGCGTGGGCAGCAGGTCGCCGGAGAGAGCCGCGTTGCCGTACAGGCCGCACTCCAGGTGACCGGTGGACGGGTCGCGGCCGACCAGGTTGACGGGGCCGTAGAACAGGGCCTGCAGCGACGGGTCGTCGAGGGCCCTCTCCACCCGCAGCCGGAAGGGCACCCGGACCCGCACGGTGTCACCCCGGCGCCAGGTCCGGGACACGGTGAAGTAGCTCCCCGGTGTCGGAGTACCCGGCACCGCGCGCCCGTTGACGGTGACGCGGAACCCCGCCGTGGCCCACGAGGGCACCCGCAGCCGCAGTGCGAAGGACGCGCTGCCGCCGCCGATGGTGAGGGTGCTGCCCTGCTCCCGGGGATAGTCCGTGGTCTGGGTCACGGTGACGCCGCGCTCGGCCCAGGTCAGGGTGGAGCGGCTGTAGAGGTTGACGTACAGGGCGCTGCCGTCGGCCGCGGCGAAGTACACCGAGTCCTGGTACTTGGTGGCGCTCTCCATTCCGGTGCCCTCGCAGCACGTCGTGCCCTGCTTGGGCGTGTAGTCGCGCACATGCCCGGGCGTCAGCCCGATGAAGTAGGTGACGAGCGGCTTCTCCGCGTCCGGTTCGTCCTGCTTGGAGCCGAGTACCTGGTTGTACAGGGCCCGCTCGTAGTAGTCCATGTACGCCGGGTCCTGGTCGTGGAAGAACAGCGTCCGGCTCAGCTTGAGCATGTTGTACGCGCAGCAGGTCTCGGCCGTGGTGGCACCGATCGTGCCCGCGATCACGTCCCGCGCCTTCCAGAACTCCCCGGCGCTGGTGCCGCCGATGGCGTACATGCGGTGCGGTACGACCATGCCCCAGAAGTTCCTGGCCGCGGTGAGGTAGCGCTCCTCGCCCGTCTCGTCGTACAGCCGCACCAGACCGGTGAAGATCGGTATGTGCTGGTTGGCGTGCAGACCGTCGAGGACGTCGGTGTTCTCGGCGCAGGCGTCGATCAGCCGGTCGAGGTCGAACAGGCGGGCCAGCGCGAGGTGTTCCGCCGCGCCGGTGACCGCGTGCAGATCGCAGATCGCCTCGACGATGCCGCCGAACTCACCACTGGAGAAGATGCCCCACATCCGCTGCAGGGTGGCCGAGGGCAGAGCGGACAGCCGCGCGTACATCCAGTCGCACACGCCGGACGCGAGATCCAGCGCCCGTTGGTCACCGGTGGCCAGGTGGGCGTCCAGCAGGCCCCGGAGGATCTTGTGCGCGGTGTAGTAAGGCGCCCAGACCTTGGTGTAGTCGCTGCCGGTCATCGACTCGAGCTGGATGAACTGCGTCTCCGGGTACGCCGCGAGGAACCCGGGATGGCTGGGCCCGCCCCACGTGCGGCGCAGAGTGGCCGTCAGCCCCCGGCCGGAGGCGTCGGCGAACGTTTTGCCGTCGGTCTCCTCGAAGGCGTACGACGCCAGATCGCCCCGGCCGGCCGGTGATCCGGCGGCGCGGCGGTCCCGCAGCGCGCCGATCTCGGTGGCGCTCAGGGCGCGCGACCAGACGTCGAACTCCTCGAAGGCACCCGCGAAGACGGGGTCGGCCGGGTAGTGCGAGCGGCCGAGCCAGTGGTGGGCGAGCGGGCCGAGGGCCGCCGGGGTCAGGGTCATGGCCGTGTTCCGTGCCACGGCGGTGCCGTCGACGTAGAGGGTGCCGGTGCCGTCCGAGAGCGTCACGGCCAGGTGGCTCCACTCGTCCAGGGGCAGCGCGGCCGTGCCGTCGAGGCCCTGCTCGCCCGCGGCACCGCTGTCGGTGATGGCGAAGCGCGGCACGCCGTCGGAGTTGCGGGCGGCGAGGTAGAGGTAGCGGTTGGTGTCGTCGCCGAAGTCGAGGACACGGGCCCAGTCGCCGTCGTGGGTGGGCTTGACCCAGGCGGCCAGCGTGATCTCCGGGGTGTCGCCGAGGACACCGGCGGGCAGGTCGACGTACTGGTGGGAGCCGCGCACGTTCTCGGCGGCGGCGCCGAAGCGGCCCTGGACGCTCAGCACGGCCGGATCGTGGCGCAGGGCCTCGCGCACCTCGGTCAGCGCGCCCACCATGGTGCCGATCCGCTCGGCGAAGACCTGTTCGCCGGTGCTGCGATACGCCTGGGACAGCATGGTCAGGAAGTGGCCGGTGTAGTGACCGCGGAGGTTGCCGTTGGCCTCGCCGTCCAGCCCCTCCCAGCCGCCGGGGGCGACGGCGCCGAGGGTGGAGAGACCGGCGTTGGCGCGGAAGACCTGGAGCAGCCGGTTCACGTCGTAGCCGCGGGCGTGGTCCAGCATCAGCCGCCGCTTGTCGGCGAAGGCGCCCCGGCCGAGTGTCACCTCCTCCAGTCCGAAGGGCCGTACGGACCAGGCCACCGGTGCCGCGGGGCCCGCGAGCGCGCCCGGTGCCCGTGGCCCGGCGCCGGGCCGGCCGCTCGCCGCGTACGAGACCGCGGGTGTTCCCGCGGCGATCGCCGCGGCCAGCAGAAGGGCCCGCCGGGAGAGGGGCGCTGCCATGTGCTCCTCGTTTCTTCGGTGCTTCGTCTCTTCGGTGCTTCGTCGGTTCGAAATATCGAATGCCGTTCGAAAGGTCGCCCAGAAGATAGGCAAGGGGCACCGGAGCGTCAACGGTACCGACGAGTACGGTCAGCCGGTCCGGACCGCCCGCACGAGCCAGTCGTACGCCGCGCGGGCGGTGAACTCGCCCTGGCCCCCGCGCAGCAGCAGGCCGGCGGTGGCGAATTCCGGGGCGTCGGCCTGTGCGGCGACGTACGGGACCGCGATGCAGCGCATCCCGGCCGCGTGCGCGGCGGCGGCCCCGGGGGCGGCGTCCTCCAGGACCACGCAGTTCTCCGGGTCCGCCCCGAGCCGGCGCGCCGCCTCCAGGAAGACGTCGGGTGCGGGCTTGCCCCGCGCGACCTCGTCGGCCGAGACGGCCGTGCGCAGGTGTGTGTCCAGGCCGGTGCGGGACAGGATCGCCTCGATGGCCGCGGGCGAGGAACCCGACGCCACGGCCAGCGGCACGCCCTCCCTCGCCAGCAGCTCGACGAACTCGCGCATCCGGGGGTACGCACGGGCGGAGGTGCGGGCCAGCTCCAGATAGCGGCGGTTCTTGACGGCGAGCAGTTCCTCCACGGGGGTGCTCAGACCGTACCGCCGCTTCCAGTCGGCGACCGTCTCCTGGGTGCTGATGCCCACGTAACCCTCGTGGTCCGCCCAGGTGAAGTCCGGGACGCCGTACTCGGCGAGGGTCTGCCGCCCCGCCTCGTAGTAGTTCGGCTCGCTGTCCACGAGCGTTCCGTCGAGATCGAAGATGACCGAGATGCCGCCGAGAGTGCTCATGAGGACCAGCATGCCAAGGACCCGGCGGTCACTTTCTCGCCGTGCGCCCGATCGACTCCACCAAGGGCAGCAGCCGGTGCGGGACGCGCTCGCGCAGCGCCACCTCGCTGCGGGTACGGACCACCCCCGGCAGGCTGATCAGCTTCTGGACCACGTCCTCCAGGTGCGCGTTGTCGCGGGCCACGACCCGGGTCAGCAGGTCTCCGCCGCCGGTGATGGAGAAGGCCTCGACGATCTCCGGCACGGCCGCCAGCGCCTCGCCCACCTCGTCCAGGTGGCCCTGGGTGACCTCGATGTGCACGAACGCGAGCACCGGGTGGCCCAGAGCGGCGGGGGAGAGGGACGGTGCGGTGCCGGTGATCACGCCGTCCCGCTCCAGCCGGTCGAGCCGGGCCTGGAGCGTGCCGCGGGCGACCCCGAGGAGGCGGGCGTACTCGCGCACACTGGTGCGCGGCTGCTCCAGCAGCAGCCGCAGAATGCGGGTGTCGAGTTCGTCGACGGCCACGGTGTCCGGGTCCCCTCGTCGGCCATTGGCTCTTCGATGGCCGTAGGAATGCCTTCTGTACTGTACCAATGGCCCACTCTGAGACGAGCCTGTTGAGCCACTGGTGGCGAAGATGCTCCTATAGGAGGGTCGATGGCGCTGCGGATCCCGCGGCGCCTTTTTCATGCCGGTGACTTCGGGTCCGAGTGCGCCAGTGCGCGAGGGGGCGGTAATCAGTGCTGAAGAGGGTGTTCGTGAGCCCGGACCCGGGACGGTCCCGGCTGCGGTTCGCCGCTCGGGCCGTCCTCGGCATCGGGCTGGCCGTCGTCGTCTGCGGCCTGGCCGGCACCTCGCTCGTGGGCGCCGTCACCGGCGGGCTCGCCGCACTGCTGGCGCTGTTCACCGTCACCGACGCCACCGTGCGCGGGCAGGCGGTCACCACCGCGCTGCTGCCGGTCGCCGGGCTGCCCGTGCTGACCGCCGCGGCCGCGCTGCACGACCTTCCCGTCGCCAGGGACCTCACCTTCCTCGCCGTCGTCGGCGCGGGCGTGTACGCCCGGCGCTGGGGCCCGCGCGGGCACAGCCTCGGCGTGTTCGCCTTCATGACCTTCTTCGTCGCCCAGTTCCTGCACGCGACCACGGACCGGCTGCCCGAGATGTTCGCCGCCGTCCTGCTGTCCGTGGCCGCCGCCGCGGCGGTGCGCTTCGGCCTGTGGTGCTACGAGCGCCGCCTGCCGCCGCCCGCCGCCCCCGCACCGCCCGCCGGTACCGGACTCGACCGGATCACCACCCGCCAGGCCGTCCAGGCCACCGTCGGCGCCGGGTTCGCCCTGGTCGTGGGCCAGCTCGTGTCCGACGAGCGCTGGTACTGGGCCGTCGGCGCCACTTGGTGGGTGTTCGTCAACACCACCTCGCGCGGCGAGACCCTGGTCCGCGGCTTCCGCCGGGTCCTCGGCACCGTCGTCGGCATCGGCCTGGGCTTCCTGGTCGCCGTCCCGCTGGCCGGATCCGCGGTGCCCACGGCCGTGCTCGCCGCCGCCTGCGTCTTCGGCATCTTCTACACCGCCGCGGTCTCCTACACCTGGATGATGCTCTGCGTGACCCTGCTCGCCGAGCTGCTCTACGGTCTCCTGGACTTCCTCAGCCCCGGCCTGCTCGCCCTGCGGCTCGCCGAGACCGGCGTGGGCGCGCTCGGCGCCGCTCTCGCGGTGCTCGTCGTCCTGCCGGTCACCACGCACACCGTGACCGACGCCTGGATCCAGCGGGCCCTGCGCTGTGTCCACGCCTGCACCGCCGAGGCCGCCGCCCGCCTCGCCGGAACCGAGGGCGCCGACCCGGCGCCGCGCGTGGCCGAACTGGAGCAACTGCTCGGCCGGGTAAGGCTCTCGGTCGCCCCGCTCGTACACCCGCTGAACCCGATGTACGGCCGCAAGCGGCGCGCCCGCCGCGTACTCGCCCTGCTCGACGAATGCGCCCGGGAGATCCGCGGTCTGGTCGCCGTCGCGGCCGACCCCGAGGCCTCGCACGACGCCCGGCTGGCCGCCGCCTGCTGGCGTGTCGAGACCGCGGTCGAGGCGCTCACGGGCGGTGGGACCGTTCCCGCCCACGCGGACGGGCCACGCGCCACCGAACCCGCGTTGGCCCACCTCCACGGCCTGGAACGCGCCCTGGCCGAACTCGCCGCACCCCTGCGCACCCCCTCCGGCTCGCCGCTCGTCGGCGCCTGATCCGCCCGGCCCCGTGCCACCCATTTGGTCTGGACCGCAAGTGATCGACTGCTACCGTCGCCCCGGGGCAGACGATCGGTCGGCGCACCGAGGCACGCACCGAGGCCAAGGCACGTACCGAGGCACGCACCGAGGCCAAGGCACGTACCGAGGCGCGGGACGATGCGGGACGACGCGGGATGAGAGGGACAGCGGTGACGGACGGTGACAGGCGGCAGCGGCGGGCGTACATCGGGTCGTTCACGGCGGCCGGCGGCCCAGGAATCCTGACGGCGGCCGTCGCACCCGACAGCGGCGCGCTCACGGTCCTGAGCGGCACGGACCGGGTGCCCGACCCCTCCTACCTGGCGCTGGCGCCCGACGGGGACATGCTCTACGCCGTCAGTGAGACGGCCGAGGGCGCCGTGGCCGCCTACCGCGTGGCCGGGGACAAGCCCGAGCCCGCCGGGCGGCCGGTACCCGTGGGCGGTGACGGGCCCACTCACCTCAGCCTGTACGCCGGGCACGTCCTGACCGCCAACTACGGATCCGGCAGCGTCACGGCCGTGCCGGTCCGCCCGGACGGCGCCCTCGCCCGGTCCGCGTCCGGCGTCCTCCAGCACACCGGATCGGGCCCGCACGCCCAGCGCCAGCAGGGGCCGCACGCCCACCAGGTGCGGCCCGACCCGAGCGGGCGGTGGGCGGTCAGTGTGGATCTCGGCACCGACTCCGTGCGGGTCTGCACCCTGACGAACGGCGCCCTCGCCGTGCACCGGGAGATCGCGCTGCGCCCCGGCTCGGGCCCGCGCCACCTGGCCTTCCACCCGGACGGCACCCGCGCCTACGTGGTCAACGAACTGGCGCCCACCGTCACCGCCTGCCGCTGGGACGCCGCCGACGGCGTACTGCAGCCCCTCACCGAGGTACCGGTACTGCCCGGTGCCCCGTCCGGCGACGCGTTCCCGTCCGGCGTCGTGGTCTCGCCCGACGGCCGCTTCGTGTGGACCGCGACCCGCGGAGAAGACGTCCTCTCCGTGTTCGTCGTGGAGCCGGACGGGCTCCGGCTGTTCGGGACCGTGCCCTGCGGCGGGCACTGGCCGCGGGAGATCGCCGAGTCGGACGGCTTCCTGTACGCGGCCAACGAGCGTTCCGGAGACGTGACCTGGTTCGCCCTCGACCCGGAGACCGGCGTACCGCGGCGCTCCGGCTCGCTCGCGGTCCCGGCGGCGTCCTGCGTGGTCTTCGGCTGACCCGGCGGCGGCCCACCTGCCGCGCCGCACCGGACGAGCACGAGGCGGGCAGGAGACGAGCACGAGACGAGCACGAGACGAGAAGGACATGACGAAGGGCCCGCTCCTCCACCGGAGCGGGCCCTTTCGGTCGTACCGTCCCGCGCGGACGCCGCGCGCCCGCACGTCCGTGCGTGTCAGCGGACCGGCGTGCCCTGCGGCTGCTGCGGCGAGATGCCGAGCGCCGTCGTGTACTTGGCCAGCGCCAGCTTGCCGATCGCCGGGTAGGGGCCGAGCGGCTCGGCGGTGGAGCAGCCCACCTCCTTGGCCGCCTCCTCCAGCAGGGACGCCTCGATCTCCGGGCCGATCAGATACGGTGCCAGCGCCAGTTGCTGCGAGCCCGAGGAGCGCAGTTGCTCGGCCACGGACGCGATCGAGCCGTCCTCGTCCAGTGCCGCCGCCATCACCGGCACGGCGAGGCGCGCGGCGAGCAGCATACCGGTGATCCCGGCCGCCTGGACGGCCTCGTCACCGCCGACGGAGGCCAGGATGATGCCGTCCGCGGCGGTCGCCACGGTGAACAGGCGGGCACGGTCGGCGCGGGCCAGACCGGCCTCGGAGAGGCGCACGTGCAGCGCCTCCGCGAGCAGCGGGTGCGGGCCGAGCACGTCGGTCAGCTCGGCCGCGATCCGGCTGTCCATGACGGCCTGCCGGATCCGGCGCAGCAGTGCGCCGTCCGGGCCGGCGAGCAGCGGCACGACGACGGCGACGGGCCCCTCGGGCTCCTTCACCTCCAGGCCGGCGGCGCGCGCCTGCTCGTAGCGGGCGGTGCGCTCCTCGGCGGCACGCACGAGGACGGTCGACAGGGAGAGGAACTCCTCGTCGTCCCCTTCGAGGTGGCCGATCCGGGCGTCGAGGCCGGGAAGCTCGGAGCGGGCGATGCTGATGACCTCGTCGGCGAGGCCCCGGGTGGCGCTACTGGGCGTCCCCGGCACCGCGAGGACGAGCGCCGGCGCGCCCTCGGGAGCCACCAGGGGTTCGGGACGGCGGTGCCGTCCTGGCTGGCGGGGGCGCGGCATTCGTACTGGCAGGCCGGACGCGGGCCCAGTGGGGGAGCTCATGGCGCCGCATGTTACTGGTTTCCCCGGTTTCCCTGTTCGGGGAGGGTGCAGGTGAGCGGTATCCGTCCGGTTTTGTCTGATGAGTGATGTACGGATCGGCCGACATCGGCATGATTCACCTCACCGGCGGATCGGTTATCGGCCGCCCGGCGCGGTCGTCACCCACAGCATGCCTTCGTCGCCCGGGAGGGCGAGCGAGCCGGTCGCCAGGGCGGTCGCGATCCGCACCGAACCGTCCAGCGGATCACCCTCGGCGGCCGTCCGCCGCGCATGCGGCAGCCGCTTCGCCAGCTCCTCCTCCAGCGGTACGACGAGGTGGTCGCCCATTTTCAGCAGGCCGCCGGTGACCGCGACGCGGGGCTCGCCGCCGGCCGGGCACACCGCGGCGGCCGAGTCGGCCATGTGCCGGGCGGCGGCCCGCAGGATCTCCGCGGCGACGGGGTCGCCGGCGGCGCAGGCGGCCACCTCGGGCGCGAAGGAGGCGAGGACGGCGGGACGGTCGGTACGCGGATACAGTTGACCGGGCAGGCCCGCGACCGGCCCGAACCGTTCCTCGGCGCGGGCCAGTAGCAGCGCCGAGCCGCCCTGGCGCCCGTCGTGGGCGCGCAGCGCGGCCTGAAGGCCGGCCCCCCCGATCCAGGCGCCGCCCCCGCAGTCGCCCAGCAGATGCCCCCAGCCGTCCGCCCTGCGCCAGCGGGTCAGGTCCGTGCCGGTGGCGATCAGTCCTGTGCCGGCGGCGACCACCGCTCCTGCCCGGGGGCCGATCGCACCGGCATAGGCGGTGACGGCGTCGGCGGCCAGTGCGACCGTGCGCGCACCCAGCTCCCGGGCCAGCGCGCCCGGCAGTTCGGCGCGCAGGGCGTCGCCCAGCGTGGCGAGCCCGGCGGCCCCGACGACGACGGTGTCGAACCCGGCCACCCCGGTCTCGGCGGTCAACGCCCGGGCCATGGGAACCAGTTGCGCCATCAGATGCTCGGGATCGATGCCGCGCGCACCGGTGCGGACCGGTTCCCGCGACGCCCGCCGCCCGAGCCCGCCCGAACCGCCGCCCGCGTCGTCCCCGGCCGCACCCACGACGACGCGCAGCCCCGAGCCGCCGGAGTCCACGGCCAGGAAGCCGCCGCTCACGGCAGGCGCCAGTCGACCGGCTGACCTCCGAGTCGGACCAGCAGGTCGTTGGCCCGGCTGAAGGGGCGGGAGCCGAAGAAGCCCCGGTCGGCCGACATCGGGGACGGGTGCGCTGACTCGACGGCCGGCAGGTCCCCGAGCAGCGGCCGCAGATTGCGGGCGTCGCGGCCCCACAGGATGGACACCATCGGCTTGCCGCGCGCCGCCAGGGCGCGGATCGCCTGTTCGGTGACCTCCTCCCAGCCCTTGCCGCGGTGGGCGGCGGGCTTGCGCGGGGCCGTGGTCAGCGCCCTGTTGAGCAGCAGCACGCCCTGCCGGGCCCACGGGGTCAGGTCCCCGTTGGAGGGCTGCGGCAGGTTCAGGTCGCTGTTCAGTTCCCGGAAGATGTTGACGAGGCTGCCGGGCAGCGGACGCACCTCGGGCGCGACCGAGAATGACAGCCCCACCGCGTGCCCCGGGGTCGGGTACGGATCCTGTCCGACGATCAGGACTCGGACGTCGTCGAAGGGCTGTTGGAAGGCCCGTAGGACGTTGGATCCGGCCGGCAGGTAGGTGCGTCCGGCGGAGATCTCCGCGCGCAGGAACTCACCCATCGAGGTGATCCGCCCGGCGACGGGTTCCAGAGCCTGCGCCCAGCCCGCTTCGACGATTTCATGCAAGGGTCGTGGTGCCACGGGCGTCACCCTACTGCCGTACGGGTGACGCCCGGCAACCGGTGGCCGAGGCCGGTCCTCCGGCCCGCCTCACCCGACGACCGCGGCCCGCACGCACAGCACGTCCGGCAGGTGGGACGCCAACTGCCGCCAGTTGTCGCCGTCGTCGGCGGACGCGAACACCTCGCCGTTGCGGTTGCCGAAGTACACGCCCGCCCGTTCCGCGTCGTCGGTGCACAGCGCGTCGCGCAGCACCGTGCCGTAGTGGTCCTCCCGGGGCAGTCCCGCCGTGAGCGGCTCCCAGCTCTTGCCCGCGTCCGCCGTCCGGAAGACCCGGCAGCGGTGGTCGGCCGGGACCCGGTCCGCGTCGGCGTTGATCGGGAAGACGTAGGCCGTGTCGCCGCGGTGCGGGTGGGCCGCCACGGCGAAGCCGAACGTGGACGGCAGGCCCGCGCCGATGTCCGTCCAGTGCCCGCCCGCGTCGTCGCTGCGGTACACACCCCAGTGGTTCTGCAGATACAGCCGGTCCGGGGTCGCCGCGTCCCGCGCCACCTTGTGCACGCACTGGCCGAACTCCGGGTTCGGGTCCGGCAGGAAGACGGCGGAGACCCCGGAGTTGGACGGTGCCCAGCTCGCGCCGCCGTCGGCCGTCCGGAACACACCGGCGGTGGAGACGGCGACCGTCACCGACTTGGGGTCCCGCTCGTCGGTGAGCACGGTGTGCAGCCCTTCGCCGCCACCGCCCGGCACCCACTGGGAGCGCGTGGGATGCTCCCACAGGGGGCGGACCAGCTCGAAGCTCTCGCCGCGGTCCTCCGAGCGGTACAGCGCGGCCGGCTCCGTGCCCGCGTAGACCACGTCCGGCTCGGCGGCGGCCGGGTGGAGCTGCCACACCCGCTCCAGCGAAGCGCCGGTCTCCTTGGGGAACTTGACGGCCGGCTGCGCCGGTTCGGTCCAGGTGCGGCCCAGGTCGTCGGAGTGGAAAACCGACGGGCCCCAGTGGGCGCTGTCCCCGCCGGCCAGCAGCCGCGGGGTGTCGCCGCGGGTGTCGAGGGCGACCGAGTAGACGGCCTGCGCGTTGAAGTAGGGACTCTCGTCGAACTCCCAGGTGCCACCCCGCCGGCGCCCGATGAACAGGCCCTTGCGGGTGCCCACGGCGAGCAGTACCTCGGTCATGCCGATCACCTCCGCGGCGTCGTCGTCGACGCCTTCATCTCGGACACGGGCCAGTCTGCACCCCAGCACTGACAGTCACCTCTGGAAAGGCCGTCGCCGCAGGTCAGAGCGGTGGCGTCGGGTCCGGCGAGCGGTCCTCGCGCCGACCGCTCAGCCCTCCCCGGGCAGCGCCCGCGCCAGAATGCCGCCGAGGTCGGCCCCGGTCGGCAGCGTGCCGAAGGCATGGCCCCAGTCGCCGCCGAGCCGGCTCGCGCAGAACGCGTCCGCGACGGCGGGCGGGGCGTGCCGGACCAGGAGGGAGGCCTGGAGGGTGAGAGCCATCAGTTCCACCAGGCGGCGGGCACCGGTCTCGGACGCCTCCGCCAGCCCCGACTCCAGCCGGGCCACGGCGGCGTCCAGCCGGGTGTCCGCGCCGCGGGCGAGGGCGAGTTCGTCGAAGAAGGCGTGCGCGGTGGCGGGGGAGCGGCCGAGCGCCCGCAGGACGTCGAGGGCGTTGACGTTCCCCGAGCCCTCCCAGATCGACAGCAGCGGCGCCTCGCGGTAGTGGCGGGGCATGCCCGACTCCTCCACGTAGCCGTTGCCGCCGAGGCACTCCAGGGCCTCCGCGGTGAACGCCGGGCCCCGCTTGGTCACCCAGTACTTGCCGACGGCGGTGGCGATCCGCCGGAACGCCGCCTCCCCCGCGTCGCCGCGCACCGCCCGGTCCGCCGCGCCCGCCAGCCGCAGGGTGAGCGTCGTCGCGGCCTGCGACTCCAGCGCCAGGTCGGCCAGGACGTTGCGCATCAGCGGCTGGTCGACCAGCCGGGCGCCGAACGCGCCGCGGTGCCGTACGTGGTGCCCGGCCTCGACGAGCGTCTTGCGCATGAGCGTCGCCGAGGACATCACGCAGTCCAGCCGGGTGCAGTTGACCATCTCGATGATCGTCTTGACGCCCTGCCCCTCGGGCCCGACCCGCCAGGCGACCGTCCCGTCGAACTCGGGCTCCGACGAGGCGTTGGACCGGTTGCCGAGCTTGTCCTTCAGCCGCTGGATGCGGAAGGTGTTGCGACCGCCGTCCGGCAGCACCCGCGGCACCAGGAAGCAGGACAGGCCCTCCGGGGCCTGGGCCAGCACCAGGAACACGTCGCACATGGGCGCCGACGTGAACCACTTGTGCCCGCGCAGCGTGTAGACGCCGGGTTCGGCGGTCGGGGTGGCCGCCGTCGTGTTCGTACGGACGTCGGAGCCGCCCTGTTTCTCGGTCATCCCCATGCCGGCCAGCAGGCCCCGCTTCTCCGTGGGCGTGCGCAGCCCCGGCTCGTACTCCCGGCCGGTGAGCAGCGGCTCGTAGACCTTCGCGAGCTCGGGCTGTGCACGCAGCGCGGGGACGGCCGCGTAGGTCATCGAGGTCGGGCAGCCGTGGCCGGCCTCGGTGTGCCCCCACACCAGCCCGCCCGCGGTCCGCGCGACATGCGCGCCCGGCCGGTCGTCGGCCCAGGGCGCGCCCGCCAGCCCCTCGCCGACCGCCACGCGCATCAGATGGTGCCAGCTCGGGTGGTACTCGACCTCGTCGACCCGGTTGCCGTACCGGTCGTGCGTGCGCAGCACGGGCTCGTGGCGGTTGGCCAGGTCGCCCCACTCCTGTGCCTGCGCGCTCCCCGCCCGCCTGCCGAGCCGCCGCAGGTCCTCCTCGGCCCACCCGGCGTCCTCCCGCCGCACCCCCTCCAGCAGGGCCGTGTCGTCGGAGGCGTCGTAGGGGGCCAGGGGAGGTGGCTGATTGGTGACGTCGTGCGTGGCGTACCCCGCCGGTCGGCCCGCGGACTCGTACGGCTCCTGCGCGAGTGTCGTCATGACGGGAGTGTTGCACTGTTCCTGCGACCGCAGCAATAGTGCAACACGGGAGGCGCACGTACAGTACGTGCTCATGTGGACGGACGACACGTGCCCGCGCGGATGAACGGCTCCGCGCCCCCCGGCGAGCTCGTGCTGCGCCCGCTGTCCGCGCGCTCGGTCGTCCTGAGCCTGCTGCTCGGCGCCCATCCCCCCGAACTGCCGGTGCGGGAGCTGGTTCGGCTCGTCGAGGGATTCGACGTCGGCGGGTCCACCGTGCGCGCCGCGCTGAGCCGGATGGCCGCCGCCGGTGACCTGCGTCGCACGGACGCCGGCTACCGCCTCAGTGAGCGGCTGCTGGAGCGCCAGCGGCGCCAGGACGAGGCCGTACACCCGCACACGCGCGCGTGGGAGGGGGACTGGGAGATGGTCGTGATCACCGCGACGGGGCGCGGTCCCGCCGAACGCGCCGACCTGCGCACCCGGCTGACCGTCCTGCGTCTCGCCGAACTCCGCGAGGGCGTCTGGCTGCGCCCGGCCAACCTGCGCCGCCCGCTGCCGGCCGAGCTGGACCTGGTGGCCGAGCGCTGTGCCACGCGCCCCGGCCGCCCGGCCGCCGAACTGGCCGCGAGCCTGTGGCCGCTGGACGCCTGGTCCGCCACGGCCCGGGCGCTGCTCGCCCATGTCGACCGGGCCCGGCGTCCGGCCGACCGCCTCACCGCCTTCGCGGCCGTCGTCCGTCACCTGCTCGCCGACCCGGTCCTGCCCCCGGAGCTCCTCCCGGCACGTTGGCCGGGCCGGGCCCTGCGCGACGCCTACACGGACTACCAGCGGGAGCAGGCCGGACAGGTCCGGGCGCGGGGCACCCGGACCTGAGGCGACGGCGTCAGGCCGCCGTCGTTCGCCGCGTCACCTGTAGGTGATGTCGGACGACGCGTACTTGCAGTGCGTGCCGTCGGGGCCGGAGCCGTTGGAGTCCGGCTCGTCGCCGTCGTCGTTGCCGATGTACTTCTGGCACGGGACGATCTTCTTGTCGCCGTCCCCGACGATCGTGATGTTGCGCAGCGTCGCGCTGTCGCCGTAGTTGGTGTTGATGCCGGCGATCCGGCTGCCCTTCCAGTTCACCTCGATGGTGTTGAGGTTGATCGTCCGCTTGTACTGCGTCGAGCAGTTGCCGCAGGAGCGGATGAAGGTGCCGAAGTTCTTGACCGCGAAGCCGGAGACGTTCAGGGTTCCGGCTCCGTTGAACTGGAACACCTTGTCACTGGCTTCCTTGGCGCCGCCGCCGGAGACGGTGTAGACGTTCGACGACGAGGAGCCCCGGAAGGTCGCCGCGTCCTCGCCGACGTCCTCCCACCAGACGTTCTGCAGGGTGCAGCCGCCTTTGCAGTGGATGCCGTCCGCGGCGGGGGCGCCGATGATCACGTTCTTGAGGACGGCGCCCGGGGCCAGTTCCAGGATCGGGCCCTGGTCCTCGTCCTGGCCGCCGGAGCCGAGGTCGCCGGTGCCGTAGAGACGCTTCATCCCGTAGTCCTTGGTACCGGAGACCGGGATGGTCGAGGAGACCCCTTCGCTGCCGTTGGGGGTCGGCCAGGTGGCGGCGTGTGCCGCGGAGGTTCCGGAGGTCATGAGCATGCCAACCGATAGCCCGAGTGCGGCCAGTGCGCCGGTCGCGGCGCGCCGCCGCGCGCGGGGGCGTGTCGTAGCGGTCATGTTCTGATCCCTTCCATAGGGAGTGGGGGTGGAACGGAACATGTACGTGAACGCTGTGCGTCGTCCTGTTCGGTGTCGCGAACGCGGCGGGTCACTGGTGGGGTCCTGGGTGACCCACCGCGCTCGCGACGGTCATGCTGATGAACGGACCGTAGAGGGCAAGCGCTTTCTAGTCAACGCCTCGCGCGAGGGCGCGCCGCCTCGCGCACGCGAGGACGCGCCGCCTCACATGCCCCAGCGACGCGCCGCCTCACATGCCCCAGCCGTACTGGTCCGGCATCCGGACCGGGTCGCCGAGTTCCCGCGCCGCCTGCTGGGCCCACGACGGGTTGCGCAGCAGTTCGCGTCCCAGCAGCACCGCGTCCGCCTCGCCGTTGGCCACGATCTTCTCGGCCTGCTCGACGTCGGTGATCAGGCCCACGGCGGCGACCGGCAGCGGGGCCTGAGTCTTCACGCGCGCGGCGAACGGGACCTGGTAGCCGGGCCCGGTCGGGATCCGGACGCGGGGGACGTTGCCGCCGGTGGAGACGTCGAGCAGGTCGATGCCGTGTGCCCGGAGGTCGCGGGCGAAGCGGACGGTGTCGTCGGGCGTCCAGCCGCCCTCCTCCAGCCAGTCGGTCGCCGAGACGCGGAAGAACAGCGGCTTGTCGTCCGGCCACACCTCCCGCACGGCGTCGACGACTTCGAGGGCGAACCGGGTGCGGTTCTCGTACGAGCCGCCGTAGGCGTCGGTGCGGTGGTTGGAGTGCGGCGACAGGAACTCGTGGATCAGGTAGCCGTGCGCGCCGTGGATCTCGGCTATCTCGAAACCGGCCGCCAGGGCCCGGCGCGCGGCGTCCGCGAACTGGCGGACGATCTCCCGGATCTGCGTGGCCGTCAGCTCGGTCGGCACCGGGTGGCGCTCGTCGAACGCGAGCGGGCTCGGGGCCGCCGGCTGCCAGCCGTGCGCGTCCGCACCCACGGGAGCCCCGCCCTTCCAGGGCTGCGCGGTCGACGCCTTGCGGCCCGCGTGGGCGAGCTGGATCGCCGGAACCGTGTCCTGGGACCGCAGGAAGTCCGTGATCCGGCGGAAGGCCTCCACCTGGGTGTCGTTCCACAGGCCGAGGTCCTGGGGGGAGATGCGGCCCTCGGGGGACACGCCGGTGGCCTCGACGACGATCAGCCCGGTGCCGCCCACCGCGCGTGCGCCGTAGTGCGCGAAGTGCCAGTCGCCGGGGACGCCCGCCAGGGGGCCCTCCGGTGCGGCGGAGTACTGGCACATGGGCGGCATCCACACCCGGTTCGGGATCGTGGTGTCACGCAGTCGGAGGGGCTGGAAGAGGGCGCTCATGAGGGCTGCTCCCTTGGTCGCGGCAGGAGGAACAGCTCGTACGATAAACCTCGTAGTACGGCGAGTGTCAAACTATGATGGTTCTCGTACAATGAGTGGGCCAACGGAGGTCCTTCCCGAGCGGTGGGACCTCCCGGACGAACTGGAGCCGCCGTGACCCCCGCCGCCACCGCCGCCGGCCCCCGCGACCTGCCGCACCCGGCACGCGAGGAGATCCGGCTGGAGGGATTGCTGCACGCCCTGTCCGACCCGGTGCGGCTGCGGATCGTACGGGACCTCGCCGCCGACAGCGACGAGCTCTTCTCCTGCTCCTACTTCGACCTGCCGGTCACCAAGTCCACCACCACGCACCACTTCCGGGTGCTGCGCGAGAGCGGGGTGATCCGGCAGACCTACCGGGGTACGGCCAAGATGAACGGCCTGCGCAGGGACGACCTGGACGCCCTCTTCCCGGGGCTGCTCGACGCCCTCCTGGCCGCCGCGGCCCGCCAGGCCGCCCGCCTCGGCGCCGGCTGAGCCGGGACCCGCGTACCAGGGGCGCGGCCGTCCGCCCTCAGGTCGTGGCCGTCCGTGCCGCCGCCAGCAGCGACTCCCAGTCGGGCAGCTTGACCACGTGGCGCCCCAGCGAGGTGCCGAGGTCCGCCTCCGCCCGCTCGATGGCCCGCCACCCGGACCACTCGACCGGCTCGAGCCCCTCGGCGCGCAGGAGCGGGAGGGGGTCCGCCGGAAGGGCCCGTCCGGTGAGCGCGGCGGCGTCCGCCAGCAGGGACGTCACCGTCTCCTTCGCGCAGGGGCGGTTGGTGCCGATGACGCCGGTGGGGCCACGCTTGATCCAGCCGGCCACGTACTCCCCGGGGGCGACCACGCCGCCCCGCAGCACGCGCCCCGCCCGATGCGGCACCGTGCCGCTCGCCGCGTCGAACGGCAGCCCCTCCAGCGGCACCCCGCGGTAGCCCACCGACCGCAGCACCAGTTGGGCCTCGATCTCCTCGTACCGCCCGGTGCCCGTCACGCCGCCGCGCCCGTCCGGCGCCGTCCGCTCGAAGCGCACGGCGCCCACCCGGCCGTCGCCGTCCGCCGTCAGTTCCACGGGGCGCAGGAAGAAGCGCGGCCGGATCCGCCGGGCGGCGTCCGGCGCGGGCCGCCCTGCCCAGTCGCGCAGCACCTCCACGTTGCGGCGCTGCGCACCGGGCAGTCCGGAGGGATCCCGGTACCCGGCGTCCAGCGCCAGCTCCGCCGGGTCCACCACGACGGCGGTGTCCGGCAGGGCGCCCAGCTCACGCAGCTCCTTGGTGGTGAAGCGGGCCTGCGAAGGGCCCCGCCGGCCCACCATGTGCACGTCGGCCACCCGCCCGGCGGCGAGTGCGTCGAGCGCCGCCTGAGGCATGTCGGTACCGCTCAGCTCGGCGGTGCCGCGCACCAGCATCCGCGCCACGTCGACGGCGACGTTGCCCACCCCGATCACGACCGCGGACCGCGCCCCGCGCAGGAAGCCGTCGTCCACCGCGTCCGGATGGGCGCTGTACCAGGACACGAACTCGGTCGCCGACCAGCTTCCCGGCAGTTCCTCGCCGGGGATGCCCAGCCGCCGGTCGGTGGCGGCGCCCACGCAGTACACCACCGCGTGGTACAGCTCGCGCAGCCGCGCCGACGGCACGCCCCCGGGGCCGACCGGGACGCCGCCGAGGAACCGCACCCGCTCGTGCTCCAGGACGGTGCGCAGGGTGTTCTGCAGCGACTTGATCTTCTCGTGGTCCGGCGCCACTCCGTACCGCACCAGCCCGTAGGGGCAGGGCAGCCGGTCCAGGACGTCCACGCGCACGTCACGGCCGAGCTGGACGAGGCTCTGGGCGGTGTAGCACCCGCTCGGTCCCGAGCCGACGACGGCGACACGCAGCACGGCGGAACTCCTTGTCCGGGAGGCGAATGGTCCGGAAGCCAGAGGGTTCGCTGGTGTTCCCAGCATCCCACCGCCGGCGCTCCGCTGACAGGGTGCCGCGCCCGGTGAACGGCGCATGTTCCGTGCGTGTTCCGTTCGTATGGAATGTGATCATTCGGTTACGTTGCGTGTGTGCTCGAAGCATCCTTCGTTGATCGTTCTCTCCAGCTTTCCGATCGCTGTCCGGACGACGGTGAGATGTCCGTGCGGCACACCTGGGTGGTGCGTGAGGGTGACACCGTCACGTCGTGGTTCGAGGTCCACCTGACGTTCGCCGACGGCGCCCGCGTGGAGGCGCTCGCCGTGCTGTCCGGTCAGGGCGTGCGGGTCGAGGACGTACGGGCCGACCCGCCACTGTCCCTCGACGACCTGGCCGTGCTCGCCGAGTGGCTGGAGAACCCGCTCTTCGAGGCGTGTGTGGCGGGCTCCGCGGATGACCCGCCCGCCGCCGCGCGGCGACGGGCCCGTCCGGCCTGGCCGCGCGGCAGGGAGGGGCGCCGGCTCGCGGCGCAGGAGTACCGGGCCGCCCGGGAGGTGGGCGGCGACCCGGTCCTCGCGGTGATGCGCGCGACCGGGCACAGCCGGCGCAGGTCGCTCAGGCTGATCGGCCAGGCGCGCGACGAGGGCTTCTTGGCCCCGCGTCGCGCACGGCGCTGAGGCGCTGCCGACGGCCCGTCAGAGCATCCCGCGCATCCGCGAGATCTCGCTGGTCTGCTGGGCCACCACGTCATCGGCCATCTCCTCGATCCGCACGTTGTTGCCCTGCGACTTCACGTCCGTGGCCATGGTGATCGCGCCCTCGTGGTGAGTGATCATCAGCTTGAGGAAGAGCTGGTCGAAGGCCTCGCCCTTCGCCGCGCGCAGCTTCTCCAACTGGGCCTTGGTCGCCATCCCCGGCATCGAGGCGTGGTCGTGGCCGCCGCCGGTCTCCTTCTCGCCGTGGTTCTCGAGCCAGCCCCTCATCGCCTCGATCTCCGGCCCCTGCGCGGCGGAGATCCGTGCGGCGAGCTTTTCGACCCGGCCGGACTCGGCCTGCTCCGGCACGAGTTCGGTCATCTCCAGCGCCTGGGCATGGTGCTGGATCATCATCCGCGCGTAGGAGACGTCCGCCGAGTTGGGGGAGTCGTCGTCGGCGCGCTGCTTCGCGGCGTCCTCGGCGGAGAGCGTGCGGTTCCCCTCGCCCGGCTCGCCCGGAGCGATGACCGATGGCCCGGCCGCGGCAGCCGGTCCGGTGTCCGGACCGGAGTCGCAGGCCCCGAGCCCGAGCACGGCCAGTGCGGTCAGTGAGGCCGTGACGAGCGACGCTCGGGACAGTGCGGGGCTGAAGGGCACAACGACCTCCTGTGGCTGGGCGTGCTCTGTCGGGGAGGGATGCGAGGCACCTAGTTGTATTGATCACGAGCCTTGTTAACGCCGGCGGGGCTTGATCACGGCGAAGACCTCCGGTGTGGTGAAGCTGTCTAGGAACGCACCACACGGAGGTCTTCATGTCCCACCGTAATGCCCGGCTGACCGTTCACGGCAGGCGGCTGCTGGTCGAGCGTGTCCGTTCCGGCCGTCCGGTAGCGCATGTCGCGGCCGAGATGGGCGTCTCACGGCCCACGGCTCACAAATGGCTGCTGCGCTGGCGAGCAGAGGGCGAGTCCGGCCTGCACGACCGTTCCAGCCAGCCCCGCAGGACGCCGCACCGGACCCCGGCCGCGCTGGAGGACCGGGTCTGCCGACTGCGGCAAGAACGCAAGCTGGGCCCGGCCCGCATCGGACCGATCCTGGGCCTGCCCGCCTCCACCGTCCACCGGGTCCTGGCCCGACACGGCCTGAACCGTCTGGCCTTCCTGGACCGCCCCACCGGACAGGTCATCCGCCGCTACGAACGCAGCCGGCCCGGCGAGCTCGTCCACGTCGACGTCAAGAAACTCGGCCGCATCCCCGACGGCGGCGGATGGCGCATCCACGGCCGTGCCGCCTGCCCCGACCGCCGCCGCACCACCGGCTTCGACTACATCCACTCCGCAGTCGACGACCACAGCCGCCTCGCCTACAGCGAAGTCCACCCGGACGAGAAGGCCGCCACCTGCGCGGCCTTCCTGCAGCGGGCCGCAGCCTTCTTCGCCACCTGTGGCATCCTCCGCGTCGAACGCGTCCTGACAGACAATGCCTGGCCCTACCGCAAGAGCTTCGCCTGGCGGCAGGCGCTTGCCGACCTCGGCGCGTCCGGCAAGCTCACGCGCATCTACCGGCCGCAGACCAACGGCAAGGTCGAACGCTTTACTGACTTCGGCTCGCCAGGGTGAATCTTTGCGAAGTCCCTGATGGGTCTGGAGCGGTGGCTGTATTCCGTGGTGTGTGAGATATGCGGATGGGGGCGGGCTGACCGCTGCGGGACGTCGGCGCCGGGAGTCGGTGCGGATGCAGGCGGCCGAGCTGTTCGAGCAGGAGATCAAGCCGCCGGAGGTGGCACGGCGACTGCGGGTGAGCCTGAAATCGGCCTACCAGTGGCACCAGCTGTGGCGGGACGGTGGTCATGAGGCTCTGGCCTCCCGCGGCCCGAGCGGATCCCGTTGCCGGCTGTCCCCGCGCTGTCTGGAGAAACTGGCTGCGTACCTCGATGAGGGCCCGGCCGCCCACGGCTGGGTGGAGGACCAGGTGTGGACCGCGGCGAGGGTGGCCACGCTGATCGGCCGGAAGTTCCACGTCTCCTACAGCGTCTCCGGTGCCACGAGGCTGATGCACCGGCTCGGCTTCAGCCCGCAGGTCCCCGCACGGCGGGTCGCCGAGCGCGACGAGAGGGCCGTCACCGTGTGGAAGGAGGTGACCTGGGCGGAGGTAAAAGAGCCCGGGCGGCCTGCGGGGGCTACATCTGCTTCGAGGACGAAGCAGGGTTCACGCGGAAGCCGCCCCGGGGACGAACCTGGGGCCGGCGCGGGCACACCCCGGTCGTGACCGTCAGCGGGCGACGCTCGGGGCGGCTGTCGGTGGCCGGACTGATCGCCATGCGGCCCGGCTCCCGTACCCGGCTGTGCCACCGCCTGCGCGCCCACCGGGCGGGCAGAGGCAAACGCCGCAGCATGGGCGAGCGTGACTTCATCGCGCTCGTCGACGGCGTCCACCAGCTCCTCAAGGCACCTATCGTGCTGGTCTGGGACCGCCTCAACACCCACGTCTCTCACGCCATGCGCAAGTTGATCGCCGAGCGCGCATGGCTGACAGTGTTCCTGCTGCCCGCCTACTCACCCGACCTCAACCCCGTCGAATGGGTATGGGCACACATCAAACGCAGCCTGGCCAACCTCGCCGTCGTCGCGCTCGACCGGCTCGAAGCACTCGTCCGTAACCGACTCAAGCGCCTTCAGTACCGGCCCGGCACCCTCGACGGCTTCATAGCCGGCACCGGCCTGACTCTCGACGAACCTGCCTCACCCTGACGAGCCGAAGTCAGTAACCGCACCCTGCTCGACGAATGGGCCTACCTGCGGCCCTACACCAGCAACGCTGAACGCACCGCCGCCCTGGCAGACTTCCTGCACACCTACAACCACCACCGTTGCCACACCGCACTCGGCGGCCACCCACCCATCAGCCGCGTGAACAACGCTTCAGGTCAATACACCTAGTGGGTGCGATGAGCGTCCTGGCAGGCTTCCGTGCCTCACTGATCAAGAAACCTCCGTGCGAGTTTGTTGAGGCCCTCTTGATATGTACATGGTCAATACGATACTGCGGGGATGGGTGAACCGTTCCGACGGGAACGGACGTAGGGAGGAAACAGTGACCCTGTTGAACGACCCGCGAACGCGGCGCAGACGCCTGGGAGTCGCGGCCGCCGCCGCCGGACTCCTGTCCGCGCTGCTCACCGCCGGCCCGGCCATGGCGACCCCCGACCCGGGGGACGGTCCGGCCACGTCGAAGGAGGTGTCCAAGAGCGCGCGCGCCGAGGTGCGCGACGCCATCGAGAGTGGCGAGATACCCGGGCAGGACGAGACAGTCCACTCCGAGAACATCGAGCACCTGACCAACATCCCCAAGGACGCGCTGTCCGGCACCAACTCGGACCTGGCCTTCCAGGGACGGTACGCCTTCGCCGGCAACTACGACGGGTTCCGCGTCTTCGACATCAAGAACCCGAAGAAGCCGAGGACCGTCGCCCAGGTACTGTGCCCCGGCTCCCAGAACGACATCTCCGTCTCCGGCGACCTGCTGTTCCTGTCGACCGACTCCTCGCGCAGCGACAGCAGTTGCAACAGCACCACTCGGCCCGCGACCGAGAAGTCCTCCTGGGAGGGCATGAAGGTCTTCGACATCAGCGACAAGCGCAACCCGAAGTACGTCGCGGCCGTCGAGACCGCCTGCGGCTCGCACACCCATACGCTGGTGCCCGAGCGCAGGAACGTCTACGTCTACGTCTCCTCGTACTCACCGAACGCCGCCTACCCCGACTGCCAGCCGCCGCACGACGGCATCTCCGTCATCAAGGTGCCGCGCAAGGCCCCCGAGCGGGCGGCGGTCGTGGACTTCCCCGTGCTGTTCCCCGGTGAGGGGCCCGACGGCGGCGGCAACCCGGGCGGGCCCACCAACCCGGGTGTCTCCAAGACCACCGGCTGCCACGACATCACCGTCCTGCCCTCCGAGGACCTCGCGGCGGGCGCCTGCATGGGCGACGGCATCTTGTTCTCCATCGAGGACCCCGAGCGTCCGAAGGTCATCGACCGGATCCAGGACAACGTCAACTTCGCGTTCTGGCACTCGGCGACCTTCGACCAGGACGCCGACAAGGTCGTCTTCACCGACGAACTGGGCGGCGGCGGAGCCGCCACCTGCAACGCGGAGATCGGCCCGCACCGCGGCGCCGACGGCATCTACGACATCGTCGGCAGGGGCGACCACCGCGAACTGGTCTTCCGCAGCTACTACAAGATCCCGCGCCACCAGGCGGACACCGAGAACTGCGTCGCCCACAACGGCTCGCTCATCCCGGTCAAGGGCCGCGACATCATGGTCCAGGCCTGGTACCAGGGCGGCGTCTCCGTCTGGGAGTTCACCGACTCCGAGCGGCCGAGGGAGATCGCCTACTTCGAGCGGGGCCCGCTGACCACGGACAACATCACCACCGGCGGTTCCTGGTCCGCGTACTACTACAACGGCTACATCTACTCGAACGACATCGCCAAGGGCTTCGACGTCCTCAAGCTCAATGACCGGCGCACCGACCCGGCCAAGCGGGTCCACCTGCGCGAACTCAACGCGCAGACGCAGCCGGACTACTTCGACTGAGCCGTCCGGCCGGTCCGATCCGTCGGGGCCGGCCGACCGGGCACTCCGGTCGAGAAGAACCGTGACAGATCCGTGTCGCACCTCGTCCCGTCGGGCGTCTCGGCGTCCGGCGGGACGCCCCGTTCCCACTCCAGTCGGTAGCGCTCGAACAACTCGGCGCGCAGCAGCGGCACGGGCATCGGCGCCCCCGGCATCAGGGCGGCGAAGACGGCGCCCATCAGCAGCGCGCGCAGCATCGGGTAGTCCCGGTCGACGTCCTGCGAGCCGTGCCGGGCCACGGTGTCGCGCAGCAGCTCCGCGAGCCGTCGCTGCTCCGGGCAGGGCACGAAACCCACCTCGGCCTGGAGCAGGCCCGCCATGTGCTGGCGCATGAGAACCGGCCGGTCCCGGGCGAGGCCCAGGATCGCGTCGATGGCCCGCGCCATCCGCTCCGGCCCCTCGGAAGTGTGCGGCTCCCGCTCCAGCGCCTCCTCCAGCGTGCGGTGCATCAGCCGGTGCACGGCGGACTGCACCAGTTGGCGCTTGCCGGGGAAGTAGTACGAGACCAGACCGCGCGCCGAGCCCGCCCGGTCGGCGATGTCGCCCAGCGTCGTCGCGTCGTACCCGCGCTCACCCACCAGCTCCACCGCGGACTGCAGGAGGCGCTCCTTCGAACGCTTCCGCAACTCTTCATTGACCGAGGCGCTGCGCGGGGACATGCTGTACTCCTGCGTTGACTGGCCGACAGCCAACCATACTCGGCGCAGACGGACGGGCCCAGCGGGCCAGGTCCGGTCACCGTCTGCCTCGGGCGACACGGGGGATCGTCTGAGGCGGGCGGACGCCCGGCTGCCCCGGGCCACGTGCCCGGCCCGCGCGGGCGTTCCCCGCGCGGGGTGCCGTCAGCGCACCAGATCCAGCACCGGCCGCAGTCCGGCCGGCCGCTCGGTCACCGGGAGATGGTCCACGAAGTGCACCGCGCACCCGAGGGCCGCCGCACCGCCGTCCGCCCGCCGGTCGTCACCGACCATCAGCGTCCTGCCCGGTTCGGCGCCGAGCGCCGCGCAGGCGGTCGCGAACAGCCGCGGGTCGGGTTTGCGGATGCCGTGCTCGTACGACAGGACGTAGGTGTCCACATACCGGTCGAGGCCGTGCGCGCGGAAGACCGGGCGCAGGTCCCAGCCGATGTTGCTGACCACGCCCACGGCGATCCCGTGCCCGCGCAGCGCGCCCAGCACCTCGGCGGCGTCGGGGTACGGGCGCCACGCGACCGGTGCCATGTGCCGGTCGTACAGCGCGTCGTGCAGCCCCGGGCCGGGCAGCGGCACCTGCCGGGAGAGCCCGGTGTACGCGGCCCGGTGCAGCTCGGGGCTCTGGTCGCGGGTCTCCCACACCTCGGCGAGTTCCTCGGGCACCCGCAGCGGATTCGCGCCGCCCGGCAGCGCCCCCGCCGCCTCCAGCGCCCGGGCCGTCTCGGCCAGCTCCGGGCCGGGGAGGGCCAGTCCGGCACCGGCGAGCGCCGCGCGCAGCCAGGCGTCGGCGGATTCGACGCGGAAGAGGGTCCCGGAGAAGTCGAACAGGACGGCGGCCATGGGCCGATCCTACGAGGCGGTGTTCCACTCCGGGGCAGATCCCGGCCGCGGAGGACGCAGGCGAAGTCCTGCTCGCGGACGACGGAGCACGCCCCGCAGGACGGGCAGCGCCAGTAGGCGACTTCGTGGGTGAAGCGGCCGGGGCGGGGCAGGCCGGCCCGGTCCGGGGCATGGGCGACCGGGCCCCACGGGACGAGGTCGGGGCGGTAGCCGGTGGAGTGGTTGCCGAGCTAGGTGACCGTCCACGTCCCGGCCACGCGGTCGAAGGCGATCCCGCCCGCGCCCAGCACGTTCCGGCCGCCCGCGCCCAGCACGTTCCGGCCGCCGGCGCACGCCACGTGCTCGCCGCGGCGCGGAGCGAGCCGCAGCGGACCGTCGAGGCCGACGACGCGGGTGAACGGCTCCGCGCCCGCCGCCGGGCCCCGATCCGTCACCCAGGTCCCGACGTCGGCGGCCGAGCGGATCGAACGGCCCTCCGTGCCGGACCGGGCGGCAGCCCGCAGCTCGGGCGGGCCCACGTAGCCGCAGACGGACCGCAGGCCGTGCGCCGGCGTGGTCACGGGTGCCGACGCCGGTGGACCAGCACCGCGACGGCCACGACCAGGGAGCCCAGGAGCCAGCCGCCGACGACGTCGGTGGCCCAGTGGACGCCGAGCCACACCCGCGTCACGCCGACTCCGGCCACGGAGACCACCGCCACGGCCAGGGCTGCCAGGCGTGCGGCGCGGGCGGCGCCGTAGTAGTGCAGGAGCCAGACCAGCAGGCCGCACACGAACGTCGCGGTCATGGCGTGGCCGGAGGGGAAGGCCGCGTAGTGCGCGGAGTCCACGGGATCGGGCCAGACCGGGCGGGCGCGGTCCACCGCCGCCTTCAGCGCCTGCTGCGACAGGCTGCCCAGCAGACACGTCACCCCCAGCCACACGGCCGTCCAGCGGTCGTCCCCGCGCCGGAACCACAGCCACACCACCACCGCCGCGCACAGCAGCCGCATCGTCCACGTGTCCCAGACCCAGTCGGTGAGGATCCGCATGGCGTGCGTGATGCCCGGTTCGTCGACCGCCCAGCGGTGCGTCGTGCCGGCGATGTCGTCGTCCAGGCCGGTCAACGGGCGCCACTCCACGGCGACCAGGGAGAGCAGCAGCGCGGAGCACAGGGCCAGCGCCCAGGTGACGCGGAGGGCGGTGCGGGGCTGCGGCGGACGGGGCGGGGAGTCGACGGGCGGCGTCTGCATCCTGCGATACTCGCCGACCCGGGGGGTCCGGGGCCAATTCGCGGGCCGGCCTCCGGGCAGGCACCCGGGGGCCGGTCCCGGGGGCGGGAGCGCGGCGAGGGACTACCCCAGCGCCCGCAGGCCCGGCACGAAGGCCACCAGCACCGGCACCACCGGTACCAGCGCGGCCGCCGCCGTCAACCGCAGCCGCCGGGCCGCCGACAGCCGGTTCGGCGGCGTGAGCAAGCGGTGTACGCGCTGCGGGACCTGGGCCTGCGTGGTGGGGCACGGGCCGAACACGCCCCGGTCCTCGTTGAGTTCGACCAGTGCCAGAGCGGTCGTCAGCCGGCCGAAGCGGCGGGAGGCCACGTCGTCGGCGGCCAGTTCGACCAGGCGGTGCATCTCGTCGCGGAACGCCGCGAACACCGGAACCTGCGGGAACCCGTCCGCCAGCGCGGCCGAGCAGTGCAGCAGCCAGTCGTGCCGCGCCTGCGCGTGGCCCTTCTCGTGGGCCAGGACCGCGTCCAGTCGCCGGCCCTCGAGGCGCCGCAACGCGGCGGTGGTGACGACCAGTTGCGGGGAAGCGCCCGGCAGCCACCAGGCGTCGGGCCGCTCACCCTCCAGGACGACGAGCGGGTCCGAGCCGGGCACCTCGCCGGGCAGCACCGGTGCACGCAGCAGGAGTTCGGCCCGGCGCCGGCGACGCCGGGCCCTGGCCCGTACGACCTCCCGCGCCAGCATCGCGGCGCTCCACAGCCCCCCGCAGGCCAGCGTGACGGCGGTGGTGTCCGCCCACAGGCCGGAGGTGCCGAGCGCGTAGGCCTCGACCACCGGGCCCGGCGCCGTCGCGAAGACGTGCCCGCCCACCGCGTGCCAGGCGGCCGCCGCGCTGAACGTCATCGACAGCGCGCAGCACACGAGGACGGCCGCCACCACGCACTGCCAGACCCACAGCGCGACCACCGGTTCCCGGTCCGGCCAGTCCGCCCGGGCGAGCAGCCTGGGGGCGAGCACGGCGGCCACAGCGGCGAGCAGCAACAGTGCCGCGGGGAGAATCATGGGGGCAGCCTATGAGCGTCGCGCCGCCGGCGGTGCGGCCCGCCGTCCGAAGTGACGCAGGCAACGGTTGCGTACGGGGTTTGCCGGGTAGGTGCGGCACTCGGGTGTCACATGGTCAGCAGCATGGTCAGCATCGCGATCCCCATGGAGAGCCGGCACGCCCGCGTCAGCTCCGGACGGTCGCCCCATCCGGCCGCCGGGCCGCCCCCGGTCACGGCGACGACCGGTATCAGACGTACGCCGGTCAGCAGCACATAGCCGGTGAAGTAGAGCAGCAACGCCCCGGTCAGCAGGGGTGTTCCGGAGCTGCCGTGACCGTGGGCGCGGGCGGGGGAGCCGGCCATCACCACCGCCATGTGGACCATGGCCGCGGTCCCGACGAGATGGTGCAGATGGTGACGCCCCGACCGGGCCGCCCACAGGGCGCGCAGTCCGGCGGCGCCGAACACCACCGCGTAGCCGGGCCAGGCCCATCCCGGCGGGGTGAACACCGCCGCGGGCACGGCCATGGCGGCCATGCCGAACCCCATGAAGGCCTCGCCGCCCGCGGCGCGGCGCTGCTCCTCGACACTGCTGCGCATGCGCAGCAGGCAGTAGGCACCGGTCGCCGCGCAGAGCGCGACCAGCAGCCAGCCGGACGAGGCCGGTCCGTGCACGGGTGCCTCCCCGCTCGGTGCTCGACGGTCGGTCAAGAACTGCCCGGACCGTGCGGCGCGCACGCGAGCGCGAGGATGTACACGGGGGGTGTTGGGGGAGCGCGGGGCATCGTCGCCGGTGGGCGACCGGCGACGCCTGGACCTTTCCTTTACTGGTAAAACACCTGTTAAGCTTCATCGTATGAGCAGTGCGACCCCCACCTCCGGCACCTCTTCGGGCCGACGTCTGTCCCTCACCGGCGTGCTGCGCCTGCGCCGGCCCTCCGAGATCTGGTTCAAGCCCGCCCTGAGCTCGGTCGCCGCCGTCGCCCCGCCCAACCTGATCCTGCTGGCACTCGGCCGGCTCGACCTGGCGATGTACACCATGGCCGGCTCCCTGTGCGCGCTCTACGCCCACAACCGCCCCTACGCCGCCCGGGCCCGCACCCTGGCCCGGGTGGTGCTCGGCATGCTCGGCGGCGTAGCCGTCGCCCTGGTCACCGCCTCGCTCACGCGGAACGCCGTCGTCCTCGTCACCGTCGGCGCCCTGCTCGCCGCCGCGCAGAAGGCGCTCTGCGACGCCACCCGCGTCGGCCCGCCGGGCAACGTGGTCCTGACCTTCATCAGCTCCGCCGCCCTGTTCGCACCCCAGACCCTCGGCCAGGTCCCCTCTCACCTGGCACTGGGCGCCGCCGCGGGAGCCTGGGCCTGGCTCGTCGGCATGGCGCCCGCCCTGGTCCGCCCGCACGGCCCGGAACGCCGCGCCACCGCCCAGGCCCTGAACGCCGCGGCCGCGTACGCCGACACCCGCGGCACCGGGGACGGCCACCCGGCCGCCCGCGCCGCCGGGTACGCCGCCGTGCAGGCCGCCTGGCAGACGCTGCTGTCCCTCCCCGCGACGGGCACCCGCGCCACCACCCGGCACGCCCTGGAGCGCCTCGTCGTCCGCGCCGAGGTCGCGCTCGCCGCGCCCGCCGACACGGACCCGGAGCGGCTGCGCGCCTGGGCCCGCGCCCTGCGCGGCACCGGCCGGATCCCTCGCGCCGGCGACACGCCGGGCGCCACCGACGAACTCCTCGGCGTGGACGCCGAGCTCGCCGCCCGCCCCACGCCCCTGTGGCGGCGGCTCGGCCCGCTGGCCCCGATCGCCGCCCGCACCGCCCTCGGCTGCGCCCTGGCCGGCTACGCCTCCCTCGCCCTGGGTATCGGCCGCCCCTACTGGGCCCTGGTCACCGCCGCCGCGCTCTACCAGGCCAACATGGCCCTGACCTGGAGCCGCGCCGTCCAGCGCGTCGTCGGCAACGTCGCCGGGGTGCTGCTGTTCGCCGCCATCGCCCCGCTGGCCCACTTCGGGCAGGCGCTCCTCGTGCTGTTCTGCCTCGCCCTCAACTTCGGTGCCGAGGCGCTCATCACCCGCAACTACTGGCTCGGCAGCGTCTGCGTGACCCCGATGGCGCTGCTCATCACCGAGTTCGCCGGGTACCAGGCACCCGGCGAGCTGATCACCGAGCGGGTGGCCGACACCCTGGTCGGCGCCCTGGCCGGCTTCCTGGCCGCCGTCGCCGTCACCAACCGGCGCGCCGGGAGCCGCGTCGGGCAGGCGGTGACCGCCGCCGACCGCGCCCGCGAACACGCCGCCCGTCTCCTGGCGGAGCCCGACCCCGCCCCCGGCGCCCTGGAGGCCGCCCGCCGGCAACTGGCCGCCGCGCTCGCCGACCTGCGCGCCACCGTCGACGCGGCGGCCGGCGAATGGTGGGGGCGCGCCCTGCCCCAGGAGAGGGTCGTACTCGCCGAACAGTCCGGACACCGTACGCTCGCCGCAACGGTGCGACGCCAGGCAGCGCGTCCGGACCGGGACACGGGCACGAGCACGAGAACGGAGGACGTACGGCCATGACCGCAACCGACGGGGGCTCGGCGACCGGGGGCGACGAGAGAGGCGGACCGGGCGGGGACACCGTCGCCGCGGTCGTACGCCAGTGGCGGGCCGTCCACCCGGACCTGGACACCGGCCCGATGGAGATCATCGGCCGCATCAACCGCTGCGCCGCCCTCCTCCAGCAGGCCGAGGACGCCCCGCTGCGCCGGGCGGGCCTCAGCCGAGCCGAGTTCGACCTGCTCGGCGCGCTGCGCCGCACCGGGCACGAGCTGACCCCCGGCGACCTGGCCCGCGAGACGTTCTCCTCGGGCGCCGCCGTCACCAAGCGCCTCAAGCAGCTCACCGAGCGCGGACTGGCGGAGCGGCGCGGCGACACCCGCGACCGCCGGGTCGCCCACGTCCGCCTCACGGCTGCCGGACGCGACCTCGTCGACGGCATCCTGCCCGAACAGCTCGCCTACGAGTCCGCCGTCCTGTCCGGCGTGGACGGGCCCGAGCAGGGTGAGCTGGCCGCGCTCCTCGGGGCGCTGCTGGGCCAGCTCGAGGGCCGCCTGGGCGCACTGCGGGTGTGACGGGCCGGCGCGGTCCGGTGCTCGGAGCACGCAGCGGACCGTGCGGTGCTCGGAGCACGCAGCGGACCGTGCGGTGCTCGGAGCACGTGATGGAGCGTGCGGCGGTGGCCGGACCGGCGGTCGTCGGTCTCGGTCCAGCGGTCACCGTGGAAGTCGCGGGTGCCGGCCGGTTCCCCGACGAAGTCGTGCGGGCGGCCCGGGGCCCGGTGCCAAGGCGGGCCGTGGCCAGGACAAGCCGGGCCGGGCCGGGCACGGGCCCGGGGCTCAGCGCTCCTCGCCCGCCCGGTACACGCCGAACATCGCGCCCTGCGGGTCGCGCAGCACCGCGATGCGCGGTCCGTCGGGAGGCGAAGTGGGTTCCATCAGCACGGTGCCGCCACCGTCGGTCGTGTCGACCGCGGCGGTGTCCACGTCCGCGACCGCGAAATACGGCAGCCAGTGAGCGGGCACCTCGTGCGGGAACTTCTCGTCCATCGTCACCATGCCGCCGAAGTCCGCCCCGTCGATCCCCCACTGCGGGTACCGGTCCGAGGCGGTGACGCTCCAGCCGAACACCGTGGTGTAGAAGTCGGCGGCCCGGCCGGGCTCCCGGGTCAGCAGCTCCACCCAGCCCAGCGAGCCGGGCGCGTTGAACAGCCCGGCGCCCGGGAACGAGCGCCCCTGCCAGAGTTGGAACACCGCCCCGGTCGGGTCGGCGGCCACCACGAACCGGCCCGAGTCGAAGACGTCCGTGGGTCCCTGCTGGAGCGCCCCGCCGGCCGCCGTCACCTGCCGTGCGGCGGCGTCCGCGTCGCGCACGGCGAACGACACGTTCCACGCGACCGGCTGCGCCTGCTGGTAGAGCGGGGTCAGGGCGGCGACCGCCGCGTCACCGAGGCGGGCGATCGTGTAACCGCCCGCCTGCTGGCGGGAGTCCGTCTCGGGGCGCCAGCCGAACAGCTTGGTGTAGAACCGCTTGGCCGCTGCCAGGTCGCTGGTCCCCAGCTCCGCCCAGCAGGGCCCGCCGGTCACCGGTTCGTGGAGCTTCATCGCGTGGCCGTCCTTCCGCAGAGCCGGGAACCGTCCCTCTCCAGCACGCTAAGGCCGGGTGCGGGCGGCGGCCATCCGGCACGTGGCGGCGCGGTGGTTCAGATCCCCGGCCGGTGGCGCAGCGGATGGTCGGCGGGCACCTCCACGAGCACGATCCGCGTACCGTCCGGGTCCTCGATCCACATCTCCACCAGTCCCCACGGTTCCTGGACCGGTGGCCGCACGATCCGGACGCCCTTCGCGCGCAGTTCGTCGTGGGCCGCCGCCGCGTCCTCGACCTGGAGCCACAGCTTGAGCGCGGGGGCGAGGGGCTCCTCGGAGCGGCCGGAGACCTCCAGGAAGCCGCCGCCGAGGAAGTAGACGGTGCCCCGCTCGGGTCCGGTGCCGAACTCCCGGTGGACGGCGAGGCCGAGCTGCTCGCCGTAGAAGGCGCGGGAGCGCTCGGGGTCCAAGGGGCGGAGCAGGATCCGGCTGCTGAGTACATGCACCATGCTTCCCGAGACTACTGGCGGCGTTAGTCTCATCGGTGCCCGCGCCGCGCCCGCGAGCGGATCGTCGAGAACGAACCGGAGACGCCCCACATGGACACCGCCGCCAGCCCACTGACCTACCGCGACGCCACCGACGCCGACGTGGACGGCATCGTCGCCCTCATAGAGTCCGCGTACCGCGGGGATTCCAGCCGGGCCGGGTGGACCACCGAGGCGGACATCCTCCAGGGGCAGCGCACGGACCCGGAGGGGGTGCTGGAGGTCGTGAAGTCGCCGGACAGCCGGCTGCTGACGGTGGAGCGGGACGGCCGGATCGTGGCCTGCTGCCAACTGGAGCACCGGGGGGCGCACGCCTACTTCGGCATGTTCGCCGTCAGCCCCGCGCTGCAGGGCGAGGGCCTGGGCAAGACGATCCTCGCGGAGGCGGAGCGGCAGGCCCGCGAGGCGTGGGGCGTGACGGAGATGCACATGACCGTGATCTCCGTACGCGAGGACCTCATCGCCTGGTACGAGCGCCGCGGCTACCGCCGTACGGGAGAGATGACCCCTTTCCCGTACGGCGACGAGCGCTTCGGCGTTCCGCAGCGCGACGACCTTCAGTTCGAGCTGCTGGTCAAGCCGCTGGCCTGACGTCCGTCCGCCGTGGCGCTCACGCGGTGAAGCGGCCGGTGCGTTTGATCTCCGGGTAGTCGGTCGTCGCGCCGTCCAGGCCGAGGGCGCGCACCAGCCGCAGATGGTCCTGCGTGTTCACGGTCCAGGAGAAGACCCGCAGGCCCGCTTTCCGGGCCCGCTGCACGATCTCCAGTGTGATCCGGTTGATGTCCAGGCACAGCGTGCCGGCGCCGGCCTCGACGGCACGGTCCACGACCTCGGGGCCGTAGTACTGGGCGACCAGCGCGGTCCGCACGCCCGGCACCAGCCGGGCGATCTCCACGATGGCCTCGTCGTGGAACGAGATCACCTCCACCCGGTCCACCAGGTCCCGCCGGTGCATCACCTCGGCGAGCGTACGCGCCGCCGCCGCGTCCTTGATCTCGGCCTGCAACGGCACCGACACGGCGTCCAGCACCTCCTCGAAGACCGGGACCCGCTCTCCGCGGCCCGCGTCCAGGGCCCGCAGCTCCTCGAGGGTCTGCTCGGCGATCGCGCCCGTGCCGTCGGTGGTGCGGTCCACGTCCGCGTCGTGCATGACGACGAGCGCGCCGTCCTTGCTCAGATGCAGGTCCAGTTCGACGACGTCGAGGCCGGCCTGCTCGGCGGCGACGAAGGAACGAAGGGTGTTCTCGGGTTCGACACCCATCACTCCGCGGTGACCGATGGTGAGGAAGTTCAAGGCTCGACTCGCTTCCGTCGACGTCGGCGATGGCAGGGCGGCAGCCTAACGGCCCTGCGGGACCGTTTCCCCACTGCCGCGCCTGGTATCCGGACTCCGGCATCCGGCAGGAAGAAATGCGGTGAAGGCCCGGGTCTGGCAGGATAATTTACGGAGGCTCCCCTTGCTGGGAGAAACCTCGTATGCCTACGGTGTCCTGACGCGAGCTTCTCCCGTGGAGGATGGGACATGACGGAAATTCTTGTGCAGGTGGGTGTGGAGGAGAACATTCCTCCGGCGAGCAGGGTGGTGGAGCACCCGGCGTGGCCCGTGCTCAAGGATGCCGTGGAGCGGGTCCGGCCATGGCAGTCCAAGGACGGGTCGATCGACTTCGACGCCGACGGCGCGCCCGGCCGGGCCGAGGCCGAGGACGCCGTACGCCGTGTCGCCGGCGCCGTCGAGGAGCTGTCCCCGCTGCTCCCGCACGACCGCGCCTACCACGAGGCCCTGGTGACGGACCTCGGCCGCTGGGCCGACGGCGGTTTCCAGGTGCCCGACTTCCTGGACTCGCTGCTGGCCTTCCAGCCCGCCGCGAACCGCGCCGACGGCCTCCAGCACCTGGTCGTCTTCCCGATGTACACGCAGAACGGCAACCCGGACCGCAACCTCGAGGCGGTCGTGCTGCGCATGGTCTGGCCCGACTGGCTGGCCGAACTGGAGCGCACCCGCTACGACAACCCGCTGTTCTGCGGCATCACCTTCGAGGACTTCACGGCCGGCTACGACACCAACTCGGCCGTTCTCTTCCCGGAGACCATCGCCGTGCGCGAGGCACCCGAGCGCTTCTCCTGGGGCGGCATCTTCTGCGACCGCGAGGCCGCCCGCTTCCGTCGCGTCACCGACGCCGCCGTCGGCATCCTGGGCGTGGAGCTGCCCGAGGACGTCGCCGCGATGGTGGACGACCAGAAGCGCTGCGAGGAGGCCTTCGTCCTGTGGGACATGGTCCACGACCGCACCCACAGCCACGGCGACCTGCCCTTCGACCCGTTCATGATCAAGCAGCGCCAGCCCTTCTGGATGTACGGCCTGGAGGAGCTGCGCTGCGACCTCACCGCCTTCAAGGAGGCCGTGAAGCTGGAGGCGGACGGCGTCCCGCAGGCCCGCGACGTGCAGTACGCGGTCCTCTTCGACCGCATGTTCCGCTTCCCGGTCACCGGCGAGCGCGTGCGCAACTACGACGGTCTGGGCGGCCAGCTCCTCTTCGCCTACCTGCACAAGCACGACGTCGTGCGCTGGACCGACAACAAGCTCTTCATCGACTGGCAGCGCGCCCCGCAGGTCACCAACCAGCTCTGCGCCGAGATCGAGACGCTCTACCGCGACGGCATCGACCGCCCGAAGATCGTCCACTGGTTCGCCGGCTACGAGCTGGTCTCCACCTACCTCGCCCCGCACCCGGGCTCGAAGTGGGCGAAGGGTCCCGACGCCCTGGACCTGTCCCTGCCGCCGCGCAAACTCGTCGATGACGTGCTTGCGGACGAGTTTCCGCTGAGCATGTTCTACGAGGCACTGTCCAAGAAGCTGAAGAACGTGATCGCCTCCACCAAGGGCATCACCGCCACGGCGGACGGCGCCGAGCGGGCCGCCGCGTGAGCGACGGCACCGGCACGCGGGAACAGACTCGGCAGACAGCACAGGCTCGGGAGGCGAGGACCATGGGGAACGGGACGCTCGACGGCGCGGTGATCGCGGTGGCCGGAGCGGGCGGACCCGCCGGACGGGCCGCGCTGCTGCGGCTCGCCGAGGCGGGCGCGACGGTCGTCGGCTCGGACAACGACCCGGAACGGCTGGCGGAGGCCGTCGACGCGGCCCGCTACGCGCACGGCGGTGCCACGGTCACCGGCGAGAAGGTCGACCTGCTCGACCTCGGCTCCACCCGTGCGTGGGCCGACCGCATCGAGAAGGACTTCGGCCGGGTCGACGGCGTGGTCCACCTCGTCGGCGGCTGGCGCGGCAGCCAGACCTTCACCAAGACCGACCTCGAGGACTGGGACCTGCTGGAGAAGCTGCTGATCCGCACGGTGCAGCACACCTCCCTCGCCTTCCACGAGGCGCTCCAGCGCAGCGACCGCGGCCGCTACGTCCTGATCAGCGCCGCGGGCGCGTCGCGGCCGACCGCGGGCAACGCCGCGTACTCGGCCGCCAAGGCCGCCGCCGAGGCGTGGACGCTGGCCATGGCGGACTACTTCCGCAAGGCGGGGGGCGAGCAGGGCCCGACGTCCGCGGCTGCGATCCTGGTGGTCAAGGCGTTGGTGCACGACGCGATGCGCGCCGAGCGTCCCAACGCGAAGTTCGCGGGCTTCACGGACGTGCGTGACCTCGCCGAGGCCGTCGCCGGAGTCTGGGAGAAGCCCGCCCCGGAAGTGAACGGAAACCGTCTGTGGCTGACCGAGAAGCCGTGAACCCACCGAAGACCGACGCGCGTCGCCATCACGACCCCGAGGTCCGCGGTTTCGCCAGTGACAACTACGCCGGCGCGCACCCCGAGGTGCTCGCCGCCTTGGCGCTGGCCAACGGCGGGCACCAGGTCGCGTACGGCGGGGACGACTACACCGAGAACCTCCAGCGCGTGATCCGCAGCCACTTCGGCTCCGGCGCCGAGGCGTTCCCGGTCTTCAACGGCACCGGCGCCAACGTCGTCGCGCTCCAGGCGGTCACCGACCGCTGGGGCGCGGTGATCTGCGCCGAGAGCGCACACGTCAACGTCGACGAGGGCGGCGCCCCCGAGCGCATGGGCGGCCTCAAGCTGCTCACCGTGCCCACGCCCGACGGCAAGCTCACGCCCGACCTGATCGACCGGCAGGCGTACGGCTGGGACGACGAGCACCGCGCGATGCCGCAGGTCGTCTCGATCACCCAGAGCACCGAGCTGGGCACGCTTTACACGCCCGACGAGATCCGCGCCATCTGCGAGCACGCCCACGCGCACGGCATGAGGGTGCACCTGGACGGCTCCCGGATAGCCAACGCCGCCGCCTCCCTGAACGTCCCGATGCGGACGTTCACCAACGCGGTCGGCGTCGACCTCCTCTCGCTCGGCGGCACCAAGAACGGCGCCCTGTTCGGCGAGGCGGTCGTGGTCCTCAACCAGGACGCCGTGCGCCACATGAAGCACCTGCGCAAGCTGTCGATGCAGCTCGCCTCCAAGATGCGCTTCGTGTCGGTGCAGCTCGAGGCGCTGCTCGCCAAGGACCTGTGGCTGCGCAACGCCCGGCACTCCAACGAGATGGCCCAGCGACTGGCCGAGGGCGTGCGCGCCGTGCACGGCGTGGAGATCCTCTACCCGGTGCAGGCCAACGCGGTCTTCGCCCGGCTGCCGCACGACGTGAGCGAGCGCCTGCAGAAGCGGTTCCGCTTCTACTTCTGGGACGAGGCCGCGGGCGACGTGCGCTGGATGTGCGCCTTCGACACCACCGAGGAGGACGTCGACGCGTTCGTCGCCGCCCTCAAGGAGGAGACGGCACGCTGACGAGGCCTCTCCAGTAGTGCATAGGTATGCGGTCACCTGAAAAGTCATTGACTGACGGGTGATCGCGTTTCTATGCTCTGCGGGCATGGAGCTGATCCAGAACAACCCCGACCTGTCCGCCTACCTGGCCGCCGACGAGGTCATCGACCACGATCACCCGCGTGTACGGGAGGTGGCCGGGCGGCTCGCCAAGGAGGCGGAGGACTCGTATGCCTATGCGCGGCTGGCTTTCGAGTTCGTGCGTGACACCATCCCGCACTCGCAGGACTCCGGTGACCCCCGCGTCACCTGGCGCGCCTCGGACGTCCTGGAACAGCGCACCGGCATCTGCTATGCCAAGGCCCACGCGCTGACCGCGCTGCTGCGGGCCGAGGACATCCCGACCGCCCTGTGCTACCAGCGGTTCGACGTGGTGCACGGGCTGGTCGCGGTGCGGTTCAACGGTGCCTGGCACCGCCAGGACCCGCGCGGCAACAAGCCCGGCGTGGACGCCCGGTTCTCCCTGGGGCGGGAGCGGCTGGCCTTCACGCCGGACACCGCGGCCGGCGAGGCGGACTACCCGGGCCTGTACGCCGCGCCCCATCCGGTCGTGCTGGACGTGCTGAGGGCGGCCGCGGACCGGTCCCACCTGTGGGAGACGCTGCCGCCCGCGCTGGCGTCGTAGGAACGACCGCCCCGGCCGGGGTCAGCGCGCCTCGGCCGTGCGCAGTTGCTCCTGCGTCGGGGCGGTGCCGCCGAGGTGGGCCGGCATCCACCAGGTGTCGTCCGCCCCCTTGGGGCGCACCGGGTAGGCGCGCTGCGCGGCCTCCAGCAGCTCCTGCACCCGCTCGCGCAGCCGGCGGGTGATGGCGCCGGCGTACTGCTCGCGGGAGGCTTCCATCGCCTCGCCGACCCGGATCGTGATCGGGACGTGGCTGCGCTTGAAATTGCGCGGGTGACCCTTGGTCCACAGCCGCTGCGTTCCCCACAACGCCATCGGGATCAGCGGGACGCCCGCCTCCTGCGCCAGGCGCGCGGCGCCCGACTTGAAGCTCTTCAGTGTGAACGACTCGGAGATCGTGGCCTCCGGGAAGACTCCGACGATCTCGCCGGACCGCAGCGAGTCCAGGGCGTGCGCGTATGCCGCCTCGCCCTGCTTGCGGTCCACCGGGATGTGCTTCATGTTCCGCATCAGCGGACCGGAGACCCGGTGCCGGAAGACCGACTCCTTCGCCATGAAGCGCACTAGCCGCTTCTGGGGGAGCGCCGCCAGGCCGTCGAAGATGAAGTCCAGGTAGCTGATGTGGTTGCTCACCAGCACGGCGCCGCCCGAGCGCGGGATGTTCTCCGAACCCTGACAGTCGATCTTGAGATCCCACACCTTGAACAGGGTGCGGGCGAGACCGATGGCCGGGCGGTAGGCGAGTTCTGCCATGGGCGGGTCGGACCCTTTCTTGTCAGCCTGGGAAGGGGACTCCCAGCCGAAAGTTACGCAGCCGTAGGTTTACGGCTTGTGGCAGATCGTGCCCCAAGAACGGCCCGTGTACCAGCCTTGGTGCCCGCCCGTGGCGAGATCCTCATCACGTCGTCGGCCCCTGGGTGGCTGAAACACGACGGTGAGCCGGGAATCCCGGGCGTCTCGCGAGCGCTGCACCTGAGGACGACCGGACTGGTGGCGCGCGGGTCACGCGCGTCCGTGAGTGCCGCGGTGGCGGCGGAACAGGGGCGAACGGGTGCGCGGGCAGGGCGACGGCGGGCGGCTCGACATCTCCCATCCGCGGCTCGACGCGGCCGACCTGGGCGCGGAGCTGGGCGCGCGCGCCACACTCGTGCAGTTCTCCAGCGCTTTCTGCGCTCCCTGCCGGGCCACCCGGCGGGTCCTCGGGGAGGTGGCCGGTATGGTCCCCGGCGTCACCCACGTCGAGATCGACGCCGAGGCCCGCCTGGAGCTCGTGCGCGCACTCGGCGTGCTCAAGACGCCGACCGTACTGGTCCTCGACACCGAGGGCCGCGTCGTGCGGCGTGCCGTCGGGCAGCCGCGCAAGGCGGACGTGATCGCCGCACTGGGCGAGGCGGTGTGACCACCGCCACGTCACCTGTGAGGCGTTCTCCACAGTCTCCACATCCGGGACGTATTTGACTGTGTGTGCCACCCGTCGTCAGCCTGCCCGTAGGCCCTCGCTCCCCTCTCCCCGGGCCGAGGCGCAACGCAGAAGGACACCCCGTATGACGGTCACGCCCGAGGTCGCCGCGCCGCGGCTCGCCACCGCCGACCTGCTGCGGTCCGCCTTCCGGCGGCACGCGGCGGGAGTCGCCGTGATCACCGCCCGCGGTGAGGCCGGTCCGGTCGGTTTCACGGCCACCTCCCTCACCTCCGTCTCCGCCGAGCCGCCGCTGCTCTCCTTCGGCATCGGTACCGGCTCCTCGAGCTGGCCGACGGTGTCCGAGGCCGAGTACGTCGGCGTCCACCTGCTCGGCGACCACCAGGAGGAGCTGGCGGCCACCTTCGCCCGCAGCGGCGCCGACCGCTTCGCGACGCCGACCACCTGGCGCGAGGGACCCGAGGGCGTGCCCGTGCTGGGCGGCGTCCTCGCCTGGCTCGTGTGCCGCGTCGTCGGCCGCGTGCCCGCGGGGGATCACCGCGTCGTACTGGCGGAGGTCCTCCTCGGTGACCCCGCGGGTGCCGGCCGTCCGCTGCTGTACCACCAGGGGCGCTACAACGGCCTGCGCGACTGACCCGGTCTCCGGGGGGCCGGTCCGCGCGACCGGCCGGACCCGGGGGCCCCTTCTGCGAAGCCGTCGGGTTCCGGTTACGCTGCGTTGCGAAGGTCACAGTTCAAAGCGCTTGCTTAGCGGGAAAGAACTGGGTGTACTGACGAGTAATATTCCGGGCGGAGCGCAGGTCGCCCCGACCGGGATCGGCCGCTTGGGGCGCCTATGCTGCCTGCAAGAGGCAGCACTGAAATGTCGACGCAGTAGGAGAGCCGGCGTGAGCTTGAGGATCGTTGTCACTGTGAAGTACGTGCCCGACGCCACCGGCGACCGGCACTTCGCCGATGACCTGACCGTCGACCGGGACGACGTGGACGGTCTGCTCTCCGAGCTGGACGAGTACGCGGTCGAGCAGGCGCTGCAGATCTCGGAGAACTCCGACGACGACGTGGAGATCACCGTCCTGACGGTGGGTCCGGAGGACGCGAAGGACGCGCTGCGCAAGGCGCTGTCCATGGGCGCGGACAAGGCGATCCACGTCGAGGACGACGACCTGCACGGCACCGACGCCATCGGCACCTCCCTGGTCCTGGCCAAGGCGATCGAGAAGGCCGGCTACGACCTGGTCGTCTCCGGCATGGCCTCCACGGACGGCACCATGGGCGTCGTACCGGCGCTGCTCGCGGAGCGTCTGGGCGTGCCGCAGGTGACGCTGCTGTCCGAGGTCTCCGTCGAGGACGGCACGGTCAAGGGCCGCCGCGACGGCGACTCCGCCACCGAGCAGCTCGAGGCCTCCCTCCCGGCCGTCGTGTCGGTCACCGACCAGTCGGGCGAGGCGCGTTACCCGTCCTTCAAGGGCATCATGGCCGCCAAGAAGAAGCCGGTTCAGTCCTGGGACCTGTCCGACCTCGACATCGACGAGGACGAGGTCGGTCTCGAGAACGCCTACACCACGGTCGACTCCGCGACCGAGCGCCCGGCGCGCACCGCGGGCACGATCGTCAAGGACGAGGGCGAGGGCGGCAAGCAGCTCGCCGCCTTCCTCGCGGAGCGAAAGTTCGTGTGATGCAGCCTCGCGGGCCAGAAAGTCATCTGAGCCCCGGATTCGCCGACCGCCCCTCTATCTCGCAAGCAGGAGAGAAGAAGTCCCATGGCTGAAGTTCTCGTCTACGTCGACCACGTGGACGGCGCCGTCCGCAAGCCCACCCTGGAGCTGCTGACGCTGGCCCGCCGCGTCGGCGAGCCCGTCGCCGTGGCCCTCGGCAACGGCGCCGGTGACACCGCCGCCGCCCTCGCCGAGCACGGCGCGGTCAAGGTGCTCACCCACGAGGCCGCCGAGTACGCCGACTACCTGGTCGTACCCAAGGTCGACGCCCTCCAGGCCGCCGTCGAGGCCGTCTCCCCGGCCGCCGTGCTGGTCCCGTCCTCCGCCGAGGGCAAGGAGATCGCCGCCCGCCTGGCGCTGCGCCTGGGCTCCGGCGTCATCACCGACGCCGTCGACCTGGAGGCCGGCGACGAGGGCCCGGTGGCCACCCAGTCGGTGTTCGCCGCCGCCTTCACCACCAAGTCCCGCGTCTCCAAGGGCACCCCGGTCATCACGGTCAAGCCGAACTCGGCCGCCGTCGAGGCCGCCCCGGCCGCCGGTGCCGTCGAGGCCCTGTCGGTGTCCTTCTCCGCCCAGGCGACCGGCACCAAGGTCACCTCGCGCACCCCGCGTGAGTCGACCGGCCGCCCCGAGCTGACCGAGGCCGCGATCGTGGTCTCCGGCGGCCGTGGCGTCAACGGCGCGGAGAACTTCGCGATCATCGAGGCCCTCGCCGACTCGCTCGGCGCGGCCGTCGGCGCCTCGCGCGCCGCGGTGGACGCTGGCTGGTACCCGCACACCAACCAGGTCGGCCAGACCGGCAAGTCGGTCTCGCCGCAGCTCTACATCGCCTCCGGCATCTCGGGCGCGATCCAGCACCGCGCGGGCATGCAGACCTCGAAGACGATCGTGGCGATCAACAAGGACGCCGAGGCCCCGATCTTCGACCTGGTCGACTACGGCGTGGTCGGCGACCTCTTCGACGTCGTCCCGCAGCTCACCGAGGAAGTCAAGACCCGCAAGGGCTGACACCCGCTCGCAGCTTCGGCCGAGGCCCCCGCGACCGTCCTTCCTGGTCGCGGGGGCCTCGGCGTCTGCGCAGGATGGTGTTGACCGGCGAGTGACCGACAGATAACTTCGCTCTACGGATATTCGATTCCGTTCAGCGGAAAACAGGAGGGTGTGGGATGGGTCAGCAGGAGAAGGTGGCGACGAGTCTCGCGGGCGGCGTCGGCGAGGAGATCAGTGCCTCCCTCGCACCGGTCGACGCGGAGCTGGAGCGCCGCTACCCCGGAGACCCGGGCACCCGCCAGCCCGTCCACACCGTCTACGTCCCCGGTGACGTCTTCGCCGCCGACACGATCCGCTCCTGGGGCGACCGGGCGCTCGCCGCCCTCGACGAACACGCACCCGACGCCGCGTCCTTCGCCGCCGTCCTCGGCCTCACCGACGAGCTCGCCGAGCCGGTGTACACCCGCGTGCGCGCCAAGCTGGAGCGCGAGCCGATCGAGGACCTCCGCGTCGACTTCGAGGACGGCTACGGCAACCGCACGGACGCCGAGGAGGACGAGTCCGCCGCCCGCGCGGCCCGGCTGATCGCCGAGGCCTACGAGCAGGGCACGGCGGCCCCGTACATGGGCATCCGCATGAAGTGCATGGAGGCCCCGGTGCGCGCCCGCGGCATCCGCACCCTCGACGTCTTCCTCAGCGGCCTGATGGAGGCCGGCGGCCTGCCCGACGGGCTGGTCCTCACCCTGCCGAAGGTGACCTACCCCGAGCAGGTCACCGCCATGGTGCGGCTCCTGGAGGCGTTCGAGAAGGCACGCGGCCTGGAGCCCGGCCGGATCGGCTTCGAGATCCAGATCGAGACCAGCCAGTCCATCCTCGCCGCCGACGGCACGGCCGCCGTCGCCCGCATGATCCAGGCCGCCGAGGGCCGCGCCACCGGTCTGCACTACGGCACCTTCGACTACAGCGCCTGTCTCGGCGTCTCCGCCGCGTACCAGGCCAGCGACCACCCGGCCGCCGACCACGCCAAGGCGGTCATGCAGGTCGCCGCCGCCGGCACCGGCGTACGCGTCTCGGACGGCTCCACCAACGTCCTGCCCATCGGCCCCACCGAGAAGGTCCACGACGCCTGGCGCCTGCACTTCGGCCTCACCCGCCGCGCGCTCGCCCGCGCCTACTACCAGGGCTGGGACATGCACCCCGGCCACATCCCGACCCGGTACGCGGCCGTCTTCGCCTTCTACCGCGAGGGCTTCGAGCAGGCGGCCGCCCGCCTCACCCGCTACGCCAACCGCACCGGCGGCGACGTCATGGACGAGCCCGCCACCGCCAAGGCCCTCAGCGGCTACCTGCTGCGCGGCCTGGACTGCGGCGCCCTCGACATCGGGGAGGTCGCCCGGCTGACCGGTCTGACCCGCGCCGACCTGGAGGGTTTCTCGTCCCCGCGGCGCGGTGACCTCACGGCATCGGCGCAGTAGGCGGCGGCTGGGTGCGGGGGAGCGGCTCGCCGGTCCGGCCGGAGCGTACATACCGCTCCAGGCCGGACGCCGTCACCCGCTTTTCCTCGGCGAACAGCCGCGTCCCCCGCGCGCACAGCCGCCGGTCGACCCGCGCCCGGGCGCAGAACTCCTCGGGCGTCACCCCGAACAGCTCTCGCAGCCGGGCCGACCCCTGGAGCAGCTCGGTGATCAGGACGCGCTGGTCGCCCGGGTGCCGGCGTGGTGCTCCGGTGCCGTCGTGCAGGACGCCGTGGCGGTTGACGTAGGCGTACGCGCCGCGCAGCACCGTGCCGTCCCCGTCCCCGTCCGCCGGCTCGACGCGCACGTCGGGTGCGGGGAGCCAGACGCGGTCGAAGTTGCCGGACGCCATCGGCACACCTTCGCTCGCGTCGATCACGGCCAGTTGCTCCGCGTCGAGCCACAGGACGAACAGCTCCCGTGCGACGCCCGGGGCGCTCACCGGTGAGGCGGACACGTATCCCATGCGGCTCACGTGGGCGGACACGCCGATGTCGAGGCCGGTGACCCGCGTCCTGACCATCGGGATCGGCGAATCGATGCCGAACTCGGCCATCTTGTGCCGCAACTGGCCCGGGCTGGCGTTGGAACCGATCGCCAGCACCGGAACCCGGCCTTCCCCGTTCCCGTCCTCGTGGACCGGCCGGTCCAGCGGCAGCAGCCGGTCCCCGTCCAGCAGGCCCGACTCCCGGGGCCACGGGCCCGGATACAGCAGCGGCTCCTCCCGCGGCACGCCGGCCAGGCCGAGCGCCCGCAGCGTCCGGTCCTCGCCGCGCGGACGCGCGGGCTCCCGCTCCTCGCCGGCTGACTGCGACACGGTGCGATCCTCCCGGCTGTGGCTGTGGCTGTGGCTGTGGCTGTGGCTGTGGCTGTGGCTGTGGCTGTGGCGCTGTGCGGTGTAGCGGCTTGTGGCTGCGGGGCTGCGGGGCTGCGGGGCTGCGGGGCTGCGGGGCTGCGGGGCTGCGGGGCTGCGGGGCTCGCTCCGGCCGTCTCCGAACGGTCGCGATCCGAGCCGGAGCGAGGGTGGCGCCCGTCCGTCCCGGCCCGGCGTGCGCCGGCGCGGGCCCCTCCGCGGACGGCCGGCGTCCTCGTGCGGTCGCACGGCGCACGCTACGGCCGTCCCCGGAGGCCGGGGCGGCCGGTCCGCCCCGTGCGCTCAGTCCGCCGGCGGCAGCTCGCCCGAGCCCCGGGTGACCAGCCTGGTCGGCAGTTCGATGCGGTCGGGCGCGATCAGGGTGCCGTCCAACTGCCTGAAGAGCCGCTCGGCTGCGGTGCGGCCGAGGGCCGCCGCGTCCTGGGCGACCACGGTGACGCCCGGCTGGAGCAGGTCGGCCAGCTCGATGTCGTCGAAGCCGACCAGGGCGACGCCGCGCGCGTGATCCGCGAGGACGCGGATCACGGTGACCGTCACGCGGTTGTTGCCGGTGAAGATCGCGGTGACCGGGTGCGGGTCGGCGAGCATCTCCTCGGCCGCCCGGCGTACCCGCACGGGGTCGGTGACGCCCAGGGACATCCAGGAGTCCTTCACCGGTATGCCGGCGTCCTCCATGGCGGCCCGGTAGCCGCGCAGCCGCTCGGCGGCGGTGTGGATGCGGGGCATGTCGCCGATGAAGCCGATCCTGCGGTGTCCGTGCGCGATGAGGTGCGCCACGCCGTCGCGGGCGCCGCCGAAGTTGTCGGACACCACCACGTCCGCGTCGATCTGCCCCGCGGGACGGTCCACGAACACCGTGGCGACGCCCGCCTTGAGCTCCGGCTCGAGATACCTGTGGTCGTCCCCGGCGGGGATCACCACCAGCCCGTCCACGCGCCGCGCGCACAGCGCCAGCACCAACTCCTGCTCGCGGTCCGGGTCCTCCGCGCTGGACCCGTTGATCAGCAGGGCGCCGTGGGCCCGGGCCACCTCCTCCACGGCACGACTGAGCGGCCCGTAGAAGGGGTCGGCCAGGTCTTCCAGGACCAAGCCGATGCTGGCGGTACGGCCCTTGCGGAGCACTCGTGCGCTGTCGTTGCGGCGGAAGCCGAGCGCGTCGATGGCCTCCTGGACGCGACGCTCGGTCTCCGGGGTGACACCCGGCTCCCCGTTGACCACCCGGGAGACGGTCTTGAGACCCACCCCGGCCCGGGCGGCGACGTCCTTCATGGTCGGGCGATTGCCGTAACGGTTCCCGGGGAGGCGGTCTGCGCGGCGGGTCGCGTCGGGCACGATGCGGTGTCCTGTCCTGTCGTCCACGGGAGTGCGTCGGCTCCTGTCGTCCACGGGGGATGTGTCGGTCATGCGTTTGTATGAGGATGTGGCGTCGAGCATAGAGCCTGGACAACGTTGTCAGATGCAGGAGACACTGTCCATCGCACTCTCCGGCCCTCGTCCCCACCGCGGGGCCGGTCCGTTGTGCCTTCTTGTGTTCGTCATTTTCGCTGTTTTCGGTCCGACGGGGAGATCCGACTCTGATGCACACCGACCTCGTGGCAGCGCTGGACATCGGCGGCACCAAGATCGCCGGGGCGCTGGTGGACGGCCACGGCCGCATCCAGGCGCGCGCGCAGCGTGCCACGCCCGCCCGGGAGGACGGCGACACCGTGATGCGGGCCGTCGAGGCGGTGCTCGGGGAACTGGCCGCGTCGCCGCTGTGGGGGCGGGTGACGGCCGTCGGCATCGGCAGCGCCGGCCCGGTGGACGCCTCCGCCGGCACGGTCAGCCCGGTGAACGTGCCGGGCTGGCGCGGCTACCCGCTCGTCCGGCGGGTCCGCCACGCCGCCGGTGACCTGCCCGTCGAGCTGATCGGCGACGGCGTGGCCATCACGGCGGCCGAACACTGGCAGGGCGCCGCCCGAGGCCACGACAACGCGCTGTGCATGGTGGTTTCGACGGGTGTCGGCGGCGGCCTGGTTCTGAGCGGCCGACTGCACCCCGGCCCGACCGGCAACGCCGGGCACATCGGCCACATCAGCGTGGACCTGGACGGCGACCCGTGCCCGTGCGGCGCGCGCGGTTGCGTGGAGCGCATAGCGAGCGGCCCCAACATCGCGCGGCGCGCCCTCGACGCCGGCTGGCGCCCCGGCCCGGACGGCGACACGTCCGCCGCCGCGGTCGCCGCCGCCGCCCGCCTGGGCGACCCCGTCGCCGTGGCGTCCTTCGAACGGGCCGCGCAGGCACTGGCCGCCGGTATCGCCGCCACCGCGACCCTCGTCGAGATCGACATCGCCGTGATCGGTGGGGGCGTCGGCAAGGCGGGCGACGTGCTCTTCGCGCCCCTGCGCAAGGCCCTGGCGGGGTACGCGACCCTGTCCTTCGTACAGCGCCTGGCCGTCGTGCCCGCCCAGATGGGCACGGACGCCGGGCTGGTGGGGGCGGCCGCGGCGGCGCTCACGAGGACGGCGGACGCGACCCCGGCGCGAGTCTGAGCCCATCGCGGGCTCGTGGCGCCGGGTCTCTTCCGCCGCTCCCGCGCTCTCACCCGTGACCCCGACGCCGTGGCGCAGTTGAAGCAGGCATGAAGAAGCGCAGCATGCTCGCCATCGCGTCCCTCGCCACCGGTTTCGTCGTCGCGGCCGTCAGCCCGTCCCACGCGGTCCCGGGCGACCACCCGCTCAACCTCGACGTGGAGGACACCGTCAGCACCGTCCAGGACACCGCCGCCGTCGACAGCCTGGACGTGGACGACGACGCCCTCGGGCCGCTGGGCTGACGCACACCGCCCGGATCGCACCACCCGGATCGCATCACCCGGTCCGCACCACCCGGACCGCACGGCGCCGGCGTCCCTCGCGGGGGCGCCGGCGCCGTCGTCTCACTCCCTCAACTGGGCCTGGTTTCCGTGGCAGGGTGAAGCGGGCAAGCCACAGGGGGCCAACAGAAGAGGGGGACCTGTGACCGTCGTCTGGATCAACGGCGCGTTCGGTGCGGGAAAGACCACCACCGCACGGGAACTGATCGAACTGATCCCGAACAGCACACTCTTCGACCCCGAGGTCATCGGCGGCGCACTCGCGCATCTGCTGCCGCCCAAACGCCTCGCCGAGGTCGGCGACTTCCAGGACCTGCCGATCTGGCGCCGCCTCGTGACCGACACCGCGGCCGCGATGCTCGCCGAGCTGGACGGAACCCTCGTGGTTCCCATGACGCTGCTGCGGCAGGAGTACCGCGACGAGATCTTCGGCGGACTCGCCGCCCGCCGGATCGCGGTCCGGCACGTCCTGCTCGCTCCGGCCGAAACGATCCTGCGGAAGCGGATAGCGGGCCGCGAGATACCGGAGGGCCTGCCGGACGGCGAGATACGCGTACGGCAGTGGTCGTACGATCACATCGAGCCATATCGTGCCGCCCTCGCCTCCTGGCTGACCGCCGACGCCCACCCGATCGACACCGGCGCGCTCTCCCCGTACGAGGCCGCCGCCCGGATCGCCGAGGCCGTCGGCACCGGCGCCGTGCCGGCCTGCGACATCGTGCAGACGCCCGAGCCCACCGCCGAGACCATCGCCGCCGGGGTCCTGCTCTTCGACGAGCAGGACCGGGTGCTGCTCGTCGACCCCACCTACAAGCCCGGCTGGGAGTTCCCCGGCGGCGTCGTGGAACCCGGCGAGGCCCCCGCGCGCGCAGGGATGCGCGAGGTCGCCGAGGAGACCGGCATCCGCCTCGACGACGTACCCGCCCTGCTGGTCGTCGACTGGGAATCGCCCGTGCCCCCCGGCTACGGCGGCCTGCGACTGCTCTTCGACGGCGGCCGGCTCGACGCCGCGGACGCCGCCCGCGTGCTGCTGCCCGGCCCCGAACTGCGCGACTGGCGCTTCGTCACCGAGGACGAGGCCGCCGGCCTGCTGCCCCCGGTCCGCTACGAGCGGCTGCGCTGGGCCCTGCGGGCCCGGGAACGCGGTGCGGCGCTGTACCTGGAGGCGGGCACTCCGGTGGGCTGACGTCAGCCCACCGCCCCGTAGGTCCGCGCCGATGCCCGGAGTACGTCACCCGCCCCGCCGGTCACCGGATCGCCGTGACCGAAGCAGGCCACCTCCGTGTCGAGGCCGGCCAACCGCCCGAAGGAGCCGACGGCCCGGTCCCGGTCGACGTTGAACACGCCGAGCATCACACTCCCGTCGACCGGCGACGCGGCGACGGCGTCCCCCGTGAACAGGACACCGTGCCGTGCGAGATGCAGCCCGATGCTCCCGTCCGTGTGGCCCGGGGCGTGGACGACGCGCGCCCCGCCGCCGAAGTCCAGGACGTCGCCGTCGGACACCTCGGTCACCCGCGCCGGCCGGTCGAACCCGCCCTTGGGAAGCCGCCGGAGGGCGTCCGCGTGCAGCGGGCGCTCCCAGTCCTCGAACTCGGGCGGCGGGCCCGGCACCTCGCCCCGCACCACCGGCGCCTCCAGGGCGTGGGCCACCACCTCGGCCCCGGTGAGCGCGGCGACCTCCTGGGCCCCGCCCGCGTGATCCTCGTGGAAGTGGCTGAGGACGACACGCCGTACGCGTCCGAGGGATCCGGCCAGCGCGGCGATGCGTGCCCCGGACCCGGCCGGTCCGGCGTCGATCAGCGTCAGGTCGTCGCCGTCGCGCCAGAGGTAGGCCTGGCCGACCGGGAAGCGCAGCAGGTGCAGGCGGGGGAGGAGCTCGATGACGTCCACGCAACGACCGTAGGCAGGGCTCCGCCCGGTGGCGAGGCCCCTCTGCCCACGGCAGAACCGGAGCCTGCCGCCTTCAGCTCGCCGCGTAGTTGCGCAGGAACAGCGCCTCCGCGACCGACAGCCGCTCCAACTCCTCGGGGGACACGCTCTCGTTCACGGCGTGGATCTGCGCCTCCGGCTCGCTCAGGCCGATGAGCAGGATCTCCGCCCGCGGGTAGAGCGCCGCCAGGGTGTTGCACAGCGGGATGGATCCGCCCTGGCCGGCGTACTGCATCTCCTCGCCCGGATACGCCACCGCCATCGCGTCCGCCATCGCCTGGTACGCCGGGCTGCTGGTGTCCGCGCGGAACGCCTGGCCCTGGCCGATCTGCTCGACGCCCACCCGGGCGCCCCACGGCGTACGCGCCTCCAGGTGGGCCTGGAGCAGCTTGGTGGCCTCGGCGGCGTCCACGCCCGGCGGCACCCGCAGGCTGATCAGAGCGCGGGCGCTCGCCTGCACCGACGGCGTGGCGCCGACGACCGGCGGGCAGTCGATACCGAGCACCGTGACGGCCGGCCGCGCCCAGATCCGGTCGGCGACCGAGCCGGACCCGATCAGCTCCACGCCGTCCAGGACCCGGGCGTCCCGGCGGAACTGCTCCTCGTCGTAGGCCAGGCCCTCCCACGCGCTGTCCGCCGCCAGTCCGTCGACGGTCGTCGAACCGTCCTCGGCGCGCAGCGAGTCCAGTACGCGGATCAGGGCGGCCAGCGCGTCGGGCGCCGCGCCGCCGAACTGGCCCGAGTGCAGGTTGCCCTCGAGCGTGTCGACCCGCACCCGGACGAGGGTCATGCCGCGCAGCGTCGAGGTGACCGTCGGCAGTCCGACCCGGAAGTTGCCCGCGTCGCCGATGACGATCGTGTCGGCGGCCAGCAGCTCCGGGTGCGCCTCGGCGTACCGTTCCAGGCCGCCGGTGCCCTGCTCCTCCGAACCTTCGGCGATCACCTTGACGTGCACCGGCACGCCGCCGTTCGCCTTCAGCGCGCGCAGCGCGAGCAGGTGCATCAGCACCCCGCCCTTGCAGTCGGCCGCGCCGCGCCCGTACCAGCGGCCGTCGCGCTCGGTCAGTTCGAACGGCGGGGTGGCCCAGCCGGCCTCGTCCAGCGGCGGCTGCACGTCGTAGTGGGCGTAGAGCAGCACTGTCTTCGCGCCTTCGGGCCCGGGAAGGAACCCGTACACCGACTGCGTGCCGTCCGGCGTGTCGAGCAGGTCCACGTCCTGGAATCCCTCGGCGCGCAGCGCGGCCGCGATCCAGTTGGCCGCGCCCACGCTCTCGCTGCGCGGGAACTGGTCGAAGTCCGCCACCGATTTGAAGGCCACCAGCGCGGTGAGCTCCTCCTTCGCCCTGGGCATCAGGGAGGAGACGGTCTCGGCGACCGGATTCGACGACATGGGCACGCTCCTTGTGGGTGCGACGTTGTACCGAGGAGTACTGGCAGTACCGCGAGTACTGGGAGTACTGGAGTACTGGGATTGGTAGGCCCGATCCTCCCACAGTGGCCTGCGGCGATGCCCGCCGTAGGATGCGGGGGTCAGGTGCGGCATGCGGTTTGTTGGGAGCAGTAGACCATCGTGAGCAGCGAGAACTCTTCGGCGGACGACGCGCGTCAGGTCTGGGACGTCGTCGTGGTGGGCGCGGGACCCGCGGGGGCCTCGGCCGCCTATGCGGCGGCGGTCGCGGGGCGGCGTGTGCTGTTGCTGGAGAAGGCGGACCTGCCCCGCTACAAAACGTGCGGCGGCGGCATCATCGGTCCCTCGCGCGACACCCTCCCGCCCGGCTTCGAACTGCCCTTTCGGGACCGTGTGCACGCGGTGACGTTCTCGAACAACGGGCGGTTCACCCGGACCCGGCGCTCCCGGCAGATGCTGTTCGGGCTGATCAACCGGCCCGAGTTCGACCAGCAACTCGTCGAGCACGCCCAGAAGGCGGGCGCCGAGCTGCGCACCGGGGCGACGGTGACGCGTGTGGAGCAGCACGGGTCGGGGGTGCCTGACCGGCGCACGGTCGCCGTCGTACTCCAGGGCGGCGAGACGGTGCTCGCGAGGGCCGTCGTCGGCGCGGACGGCAGCGCCAGCCGGATAGGGGCGCACGTCGGAGTCAAGCTCGACCAGGTCGACCTGGGGCTGGAGGCGGAGATCCCGGTGCCGGACACGGTCGCCGAGGACTGGAAGGGGCGGGTCCTCATCGACTGGGGACCCATGCCCGGCAGTTACGGCTGGGTCTTCCCCAAGGGCGACACGCTGACCGTGGGCGTGATCTCGGCGCGCGGCGAGGGTGCGGCGACCAAGCGGTACCTGGAGGACTTCGTAGGCCGGCTCGGCCTCGCCGGCTTCGAACCGAGCATCTCCTCCGGCCACCTGACGCGCTGCCGTGCCGACGACTCGCCGCTGTCGCGCGGCCGGGTCCTGGTGTGCGGTGACGCCGCCGGGCTCCTGGAGCCGTGGACGCGCGAGGGGATCTCCTTCGCGCTGCGGTCCGGGCGGCTCGCGGGGGAGTGGGCGGTGCGGATCTCCGAGGCGCACGACGCGGTGGACGCGCGCAAGCAGGCCCTGAACTACGCCTTCGCGATCAAGGCCGGGCTGGGTGTGGAGATGAGCGTCGGCAAGCGCATGCTGGCGGTGTTCGAGCGCCGGCCGGGGCTTTTCCACGCGGCCCTGACCGGTTTCCGTCCGGCCTGGAAGGCGTTCAAGGACATCACCCAGGGTTCGACCTCGCTGGGCGAGCTGATTCGCAGCCACCCGCTGGCACAGCGGGCGCTGGCGGCGACGGACCGCCGGCCCGCGGGGGCGGCGGGGGCGGCGGGCTCCGCGGACGCTCCCGGGAGGGCGGGCGACGAGAACGGTTCCTGATTTCGGCAGTCCCGGATTCCGCGAGTCCCGGATTCCGCCCGCCCTGATCCGCCGGTGGTCGTTCCGTCAGTCGTCGTTCCGCCGGTGGTCGCCGTTCCGCCGGTGGGCGTCGTCCGTCAGTCCTCGGTCTCGATCCGGAAGACGGGGTGGTCCGGGGCGGCCGCGACGATCTCCTCGTCGGAGGATTTGGCGGTGACGCCCTGGAAGTACTGGTTCACCTCCCAACCCCACTTCTCCAGGTAGGTCCGCAGGATCGGGAGCTTCTCCTCGTCGGGGAGCTCCACCGCGGTGAAGGAGCGGACCTTGCGGCCGACGCGCAACTCGCCGCCCCCGGCGGTGCGCATGTTGCGGACCCACTGGGAGTGACCGCGCGCCGAGATCAGGTACCGCGCGTCGCCGTGACTGTGCGGATTGACCGGGATCCGCTGCATCCGGCCGCTCTTGCGGCCGCGGACGGACATCTCCGCGGCGCCGGCGAGGCTGACACCGTGCCGGGCCAGCCAGCCGATGACGCTGTTGAGCCGGAGGGCCATCGGGCTGCCCTTGCGGTAATACGTCGCTGACGACATCGGACGACCTCCAGGTCGGCTGGGTGACGGCGAGAGCACTGCTCACTTCTGTGAGCACTGCTCTCGCTCCGGGCTTCAGTCTGCATGAGGTCGACACGGCAAAGCAAGAGCACTGCTCTCTTTTGTGTGCACTGCTCTGGATCATGGAACACTGGTCCCCATGAGCAGCACCGCACACGGAGCCCGCGCCCGCGCCCGGATCGAGGTCACCGCCGCCATCAAGGAGGCGGCGCGCGCACAGCTCGCGGCGGAAGGCGCCGCCAGGCTGTCGCTGCGGGCCGTGGCCCGCGAGCTGGGTATGGCGTCCTCGGCCCTCTACCGCTACTTCCCCAGCCGCGACGACCTCCTGACCGCACTCATCATCGACGCCTACAACTCGCTGGGTGAGGCCGCCGAGGCGGCCCGTGACGCGGCGGCCGGTGCCGGGCACGCCCGCCGCTGGACCGTGGTGTGCGAGGCGGTCCGCGGGTGGGCGCTGGCGCATCCCCACGAGTACGCGCTGATCTACGGTTCGCCGGTGCCCGGCTACAGCGCGCCCGACGACACCGTCCCCGCCGCCGCCCGGGTGGCCTACGTGTTCATGGGCATCGTGCGCGACGCGCACCGGGGCCCGGGTCTGGCCAAGCCTCCGTTGCCCGCCGAACTGCGGCCCGAGGCCCAGCGGATGGCGGCGGATCTCGCCCCCGGCCTGCCACCGGAGACGGTGACGGCGTTCGTGGCCGCCTGGGCCGAGTTGTTCGGTTTGGTCGGCTTCGAGGTGTTCGGGCAGTTCCATCGGGTCGTGGAGGACCGGGAGGCGTTCTTCCGTCACGCGGCGGAGCGGCTCGCCCACGGGGTGGGCCTGGTCTTCCCGTAGCGAGGCGGGGCGGCCGGACGGGGAGGCCGTACTTCACAGGGAGTACGCGTGATCACCACGCGCGGGTGACGCTGCCCACGGTGCGCGGCGTCTAGCGTGGCGGCCATGGACGGACAGCGCGAGCACGGGAGCGGGCCGCCGCAGTGGTGGCGGCCCGGACCCCCGTGGTGGAACCACCGGGGCGAGGAGGGGCACCGCGCCCGGTGGCCCTGGCGCTCCACCCTGCTGATCACGGCGTTCGTGCTGGTCGGCTCCAACTTCGCCGCCCACGCCCAGGAGGGGGAGCGGGTCGCACTGGACCCCTTCGGGCGCGTGCTGCTGTTCCTGACGGGAGCAGCCCTGCTGTGGCGGCAGTGGTACCCGGTGCCCGTGGTGTTCGGCACGGCGGCCACCACCCTGGTCTACCTCTTCGCCGGATACCCGTACGGGCCGGTGTTCGTGGCCGTCGCGGTGGCCTGCTTCGGTGCCGTCGTCGCCGGGCACCGCAGGGCCGCGTGGGCGGCGATGGGGACGATGTGGGCCGGGCTGGCCCTGCTGACGCACTGGCTCTACCGCTGGCTGCCACCGTCCGGGGACTCGGCCGCGTCCTGGGGGCAGGAGATCGTGATCGCCACCTGGGTGGTGGCCATCGTGGCACTGTCGGAGCTGACCCGGGCCCGGCGGGAGCAGTGGGCGCGGGAGCGGGCGGAACGGGCCCAGGCGGCCAAGCGGCGCGCGGACGAGGAGCGGCTGCGGATCGCCCGCGAACTGCACGACGTCCTCGCCCACAGCATCTCCGTCATCAACGTGCAGGCCGGGGTCGGTCTCGCCCTGCTCGACAGCGACCCGCAGCAGGCCCGCACCGCGCTCACCACCATCAAGGCCAAGAGCAAGGAGGCGCTCGGCGAGGTGCGCCAGGTCCTCGACACCCTCCGCACCCCCGGAGACGCGCCCCGTGCCCCGGCCCCCGGGCTGGACCGGCTTCCCGAACTGGTCGGCCAGGCGGCGAGCGCGGGCCTCACCGTCGAGCTCGAGGGGGAGCCGCCACGGCTGCCGCCCGGTACCGACCTGGCCGCGTTCCGTATCGTCCAGGAGGCCCTCACCAACGTCGTACGGCACTCGGGTTCGCGGCGCGCGCGGGTGCACGTGGGCCGGGACGGCGGCACGCTGCGGCTGCGCGTCGACGACGACGGTCCCGCGACCGGCGCCGAGGCGGGCGGCAGCGGCAACGGGCTGGCCGGAATGCGGGAGCGGGCGGCGGCGCTGGGTGGCACCATCGAGGCGGGTCCGCGCGCCGACGGCGGCTTCCGGGTGCTCGCGACCCTGCCGATCGACGTGAAGCACACCAGGGACGTCAGGGATGCCGAGGGCGTCAGGGGCGCCAAGGACGTCAGGGGTGCCGAGGAGGACGTCGATGACGTCAAGGAGGAGGGCCGGTGATCCGCGTACTGCTCGCCGACGACCAGTCACTGGTACGGGCCGGCTTCCGGGCGCTGCTGGAGGCACAGCCGGACATCGAGGTGGCCGGTGAGGCCGCCGACGGCGAGGAGGCGGTGCGCGCGATCCGCGAACTGCGCCCCGACGTCGTCCTGATGGACATCCGCATGCCCCTCCTCGACGGCCTGGCCGCGACCCGCCGGATCACCGGGGACGCCGGACTGCGGGACGTGAAGGTCGTCATGCTCACCACCTTCGAACTCGACGAGTACGTCTTCGAGGCGATCCGCTCCGGCGCCTCGGGCTTCCTGGTCAAGGACACCGAGCCCGAGGAACTCCTGCGTGCCGTGAGGGCGGTGGTCGACGGGGACGCGCTGCTCTCACCCGGGGTGACGCGCCGCCTGATCGCCGAGTTCGCGGCCCGTTCCAAGGAGCCCGCGGCGGCCGGCGAACTGGCCCGGCTGACCGAGCGGGAGCGGGAGGTGATGGCGCTGGTCGGCATCGGCCTGTCCAACGAGGAGATCGCCCGCCGTCTGGTCGTCAGCCCGCTCACCGCCAAGACCCATGTCAGCCGTACGATGGTGAAGCTCGGCGCTCGCGACCGGGCCCAACTGGTGGTGCTGGCCTACGAGTCGGGGTTGGTGCGGCCGGGCTGGCTGGGCTGACCGCCCCGGGCGAACCGGACCAGCACGCTCACCACACGGACCGAGAACACCGCGACGGCCAGCACGGTACCCGAGCCGACCAGCACGCCCTGCATCCGGGACGGCAGGCCGAAGAGATACGCCGGTCCCGCCACGGCCCCGAACAGCACGGCCGCCGCGAACGCCGCGCTGCTCAGCGCGTATCCGATCTCCACCGTGATCGCGTCCCGCTCGCCCTGCGTGCGCCGTCCCCCATAGGTGTCCATGCAGGCAAGCTTCCCAGAACCGCGCCGATGCGGCAGTACGACGTCGGCCGCGGCCACTTCGCACCGGTGCGGACCTGGGGTCCGGGGCCGGGCAGGGGCCGGCGAGGTGCTCCGGGGTGGCGGGCGGCGCCGCACCGGGTGCCGGCCGGCTGACCGGCGTCGCCGCGCGGTCCCGCTCAGTTCCAGGTCACGCCCGACTTCTCACGCCACAACGCGGCGAGCGAGGCGTCGCCGGCCACCTCCGGGAACGGGCGACGGTTCCACAGCGCCGAGTAGAGCTGAGCGGCTGGTCCGGCCAGCTCGCAGTCGACGTCCTCGACGTCCTCGGTGTCCTCGACGTTCTCGGTGTCTTCGGTGTCATGGGTGACCCCGGTGCGCCCGGCATCGCCGCGTTCGGTCTCCGGTGGCCGTGTCGACAGCCGTACGGTCCACACGGCGCCGGGCGCGTCCGTCGCCCGCACCCGGAGCGTGCGGGGTGTCTCGGTGCGGACCGCGCTCTTCGGGCGGGCGTGGAAGGCGCGCAGCAGCTCGTCGATGCCGTCCACCGCGAAGTCCACGCCGATGCCGGTGGGCTCGCCGCCGCTGGCCGACTCGGCGTCGATCCGGTGCACGGTCGTCTCGTGCGCCTGGCGCCGGGCCCAGAACGCCAGGGGCGACGGCGCGGGCAGGAAGTGCCAGCAGCGCACGTCGGGTGAGGCACCGGCGAGGGTGTCGACGAGCCCGCGGTGTCCCTCCCGGAACCAGGCCAGCAGCGCGGTGCCGTCGAGGTCGGGCAGGCCACCGTCGCGTCGGGGGGCGGTGTGCCCCTCGGCTACGATCGCCGCCGCCCAGCGATGCACCATCCCCGTGTGCCGCAGCAGGTCCCGCACCTGCCAGCCGGGGCAGGTCGGCACCTTGCCGCCGGTGCCCGCCGCCTCGGCGGCCTTTGCGAGCAACACACCTTCACGGTCCAGGACTTGGACGAACGTGGCAGTCTCCATGGCGGGATTCTGCCGGATGGGGGCAGGCCTCAGCCCGTTGCCGCCGCGCGCCGGGTGGCGGCGGTGACGAGTACCGCCACCGCCGCGAGCGCCGCCACACTGGTGAGCGCGGTCGGCAGGGAGAACCAGTCGGCCATGAAGCCGATGGCCGGCGGCCCGAGCAGCATGCCGCCGTAGCCCAGTGTGGACGCGGTCGCGACACCGCTGGGACCGCCCAGCGCCCCGGCCCGTTCGACCGCGACCGGGAAGATGTTGGCGAGCCCGAGTCCGGTGATCGCGAAGCCGAACAGCGCCGCCCAGACGGACGGGGCGAGCGAACCGAGCAGCATGCCGGCGACGGCGGTCGTGCCGCCGGCCACCACCGTGGTCGTCCGGCCGAGGCGCTCCAGCAGCGTCGTGCCGGTCAGCCGACCGACGGTCATGGCCAGTGCGAAGCAGGAGTAACCCGCCGCCGCCATGCCCGGCGAGGCGTCGAGGTCCTGCTCCAGGTGCAGAGCGCCCCAGTCGGCCATGGCGCCCTCGCCGTAGGCCGTGCACAGGGCGATCAGGCCGAAGGTGATGACGAGGCGGCGCGTACGGCGGTCGAGCCGGCGGGGAGCGCTGCCGTCCCGGTCGGTTCGGCCGGTGTGTTCCGGTGGCACGGCGGGTTCGCAGCGCAGCAGGGCGCGGCCCGCGACGAGGGTGACGAGGAGGCCGGTCACGGTGAGACCGAGCAGGTGCCGCACCGGCGACAGGGACCCGGCGACGAGCCCGCCGAGCCCGGCGCCGATCATGCCGCCCAGGCTGAACGCCGCGTGGAAGCTGGGCATGATCGGGCGCCGCAGTACGGCCACTAGGTCGACGGCGGCGCTGTTGAAGGCGACGTTGATCCCGCCGTACGCGCTGCCGAACACCAGCAGTACGGCGCCGAGGGCGAGCGCGGAATGGGTGAGCGGGGGCAGGGCCACGCTGAGGCAGAGCAGGACCGCGCAGGCGACGGTGACGGGGTGGCTGCCGTAGCGGCGGCACAGCCGACCGGTGAGCGTCATGGTGACGACGGCACCCGCCGAGACACCCAGCAGCGCCAGCCCCAGGGCGCTGGCGGAGGCGCCGGTCTGTTCCTTGATGGCGGGGATGCGTACGACCCAGCCGGCGAAGACGAAGCCGTCGAGGGCGAAGAAGGCGGTCAGGGCGACGCGGAGGCGGGTGAGGTTGTCGCTGGGGCCCGGCACGGCGTTGTGCGATCGGGCTTTGTTTATTTGCGGCACAAAGTCAGGCTAGGGGCGGGACGGGGGAGGGGCAAGGGGATCCCGGCCGGGCGCGGGGGCTCGGGGCGGCGCCCCCGGCGTCGCATACGCTCGACAGCACCATGAAGAGCAACCTCACCCCCCTGGAGCCGAAGGCCGACAAGGCCACGGTCAGACGGCACAACCTCAGCCTCGTCCTGAGGGCCGTGCACGACGCGGGGGAGGCGACCCGGGCCGGTATCGCCACGCACGTCGGGCTGACGCGTGCGGCGGTGTCGTCCCTGGTCGAGCAGTTGCTGGAGTACGGCTTCGTCTCCGAGTGGGGCAAGACCAGCAGCGGTCAGGCAGGGCGGCCGGGCACCGTCCTGAAGGTCTCCCGGTCGGGCCCGGCGGGTCTCGGTGTCGAGATCAACATCGACTACGTCACCGTGTGCGTCGTCGATCTCGCGGGCACCGACCGGGTCCGGCTCGTGGAGCACTTCGACAACCGAGGGGTCCAGCCCTCCGAGGTGCTGGCCCGCGCGGCCCGGCTGACGGCCCGCGCCATCGGTTCGGCTGCCGAGCAGGACCTCGTCCCGGCGGGCGTCCATGTCGCGCTGCCGGGCCTGGTGACCGGCGGCACCGTGCGCCAGGCCCCCAACCTGGGATGGCAGCGGGTCGCGGTCGAGGGGCTGTTCGCCCAGGCGCTCCTCGCCCTGCGCCCCGCCCACCGCCCCCTGCCGGTCAGCTCCGACAACGAGGCCAACGCCGCCGCCCTCGCCGAGCTGTGGTTCGGCGCGGGCACCGAAGGCGTCCGCAGCTTCCTGTACCTGACCGGCGAGATCGGCATCGGTGGCGCCCTGGTGCTGGGGGGCGAACTGCTGCGCGGTGCGCACGGGTTCGCCGGGGAGATCGGTCACATGGTCGTCGATCCGGAAGGGCCGCTGTGCCGGTGCGGCGCGCGCGGCTGCCTGGAGCAGTACGCCGGCCAGGCCGCGCTGCTGGGGGCCGCGGGCATCGACCCGGACGCGGGCGTACAGGGTGTCGCCGAACTCGAACGCCGCGCCCGGCGGGGCGACCCGGCCGCGCTGTCGGCGGTCGAGCGTGCCGGGCGGCAACTGGGCGTCGTCGTGTCGGGCGCGGTGAACCTCTTCGACCCCGACGCGGTGATGCTCGGCGGCGTCTACCGGGAGCTGATGGACTGGCTGGCCCCCGCCGTCGACCGCGAACTCTCCCTCCGCGTCGTCTCCGGGCTGTGGAGCGAGGGCGGGAAGCGGCTGCGCGCGTCGTCCTCGCTCGGTGACGCGGCCCGGGGCGCGGCCGGCGTGATCGTCCGCGAGGTGCTGGCCGATCCGGCGGCGTGCGCCGAGCGGGACGCGCGCTCAAGCGGGACGTGAGCCGAGGCGGGTCGTGAGCCGAGGCGGGTCGTGAGCCGAGGCGGGACGTGAGCCGAGGCGGGACGTGAGCCGAGGCGGGACGTGAGCCGACGCGGGGGCCGCCCGGCCGAGGCCCCCGCGCTCCGATGTCACCCCCGGTTCGCGGCGATCAGCTCCCGGTACCAGCGGTAGCTGTCCTTCGGTGTGCGCTCCTGCGTGTCGTAGTCGACCCGGACGATGCCGAACCGCTTGTCGTAGCCGTACGCCCACTCGAAGTTGTCCAGCAGCGACCACACGTAGTACCCGCGTACGTCCACGCCCGCGTCCATCGCCGCCCGCAGTGCGGTGAGGTGGTCGCGCAGGTAGGCGACGCGGTCGGCGTCGTGCACCGTGCCGTCGGCGGCGGGCGCGTCGTCCTCCGCCGAACCGTTCTCCGTGACGTGGATCGGCGGCAGCGCGTCACCGTACTGCTTCTTCAACTGGACGAGCAGGTCGGTGAAGGAGTCCGGGACGACCGGCCAGCCCATCGCCGTGTGCCGGACACCGGGGAACCCGACCTCCTCGTAGCGGTTGTCGGTCGCCACCCGTCGCGCCGGGTCGCTCTCGCGGTGCGGGGCGTCGGCGACCACGATGGGCCGGTAGTAGTTGACGCCGAGGAAGTCCAGCGGCTGGGAGATCAGCTCCAGGTCGCCGTCCCGCCGGAAATCCTCCCCGGTGATCAGCTCGCCCCAGGTCTCCTCCTCGGTGGCCGGGTAGCGGCCCGCGAGGATCGGCTCGGTCCACACCAGGTTGTGCTGCGTGTCCGCGCGGACCACGGCCGCCAGGTCGGCGGGGGAGTCGGTGGCCGGCAGGTTGCGGTCCAGGTTGAGCGTGATGCCGACCTCCCGTACCCCGGCCGCCCGCAGCGCCCGCACCGCCAGTCCGTGGCCGACCAGCAGGTGGTGGGCGGCGGCCAGCGCGCCCCGGCCCTCCCTGGCACCGGGCGCGTGCCGCCCGATGGAGTAGCCGAGGAAGGAACTGCACCACGGCTCGTTGAGGGTGATCCAGCGCGGCACCCGGTCGCTCAGGTGCTCCGCGACCACGGCCGTGTACTCGGCGAACCGCTCCGCCGTCTCCCGCACCCGCCAGCCACCTCGGTCCTCCAGGGCCTGCGGCAGGTCCCAGTGGTAGAGGGTGGCGGCCGGCTCGACACCCGCCGCGAGCAGCTCGTCCACCAGACGGGAGTAGAAGTCCAGGCCCTTGGGGTTCACCGTGCCGGAACCCTCCGGCACGATGCGCGGCCAGGCGATCGAGAAGCGGTACGAGTCCACGCCCAGGTCGCGCAGCAGCGCCACGTCCTCCCGGTAGCGGTGGTAGTGGTCGCAGGCCACGTCACCGGTGTCGCCGTTCACCACCAGGCCGGGGGTGTGGCTGTAGGTGTCCCAGATCGACGGACCGCGGCCGTCCTCCCGTGCCGCGCCCTCGATCTGGTACGAGGCGGTCGCGGCACCGAGCACGAAACCGGGCGGAAAACTGGGGAAGTCACTCATGCTGTGCAGCTCATCTCCATGCGTACGGGGGTGCGTTCAGGGGTCACTTGACGGAGCCGCCGGTGATCCCGGCGGCGATGTACTTCTGGGCGAGGACCAGCAGGATCGCCGCCGGTACCGCGGAGAGCACGGAGGCGGCCATCACCGAGCCCCAGTCGCCGACGTGCGCGCCGATGTACTGGTAGATACCCAGGGTGATGGGCTTGACGTCGTCGGTCGTGTTCAGGGTGAGCGCGAACATGAAGTCGCTCCACGAGAACAGGAACGCGAACAGTCCGGCCGTGATCAGCGAGTTGCGGCTCATCGGCAGCACCACCCGCACGAACGTCCGCACCGGCCCGGCGCCGTCGATCTGCGCGGCCTCGATCACCTCGCCCGGGATCGACACCATGAAGGAGCGCATCAGCACGATGGAGAACGGGATGCCCAACGAGGCGTCCGCCAGCATCAGGCCGAAGTAGGAGTTGACCAGGCCCAGGTCGACGTACGAGTTGTAGAGCGCGTTGGCGATGACGATGCCCGGCACCATCTGGGTGATCAGCGTGCCGAACACGATGGTGCGCGAGCCGCGCAGCCCGAACCGCGCCAGCCCGTACGCCGCCGGCGCCGAGATCGCCAGGCAGATGGCGACCGCGCCGAGCGAGACGGCCAGCGAGGTCAGCAGGTTGCCGCCCTGGTCGCTGACGGCCTTGGAGAAGCCGGACAGGTCCAGGCTGCCCGGCACCGGGTCGACCTGCAGGAGCCCGGAGTCGGGCTGCAGCGCGGTGTTGAGCATCCAGTACAGCGGGAACAGCATCACGCCGAGGAGGAGTACACCGGCGACGGTGGAGCCCCAGCGGCGCCGGGACGCGGTGGGCGTCTGAGCTGCCATCGTCGGTCACTTCCCCTCGGTGCGGTTGGCCCGCAGGTAGAACACCGCGAACACGGCGGAGATCAGGATGAGTACGTTGCCGACGACGGCGCCCGCGCCGAAGTCCAACTGCACGAAGGAGTTCTGGTAGGTCAGCGTGCCGAGGGTCTGGGTGGCGTCGGCGGGACCGCCGTCGGTGAGGGCGAGGATCAGGTCGAGGATCTTGACGGTCGACATGAAGCCTAGGACGAGCACGACCGTGACGACCGGCTTGAGCACCGGCAGGGTGACGGAGCGGAAGGTCCGCCAGGCCGACGCGCCGTCCAGGGCGGCCGCCTCGTGCAGTTCCTTCGGGATCTCCTGCAGACCGCCGTACAGGATGACCATGTTGAACGGGATGCCGATCCAGATGTTGACCAGGATGACCGACACCAGGGCCATCTCCGGACTGGTCAGCCACGGCGTGTGGCCGCCGATCCCGAGGGTGTCCAGGAACGAGTTCAGCACGCCCGTGTCCTGGTCGAGGATGCGGCGCCAGACGATGCCGGACACCACCATGGGCACCAGCCAGGGCAGCAGGATCAGCGAGCGCAGCACCCCGTTCAGCGGGAAGCGGCGGCTGAAGAAGACCGCGAGTGCCAGGCCGATGCAGAACTGCCCCAGCAGCGAGCCCGCGGTGAAGACGAGCGTGTGCCACAGCGCCTTGCCGAACAGGGCGTCCTGGAACACGTTGGACCAGTTGTCGGTGCCGTTGAAGGGCGCCTCACCGGTGAAGAAGGTCTTCGGCGTGTAGTGCTGGAAGCTCATCACGACGTTGCGGACGAGCGGGTAGCCGAAGAACAGCAGCATGAAGACGACGGCGGGGGCGACGAACCCCCACTGGGCGAGCCGGCGCCGGCGCCTGAGCCGGTCCGGGTCCGGCGCGGTGGCCGTCGTGGACGCCTTCGCCGGCGTCCGGGCGGTGACGGTGGACGTGGTCATGGGCGCGTACCTCAGTTCCCGCTCGTGGCCCGCTGCTGGGCGCGCTTCAGGGCGGTCTCGCTGGACTGGCCGGTCAGGGCGGACTGGAAGGCGCTCTGCAGGGCGAGCGACACGCTCGACCAGCCGGCGCCGAGCTTCGCGGTCCGGGACCGGGCGACGGCCACCTGGTCGGCGAGGGAGTCCAGCTCCGGCACCCGCTCGCGCCAGACGGCGGCGGCCTTGGCGTTGGCCGGGACCATCCAGCTATTGAGCGCGTAGGTGAGCTGTTCCTGCTCGCTGGAGAGACACGCCACGATCTTCCCGGCCGTCTTCTCCCGCGCCTCGTCACCGGTGTTGGGCACGGTCAGCACCGCACCGCCGAGCGGGCCCACCGAGTCGTCACCGGTCTCGGGCACGGGGATCGGCGCGATGCCCCAGTGCAGCGACTTGTCGCTGTTCAGTGTCTCCACCTGCCACGGCCCGTTGATCATCATCGCCGCGTTGCCGGCCATGAACTGGTCGTTGACGTCCGCCTGCGTCCAGTTGACCGTCGACTTCGACAGCGAACCGTCCTTCAGCAGGCCCTTCCAGTAGTCGAGGGCCTCGACGACCCGCGGACCGTCGAGGTCGGTCTCGTCACCGCCGTTGGACCACATGAACGGCATGAACTGGAAGACGCCGTCCTCCGCGCCGCCCGCGCTGAGCGCCAGCCCGTACCGCCTGCCCTGGGTGAGCTTCTCCGCGCTCTCGCGCAACTGTGCCCAGGTGGTGGGCACCTCGACGCCCGCCCGGTCGAGGACGTCCTTGTTGTAGAAGAGCGCGAGCGTGTTCACGGAGCGGGCCGCACCGTAGTACGTCCCCTGGTACGAGCCGAAGTCGACGATGCCCTCGGGGATGTCCTCGGTGCTCAGCCCGAGGGTCCGCAGGTCGACCAGGCCCCCGGCGTCGGCGAAGGTCGGCATCTCGGACGCGTCGAACTGCACGACGTCCGGCAGCGACTTGGACGACGCCATGCGCAGCGCCTTCGTCATCACCTGCGACGCCGGGACGCTCTGCTGCTCGATGGTGACGCCCAGCCGTTCGCCGCAGCGGGCCATCGCCTCCGCGTCCCAGCGGTGGTACGACTCGTCGGTCGAGGAGTTCATCACGGTGTACACGTCGGCGTCCCGCTGCTGTCCGCAGCCCGTGAGCGCCGCCCCGGCGACCAGGACGGAGGCGGCGGCGAACGGGGCGACGGCTCGGCGTGAGCGTCCTCGCCCGCGGTGCGTGGCAGCCGGAGGGTGTGCTGTCAAGGCGAGCGAGGTGAAGCGCTTCGACATGGTGCGGGCCCTTGCTGTCGTACCGTCCGGCTTCCTTGCCGGACCGTTTTGTTTGATGTGATGACTAATACGTCAAG